>NZ_JAGSYF010000004.1:0-304715 GCF_025685645.1 Edaphobacter bradus
CAAGGAAGAGTTCGACTTGCGCTCGACGCCTTCTGCCACCCGAAATTCACGTCAAGTCTCACTCGTTCAACCGGAGGGAACAGGCAAAAAGCGCTCATTGAACCCGACTCTGCTCGTTCCGAGGATTAGTAACGACAAACCCGTTCGTGTTGAGTGAGGCGTTACTTATTAGGTCCGCAGTCCCATTTTCCAGAGTGCCAGCAACTTATCTGCGGCTAGCCCAGAGATGTTCTGATCCTTGGTTCTGCATTTGCGCCGAAAGGCTGCCAGTTCTACAAGCCCTGAGGATTCCGATAGCTTTTCAAAGAGCCGTGGATGCACTCGGCGGATATACGACCTCATGGCGCGGTCGTGAATGCCAAATCTAAACGGAATCTGCTGGCAACGCTTCAGCGATGTCCAGAAACTCAAGTCAGGACACCCGATATAAGACCAAAGGTGTCATGAGCATCTTGTTCCAACATGCGATGAGGTATGAATGGGCGACAACCAACCCCATTCGACTTGTCCGGCAGAGTGCTCTGCCGCTACAGGAAGAGATTGTTTTGGAACCTGTAGAGATTGCAGCACTCCTCGCGGAACTTCGTGACCCTTTCCGCACCCTCATCCTATTAGCATCCGTCACTGGACTGCGGCGAGGAGAGTTGTTCGGGTTGAAATGGGAGGACGTGGACTTCCACGAGGCAGAGATAAGAGTTGTTCGGTCAGTGGTGGATCAGGTCGAGGGACCACCGAAGACTCTAGCCTCACGTCGCCCACTGCCCTTGTCTCCCGAGTTGGCCGCGTCTCTTGAGAACTGGAAGAAGCAAACCAGCTACTCCGGCTCTGAAGACTGGGTGTTTGCTAGCCCACTTGCCCTTGGCAGAAAACCCTACTGGCCGGATGCCGTGCTCAAGCGGCACATCTTTCCAGCAGCGGTAAGGGCAGGGATCACGAAGCGGATAGGCTGGCATAGCTTCCGGCGAACGCTCGCAACCTTGCTGCAATCCTCGGGAGCGT
Source organism: Edaphobacter bradus (assembly GCF_025685645.1). Taxonomy (NCBI): domain Bacteria; kingdom Pseudomonadati; phylum Acidobacteriota; class Terriglobia; order Terriglobales; family Acidobacteriaceae; genus Edaphobacter; species Edaphobacter bradus. The sequence goes on from NZ_JAGSYF010000004.1 coordinate 1,000, forward strand.
CGGTAAAGACGACGCAAGAGCTTATGCGTCACTCTTCACCCGTGATGACCCTTGGAACGTATGCCAAGGCAGTGACAGCAGACAAGCGACACGCTCAAGACGCTATCGCTGCTTTGTTTGTAGGGAAGGCGGGTAACGCATCTATTGCTCAATCATGAGGTAACGAAGCCATTGGACCTTTATTGGACCTTCGCTTCAGCTTACTGGACCCAAATTACCGAGCTAACTGATTGAAAATAAATGGTCGGGACGACTAGATTCGAACTAGCGACCTCACCCACCCCAAGGGTGCGCTCTACCAGGCTGAGCCACGTCCCGACTTTGTTGGCGCGCCGTCCAGGGTGGACGACGCCGGGGTCATTTGCAGAATTCAGTTTACCACTAACCGGCCTGTTCGAGCCGGAGCCTACTGCGCAGGCGGGACGTACTCCTTCGGCAGTGCGCCGCCCTCGCCGAAGAAAAACTCGTTCATCTGCTCCACCAGAAACTCCTGTGCCTCGCGCGTCCACGGCTGCAGCCGGTACTCGTTCAGCAGCATCTTCTGGCGCTCCACCCACTCGCCCCAGGCCTTCTTCGAGACGTTCTTGTAGATCTTCTGGCCAAAATCAGAGTCGAACGGAGGCTCATCCAGCCCCTCCATCTCCGCCTTGTACTTCGTGCAAAACACCATGTGTGCCATTCGTGCGAATTAACTCCTTTAGGAACTTTAATTTTACGATGTTCCGCCATAATCTGCCCGGAGGCAGCCTCAATCAGCGCTGCTTGCCCTTTGCCTTCTTGTTGCGCGTTCGCGTCTTCGCCTTGGACTTCGGCCTCGGCTTCGCGGGCCGAACCTCGTCACCGTCGCGCGGCGCCTTCTTCGATCTCCGGAGCGACCGCGGTGCATTCGCATCGTCGTACTCGCTAGGCAGCAGGGCAAACTGCAGCCGGCGCTGCTGCCGGTCGATCCGGTCCAGCAGCACGCGAACCCTTTGGCCCATCCTGAAGACGCGCCCGTTCCGCGCACCCACGATCTGCCGGTCCGTATCGCGAAAGACGTAGCGGTCGTCCATCAGCGTGCCAATCGGCACCAGACCCTCGATGAACAGCTCGTTCAGCTCCACGAAGAAGCCGTACTTTGTGCACGAGAGGATGATCGCGTCAAAGTCCTCGCCGACGCGATCCTGCATGAACTTGATCTTCTTCCACTCGATCAGCTCACGCTCCGCGTCATCGGCGCGCCGCTCTGCCTCGCTCGACTCCCGCGCAATCGCCTCCAGCTCGTCTTCCGGCAATGGCCCGTCGTCTTCATGCCGCGCCGAATGCGTCGCAGCCTTCCCGCCCCAGGGCTGAGGCTCACTGCTTAGAATCGCTGCACCCCGCGGGTCTGCGCCTGCATGCAGCAGTTCGCGCAGCAGCCGATGCACAATCAGGTCCGGATAGCGCCGAATCGGCGACGTGAAGTGCGTGTAGCTCGGCGACGCCAGCGCGAAGTGGCCGACATTCTTCTCGCTGTACCGAGCCTGCTTCAGCGACCGCAGCATCAGGTACGCCAGAATCCGCTCCTCCGGCTTGCCCGCAATCTTAGCCGTAAGCCGCTGGTACATCTGCGGAGTCACGGCAATCGACTCGGCCACCTCATGCACCTTCGCCGCGCGCCCGCTGCCACGCGACTCCCTGCGGTCGGCCTTCATCTGCACACGCCGGACGGGAAGGTTGCCAAGGCCCAGCGTCTGACCGAACTGCGCCGCCGTCTCCTCAAACTCCACAATGCGCTTCGGATCAGGAGTCTCGTGAATCCGGTAGATTCCCGGAATCTCCTGCGCTTCGATCCAGTGCGCGACGCACTCGTTAGCCGACAGCATGAACTCCTCGATCAGCCGGTGCGACCAGCCGCGCTCCGACCGCACAATCGCCTCCATGTTCCCATCCGGGTCGAAGAGGATCACTGGCTCCGGAAGGTCGAAGTCAATCGACCCGCGCCGCTTCCGCTTCGCATTCAGCTTCAGCGCCAGTTCATGCATCCGCTCGAACTCCGGCACCAGTTCCATGAACTCTTCGCGCACGGCTGCATCGCCGTCTAGGATCGCCTGTACCTGCGTGTACGTCATGCGACGGGCGCTGCGAATGATGCCTTCGCCGACCGCATATCCCAGCACCTCGCCGCGGGCGTCGATCTCCATCACGCAGCTCAGCACCAGCCGGTCCTCATTCGGCCTCAGGCTGCACATATCGCTTGAAAGTTCCTGCGGCAGCATCGGAACCGCGCGGTCTGGAAAGTAAACCGAAGTCCCGCGCAGTCGCGCCTCCAGATCGAGCGTTGTCCCCGGCCTCACATAGTGGCCCACATCGGCGATGTGCACCTGCAGCTCCCAGTTGCCGTTCGCAAGCGGTCGAACCAGGACAGCATCGTCGAAGTCCCGTGCCGTCTCGCCGTCGATCGTCACAATCGGAAGCCCGCGAAAGTCCTGCCGCCGCGCTCGCTCGCTCTCACTCAGCGTCGCAACCGTCCTCTTCGCCGCATCCTCGGCCTCCACGAGCACATTCGCCGGAAACACATGCGGCAGACGATGCTTGCGAATCACGATCTCGACATCCACCCCAAACGCATCCGGAGGCCCCAGCACCTCGATCACTCTCCCACGCGCAGGCCGGCCCGGAGCAGGGAAGTCCATGATCTCGACATCGACCGCCAGACCCTCCAGTGAATCCTCATCGCCCGCATTCCACGCAAAGCCGCGACGGGCCTCGTCACCAAGCACACGATGCGGAGTCCCCAGCGGCGTCGCGACAACCTCCGCGCTCTCAGGAATCAGGATCGCCCCACCGCCTGGCGAGCCAGCCATCCGCTCATCGAGCGGAGTTACATAGTTTCCGCGTAGCAGTGTGTTCTCCCACGGACTCTGCCGATGCGTCCGCGCGTAGTGAAAGATCCCCACCACAGTAGGATTCCGCCGCGTCAGTACCCGCGCCACGCGTCCCGAACGCCTGCCATCGCGCCCGCGCTGCGCCTCGTCGACCAGCACCTCGTCGCCTTGCATTGCACCGTTCAGCTCATTCGGCGGAATGAAGATGTCGTCCTCGCGCCCTGCGCCATCGTTCGGCCGCACAAACGCATACCCATCGCGATGCAGATCGATCTTTCCCGCCACCAGCCGGTCGCGCGTCGTGCGAAATCCATCGCCCGCATCGCTCGCTGACGAACGTACCCGAGCCGTCTTCTCCGGAGCGGCCGAAGGGAGCGCCCACTGTTCGCGGTCCAGCTTCACCAGTGCACCTCGCGCCGTCATACGCGCAAGCTGCTCCAGCAGCAGCCTGCGCTCGCGGCCTCCACCCAGCCCAAGCTCGCGAATTAGCTGCTTGTACCCTGCGCGTTGTCCCGCCGAGCGCTCAATGCGCTGCAGCAGTTCGCGATCTGTCTGTTGATATGGATGTCCCGGCATTCCACCAAGAATAGCGCGTCGGAGTGGCCCCTACGTCACCGCTGTGCCGAAAGCGACGTCGGCTCTGCCTTCAGCATAGTCGCCGCCTGCTGCAGCGTCGTCGCGGGAGGCGTGGGCCTGAACTCGCTCTTCACCTCATCCTCCTGCTCGCTGATGCTCTTGAACAGCAGCGCTCGTCCGTTGATGTGCACATGCGACTCCGTAATCTGCCACACCCCGGGAGCAAGCTCGCGCCGCTCCACGTTGAACGTGCCGCCCTCATTCATCCTGCCCAGCAGGCCAAAGCCGAACTTCACGTCGTGGATCAGCCGGCCTTTGATCGTCTGAAGCCGATTCTGCGTCTTGTCCACGACAATCTCGCCCGCCATCGCCGCAAACACACGTGCCTCCATGCTCGGCGGGCTGAAGTCAGGATTCGGCGTGAAGCCCAGCGTCACCGCCTGAGGCGTCTCGCTCTTCACCGTCCACAAAAAGGCATCCGGCAGCATGCGCAACATATTCTCCGCGCGCTTGTCGTCCTGTTCGCTGTCTTTGTGCTGCTTCGCCTGCAGGCCCGGATCGTTCACAAACGACCTTATCCGTTCATCCTCCGCGCGAAGCTCATCCGGACTCAGTGGCCGCCCATTCGCCCGCAGCTTCTTCTTCACCGAACCATGGTCCGTCTCGACGACATGGTACAGCGCCTCGCCGTCAGGCTTGCGGTCCAGGTCGCGATACTGCCAGCGCGAGTGGTCATCACGATCGGCGACAAGCTCCGTCTGCACCGCCGTTCGCACGATCGCCTGGGCCTTCGCGTCCTGTCTCTGTTGCGCGTGCAGCAAGACCGGGAGAAAACAGGAAGCTAAACCAAATACAATCCAACCGGTTCGCATCGGGCTATCAGACTCCTCAAAACCGCTGCCTCTTGGATGCACTTTACCGCACTTTGTCACTATCCGCCCGTAAATCTTGCATTCCCCGCAAGTTACTCTACCCACTCCACGCGAACACTCCGCTTGCCCAGCCGCAGGATCGGGCTTTCACCCAGCGCGTTCCGGCTCAACAGCTTCCCGTTGAACTTCTCTCCATTCACGCTCACCGCGTTCTCCGTCAGCTTGCGCGTCGCCTCACCCGCCGACGCCGCCAGCCCAGCAAGATGCAGCAGTTTCGCCACCTTCAGCGCAGCGCCGTCGTCCGTTGCAGCCATCAGACCCTCCGCATTGAGCGGGATATGCACTACCGGAACATGCGTCGCCACGCCCTTTTGCTGAAACTGCGTCGCCCAGCCCTCCGCCGCAGCATCGGCCTCAGCCTGCGAGTGGAAGTCCGTTGTAATCGCATGCGCCAGGTTCTTCTTTGCCTGCATCGGATGCAGCCTTCCGCCCGCGACATCCTCCTGCATCGCGGCAATCTCCGACCCGCGCAGATCTGTCAGCAGCGTCCAGTACTTCCACATTAACTCGTCGGAGATCGACATCAGCTTCCCGTACATCTCCGCCGCCGGCTCATGAATCCCAATCGCGTTCCCCAGCGACTTCGACATCTTCTGCACGCCGTCCAGACCCTCAAGGATCGGCGTCATCAAAATAATCTGCTGCGGCTGGCCAAAGTGCCGCTGCAGATCGCGCCCGCGCATCAGGTTGAACTTCTGGTCGGTCCCGCCCAGCTCGACGTCCGCGCTTAGAGCGACGCTATCGTACCCCTGCGCAATCGGATAGATCATCTCGTGCAGCGAGATCGGCTGCTCCTCATTGAACCGCTTATGAAAGTCCTCGCGCTCCAGCATCTGCGACACCGTGAACTGCCCCAGCAACTTCACCATGTCGTAGTAGCTCAGCTTATCCAGCCATTCGGAGTTGTACCGCACCTCCGTCTTCACCGGGTCCAGAATCTTGAACACCTGCTCCTTGTACGTCTCTGCGTTCGCCGCAATCTGCTCCGGAGTCAGCGGCTTCCGCGTCACATTCCGCCCGGTCGGGTCGCCAATCAGCGCCGTAGAGTCGCCAATCAAGAAAATAACGGTGTGCCCCAGGTCCTGAAAGTGCTTCAGCTTCCGGATCAGCACCGTATGCCCCAGGTGCAGGTCCGGAGCCGTAGGATCAAACCCAGCCTTGATCCGCATCGGACGACCCGAAGCAATCGACTGCGTGATGCGCTCTTTCAGAGCCTCCAGCGGAACAATCTCCGCCGCACCCTTGGTAATAAGGTCAAGCTGATCTTCAAGCGAAGGAAACGTAGACATATCTCTCAAGTATAAAGACATCGAAAGAGCTCGAACGTCCACAAGTTAGTGAGCTTTACGACCTTGCTAAGGTAGGCAATCGCGCAGAGCGCGATCCGCTGTTGCCTTTGCTGTTGCTTGTTTCACGTTGTCATTCTGAGCAGCAGCCTACCCTGAGCGTAGTCGAACGGGAAGAACCCCCGCATTTTGCCAGAAGCGCCACAAATGTCGTAAGTAAAGTAAGGTCTGGAGAGCTAGCGCCGTCGTCTGTCGGAGTAGCCGAAATCTACTATGAGCAAATCGGTACACCAGCGCAGGCTCTTTAGTTGACTTCATGCCCGACCGCAAACCCAAACCGGACCGCCCCACTCCACACAAGGAAAAGCTCTGCAAGACCTGCAAGCGCCCATTCCATTGGACCGAGCAAAACGCCCGCGACTGGGACATCCTCAAATACTGCAGCGAAGCCTGCAGCGGCTACCACCCCGGCGAAAAAGACGCCGCCCTCGAAGCCGCCATCCTTGAGCTCCTGGCCGAACGTGATCCAGGCAAAACCATCTGCCCCTCCGAGGCCGCGAAACTGGTAGCCGGCAACGCCCGCGAAAAATCCCACTCGGCCCGCCGCGACTGGGAGTCCCTCGTGGAGCCCGCCCGCGCCGCCGCCCGCCGCCTCGTCGCCCAGGGCCGCATCCTCATCACGCAGCACAACCGCCCCGTCGACCCCGCCACCACAAAGGGCCCCATCCGTTTACGACTCCGCTAAAGCAAGATCTCTCGACAAGGCGGGTGCCCTATTCTTCGCGGATACTGACTTGCTCCCGACTCTCTTACTTCTTCTTCATATTCTTCGAAGCCGGAGCCTCAGGCACCGCCACCGGCAAGTCAGAGTTCCACGTATCCTGCACGGCCTTCCACTTGCCGTCCGCCTGCTTCTTCCATACGCATAGATACTTGCCGCGGTCAGAGACTGGTTTGCCCTGGGCATCCTGCATCGTCAGCGAATACGTCCCCATGGTGTAGGCAATATCGCCAGAAGCCGCGGCCTCCGCCTTCGTTGTCTGCCACGAGACGTTTCTCCCCGGCCCCACCATCCCGGCCCACCCAGCACGAATCGCCTGTTTATCCGTGAGCATCGGTCCATTCGGCGGCAATACAACAGCATCATCGCTGTAGTACGAGACCGTACCATCCACATCATGCGCGGCAGCAGACTTGGACCACTGCGAGTCAAGATCCCGAATCGCCTGCGCATCCGCCGCCCGCGTATCCGCCGGGGCCTGCCGATTGCATCCCGCGCCAAACACCAGCGCCGCAAAACACCCGCACAAAGCCGCCCCCAGAACCATCTTCGATCCCTGTCTCATTTCGCGACGAATCGTCATTTGTAGTTCCTCCGGCCATGCAAACTACCACAGCCCGGCCTTCGCAGTCAGAACAAATTACGCCGCGCGCGCACCCAAAGCACGGGTGCCCCATCGTTCGCAGCTTCATCGCGAATCGGGGTCCCCAGTGAGCTTGCTCACTGGGGTGAGGAAGGGTGGGAAAGCAAACCACCCACCCAGCCCCAACCTCGCCGTTGCCTTTGTCTTTTCCCTGAGCCCTAAGCCCTATACTCACCCGCCTACACCCGAAGCCGGAAGCGGCTGCCATTCCGGAGACATCTCGACCCCCAGTCGCGTCAGCTCCGTCCGTGGATCGGCAAACTGATCACTCAGTGGAAAACCGCGGGCCTTCCACGCCTCCAGACCGCCCGCCAGAACATGGACACGTTGAAGTCCGTGCTTACGCATCGCCGCCGCCACACGCGCGCTCACGAAGCTATTCTGGGAGCGGCAGTAGACCACCATGTCAACGTCGTCGGGCACACGGAAATGCTTCTTGCGCCGAATCTCGTTTGGAACGAGGCGCACTGCTCCCGGGATTCCGGACACTCCCTGAGGATCTTCCTCGAAGCGCAGCAGGTCGATGATGGCGATCTTATCGCCGTGATTCAGCCGTTCTTTCAGTTGTTCCGGAGTGATCTGCAGATGTTGAAGCGATTGAATCATTCGCACGAGCGGCACAAGCTTCCAGACGAAAAGCAGCACGAGGGGAACGCCGAACGCCAAAGTCAATGCAGTGGCGTAGACCGAGATATAACGCTCAACCCTGTACAGGCTCTCCGCGAAGAGAAAGCCGCAACTGATGTATGCGCCCGCCCAAAGTAATGCGCCTCCGCAGTCATGAACCAGGAAGGCCGTTCGCGAAGCTCCCAGCATCCCGGCCAGCGGGGGAGTGATGCCATCGAGGCCTGGAAAGAATTTGGCAATCAGAAGAAGCCGAACTCCCCTCTTCTCGAAGGCTGCCCTCCCACGTCGAATGCAGTAACTGGGGTCGTTCGCCAGAGTGCATAGCAATCGCACCACCCGCTTACCGCTTACACGGCCAGTTTCGAACCAGACTAGGTCAGCCAGAACACATCCCAGGATAGCCACCAGCAGAATTCCGACGTAGCTCAACTTGCCGGAGCCTGCCAACGTTCCTCCGGACAGGAGAAACAGAATAGCCGGAACCGGAAGCCAGAGCTGACGTGCGAGGACCGCAATAAAAATGATGGGATAGGTGATGTGGGCCAGATAGTAGTTCATACACATCCTGCCGCTGAAATTTCTTGGCCTGCCAGCTAAGTTTTCCGCGCCTCACTTCTCCATTTCGAAACGCGCGTGAAATGTTCAAATTGCCTCTCATACTTATACTCTCCTCAAATGGACGCCGAGCGCATCCGAGCCTTCCTCCTCACCCTCCCCCACGTCGCCGAGACCATGCAGTGGGGAGCCAACCTCGTCTTCTGGGCCGGAGACAAAGCCATCGGCGGCAAGATGTTTGCCCTCGTCAACCTCGATAGCGACGATCGACACGGAGCCGTCATCTCCTGGGCCGCCGGCCCCGAGCGCTACTCTGAACTCCTCGAACTCGATGGCCTCTTCCCCGCGCCCTATCTCGCCCGAGCCCACTGGGTCGCCGCCCAACGCTGGGACGTCTTCAGCCCCGCCGAGTGGCAGCACGAACTCACCCAGGCTCACCGGCACATCTTCAACAAACTCCCACCCCGCACCCGCGCCGTCCTCGCCATGCCCACCCGCGAGCGCAACCGCCTCATCGCCGACCGCAAGCGCCTCCTCAAATCCCAGGGCCGAATCCGCTAAACGCCTGTTCACGCTCACCGAATGACCTTGGTTGTCATTCCGACCGGAGCGCAGCGGAGTGGAGGAATCTGCTTTTTTCCAAGGCAAAAATCCTGTCAAGCCCCCAAACCAACTAAGTCACTCAAACAAAACGACATGCAAGTGGCAGAGTAGTTTCCTCCATTTTGCTAAAATGAAATCACAGGAAACGAGAGGGCCCCGGAATCAACCGGGGCCCTCACTTTTCCCCCCGTAAACCGCCTGTTTTCAATATTTTAACCCATAAATCCTGAAGAATGAATATTTTACGAAGAGTAAATCGAATAAGATATTGAATAAAAACCACTTATATCAAAGGTGAGGGGGAGGGGGTACCCATTAGAATGGTCCCAATTGAGCCTGCCGCCTCAGCGTGGTACGATAGAAAATCGGCAGACTACCGGGCACACCGGTAGAGGCCAGCGGATTTCCGCTCTTGCCTGCCACCTCCTGACATAAGCGCGGTTTTTTATCGCACCTCAGGATGTCTCTGCGATTCAAGATTGGAGCTCTTCGTCATGGCACAAGTATGTGAATTCTGCGGCAAGGGACCGCAGTTCGGAAACAACATCTCGCACGCCCACAACACCACCCGCCGTCGGTGGAACGTCAACCTGCAGGCCGTCAAGGCTGTCGTCAACGGTGCCAGCAAACGCGTGCGCGTCTGCACCAGCTGCATCAAGACCGGCAAGATCGTAAAGGGCTAAGCCAGGAAGTTCAGAGAAACAGAAACGCCCCATCGGCATCGCAGCCGAGTGGGGCGTTTTCCTGTCTTTCCAATTGTTTCATTCGCGCCGATCCGCGTTTAATCCGCGGTCGTCTTATTGCTTCTCGAATCCCAGCGAAGCGCTGTTGATGCAGTAGCGCATTCCAGTCGGTCGCGGCCCATCGGGGAAGACGTGTCCCAGGTGCGCGCCGCACTTCGCGCAGGTCACCTCGATCCGCTTCATGCCATGCGTGTTGTCTTCGTGCGCTTCAATCGCCTCTGCTGAGATCGGCAGCCAGAAGCTAGGCCAGCCGCTGCCGGACTCGAACTTCTTGTCCGACGTAAACAGTGGAGCGTTGCACGCCGCGCAGTGGTAGACACCAGTCTCGTGGTTATCCAGCAGAGCGCCGGTGAAGGCCCGCTCCGTGCCTTTCTCGCGCATGATGTGGAACTGCTCGGGCGTCAGCAACTCGCGCCACTCCGCCTCGGTCTTGTGGATCTTTTCAGCCCTTGTCGTCTCAGCCATTTGTCCCTCCTCGGATTAGATGCGGAGGCGCGAACTACGCTCCGGCTTCCTTGGCGATGACCTCAATCTCTACCAGCGCGTCCTTCGGCAGCGCCGCAACGGCGACGGTCGAGCGGGCCGGGGGAACGACTCCATCCGGAGCGAGGTACTTCGCATAAATCTCGTTCATCGCGGCGAAGTCGCCCATGCTTTTTAGAAAGACGGTCGTCTTGACCACATGCACAAGGTCGAGTCCAGCCTCGGCCAGTACGGCCTTCACGTTCTCGAGTACCCGTATGGTCTGCTCCTTGACGCCTCCGGCGACGAGCTGGCCGGTCGCCGGATCCAACCCTACCTGTCCGGAGGCAAACAGCGTGTCTCCCACGCGTACGGCCTGCGAGTAGGGGCCAATGGCGGCCGGAGCTTCTTTAGTCGAAATTGCAGTCTTATTCTGAGTTCCCATATCCGCAAGTCTATCGCTGAACGCTCGGCAAAGCACAGAGTCGGGCGCAGAGAGTTGCGGCAACCCGAAAGCCAGGACTTCGCTTCCAAGTGAAGACTCACAGCAACACAGGCCCCAAAACGCAGGACATTGATTCAACCCCGAGGTGACATAATGGGAATTCTCGATTCGCTTCAGTCTCTAGCAGGACAAGCCGGCGATGCTGCGCAAACAGACAACGCAAAGGTCGCAGGCGGTCTCATTCAGGCCCTTACGTCGCATCCGGAAGGCATTCAGGGCATTCTTAACAGCCTGACCGCGAATGGCATGGCGCAGCACGTCAGCGACTGGGCCAAAGGGCAGGGAACAACGGCCACACCAGAGCAGGTCCAGCAGGGTCTGGGCGGTTCGGGCTTCCTCGAGAAGATCGCCGAGCACGCCGGAGTCTCTCCAGCCGTTGCGACGACGGCGCTTGCCACAATCCTTCCAATGGCGATCCAGCAGTTCGCGCCTAACGGACAGGCGACCGAACAGAGCGCGCTTGGCGACCTTGCTAAGCAATTCCTTGGGAAGCTCGTCTCCTAGGCGCTGGCTGTCTCAGGTTTGTCTCTAACGAACGCAAACATCACAACAGGTTGGCGCGAGCCAATCGGAGGAACAACATGGCTAATCTCGAACAATTGAAGCAGAAGTATAGCCCCGTTATTTCAACGATCCAGGAGTTTGGCGAGTTCGGGGCCAAGCTCGATGCAGTGGATCTCGCCGGAGAGCAGTTGCACATCAAAGGGTCCGTCCCTTCACAGGTAATCGCGAACCGCGTCTGGGATGTGATCAAGCAGGTCGATCCCACCTACTCCGATCTGAAGCACGAGATCGCGACAACGGGCGGAGCGGACCAGCCGTACACGGTCAAGGCCGGCGACAGCCTCTCGAAGGTGAGCAAGCTGTTCTACGGAAACGTCAACAAGTACAACGAGATCGCGCGGGCCAATGGAATCTCTGACCCGAACCTGATCCGGGTTGGACAGCGGATCAATGTTCCGCCTCTGAGCTGACCTCACCTTTTCCAGAAAAAGCCGCGGCGTCCTGCCGCGGCTTTCTGTTGTTTTTGGTAGCGTCAGAATCGCGCAATCCGTGTTCCTTCCTTTGGGCTAGGGCAAATCAAGAGACACAGCCCGGTACGACGAGATGGCATTCAGATCAGGCAGCAACACAGTACTGGAGACTAAAACGATGAAAGCAAAATGGTTGTACGGCGGTATTCTGGCTTCGGCATTTGCGACTCCAGCATTTGGACAGGTGTCATTCGGCGTCACCATAGGTACTCCTCCGCCTCCGCTGCGTTATGAGGTACGCCCGGCGATTCCCGCACCGGGCTATGTCTGGCAGAGCGGCTACTGGGTGATTCGCGGCCACCGCTGGGTCTGGGTTCCGGGCGTGTGGGTGCAACCCCCTTATCCGGGAGCGTATTGGTCCCATCCCCACTACGACCGCTATTCCGACGGCTGGCATGTGCATGAGGGCCACTGGGACCGCGAGGACCACGACGACCATTATTGGGAGAACCATGGCCATCACGAGAGATAAGAATGGGAGGCCCGGCTTCGGTCGGACCCCTTTGCTTCTCGGCTGATATCAACCAGATGCGCAGCGTTCTGGCGGCTCAGTTGCAACAATTATCTGTAGCAGACACGTAATCAATAATTTAGCTGCCGTCTGTAGAAAATTGCACCGTACACCCGGAGAATTTTACCCAGTCTTCGAACGATGTTTCCGGGGCGGACGTCAGGCAAAATAAAGAAAGAAGGATAAGGATGAAAGCAACCTGGTTCCTCAGCACAGTACTGGCTGCCTCGGCGCTATCGGCTCCCGCATTCGGGCAAGTCTCAATTGGCGTCACCATCGGTACACCACCTCCGCCAATTCAATACGAGGTCGCTCCTCCGCCTCCTCAAGTGGGTTATGTTTGGATCGGTGGCTACTGGACGCCCAATGACGGCCGCTATGTTTGGTATCCGGGACGCTGGGTGCGGCCGCCCTACGAAGATGGGGAGTGGCGCGCGGCGCGGTGGGAGCACGGCGATCATGGCTGGCGCTACCGCGAGGGATACTGGGCTCATCATGACAACGGTCGTCACGAGGGTTGGGGCCACCACGGCGACTGGGACGATGAGGACGGCGACCATCACGGTCATGGTCATGCCTACGGTCATTACAAGCATGGCCACGACGATTAGCTGGTGAGGCTGTACCGCGGAGATTAACGAAACAAGGGAGCGGAAATTCGCTCCAGAGAGGCCCGGTTCCGACCGGGCCTCTTCTCATGAAAGGTGCTTATCTTCTCTTCGCAAGGGATACGCAAATGTGATTAGGCCAGATTAAGTTGCCACGAGACGCCGTAGCGATCGCTGACCCACGCGAATTTGCGGCTGAAGCCGTAGTCGTCGAGCGGCATGAAGGTACTTCCGCCCTCCGAGAGTGCCGAGGAGAGCCGGACGATCTCGCCCTCCGATTCGCAGTTAACAAAGAGCGAGAACGCCGGTGTGAAGGAGAATCCATGCTTGACGATGCTGTCGATGCAGAGGATTGTCTGGCCGCCGATGGAAAAGCTCGCACGCATCACCGAGCCTTCTTTTCCCGCCTCGTCAGGACCGTAGCGAAGGATCTCGAGGACCTGTGCGCCATCGAACAAGGAGACGTAGAAGTTCATCGCCTCTTCGGCTTTACCTTCAAACATGAGAAACGGCTGAACCCTGGTATTTGCCATTCTGTCCGCGCTTTCGTCCGGGTTGAGTCTTACCGCAAGCGATGAGGGTTGCGGTGAGCTATAGTCCGATTAACTACCTTACCTCCTGCTGAGGTTGTTGCGAGATGACACTGATGAAGATTGCTGCTGCTGCCCTGCTCTCTGCCGATATGACGATGAACGCAAGCGCCGCCGAGAAGGGAACTCTGCTGAATTACCCCAAAGCTCATACGGTCGAGCAAGTGGACGACTACTTCGGCACAAAGGTGCATGACCCGTATCGCTGGATGGAGAACGTGGACTCGCCTGAGGTGAAGAGCTGGGTCGAGGAAGAGAACACGCTGACGCAGAGCTGGCTGAACCAGGTTCCCGGACGCGAGGCGATGCACCGGCGAATGATGGAACTGGTGAACTTCGAGCGCTACACGGCTCCGGTGCGCAAGGGCGCGCGCTACTTCTACTCGCACAACAAAGGGCTGCAGAACCAGAACGTCCTGTACTGGCAGGAGGGCCTGAACGGCGAGCCGAAGGTGCTGCTCGATCCCAACACAATGTCCGCCGATGGCACGGTAGCGTTGAGCGGGATGAGCGTCACCGACGACGGCAGGCTCGCGGCCTACTCGATCGCCGACGCCGGCAGCGACTGGGTGAAGTGGTATGTGCGCGACGTGGCGACGGGGAAGGACCTGACGGACGTCATCGAGTGGTCGAAGTTCAGCTCGGCCTCGTGGCTCAAAGATGGGTCTGGGTTCTTTTACGAGGGCTACGACAAGCCCGGGGCTGACGCGCTGAAGGCGGCCAACTACTATCACAAGATCTTCTTTCACAAGCTGGGCACGCCGCAGAGCGACGACAAACTCATCTTCGACCGCCCGGACGACAAAGAGATGAACCTCGGCGCCGCAGTGACCGACGACGGGCGCTACCTGCTGATCTTTGAGAGCAAGGGCGCGAGCCCAGATAACGCGCTGGTGATCAAGGACCTCATGCATCCCGAGGTGCCTGTGATTACCATTGCGGCGACGCCCGATGCGCACTACTCCCCCATCGACAATGATGGCACGACGCTCTGGATGCACACGACGAAGGACGCACCTAACGGAAGGGTCGTCGCGGTCGACCTGAATCATCCTGATCGCGCGAACTGGAAGACAGTGATCGCGGAGACGAAGAATTCGCTCGACAGTGTGACGATGGTGAACGACACGCTGATCGCCAACTATCTGGCCGACGCCCAGAGCATGGTAGAGCTGCACACGCGCGACGGCAGACTGCTTGAACGGCTCGTGCTGCCGGCGATCGGGACGGCGGTGGGTTTCGTTGGCAAGCGCACCGACAACGAGACATTCTTCCAGTTCACGAACTTCACGACGCCGCCGACGATCTACCGGCTCGACATGAAGACGCGCACCGAGACGATCTACAGGCAGCCGAAGCTGAAGTTCGACCCGAACGAATACGAGACCACGCAGGTCTTTTATACGGGCAAGGATGGCACGCGCGTGCCGATGTTCATGAGCCACAAAAAGGGACTGAAGCTTGACGGCACAGCGCCGACGCTACTGTACGGATACGGCGGCTTCAACCTCTCGCTGCAGCCGGAGTTTTCCGCCGCGAACCTGCTGTGGATGGAGATGGGGGGCGTGTACACACAGCCCAGCCTGCGCGGCGGCGGTGAGTACGGCGAGGCGTGGCATCTGGCAGGCACGAAGCTGAACAAGCAGAATGTCTTCGACGACTTCATCGCGGCGGCCGAGTGGCTGATCGCGAATAAGTACACCTCGACGCCGAAGCTGGCTATCTCAGGCGGCAGCAACGGCGGGCTGCTCGTCGGGGCGTGTGAGATCCAGCGGCCTGACCTGTTCGGCGCAGCACTGGCGGCGGTGGGCGTGATGGACATGCTGCGATTCGACAAGTTCACCATCGGGTGGGCCTGGAAGACGGACTACGGAGCACCGTCGGAGAACGAGGCTGAGTTCCGGGCGATCTACAAGTACTCGCCGCTCCAGAACCTCAAGCCCGGCGTCGAGTACCCTCCGACCCTGATTACGACGGCGGACCACGACGATAGGGTCTTCCCGGCGCACAGCTTCAAGTTCGCCGCGGCGATGCAGGCGGTACAGGCCGGTCCGAATCCAGTGCTGATTCGCGTGGAGACGAGAGCTGGCCACGGCGGTGGGATGCCGTTGTCCAAGCGCGTGGAGCTGGCTGTCGACCAGTTTGCGTTTCTGGTGAAGGAGTTGAAAATGCATCCGGTTCTACGGGATCAGTCACTTTCGGGGACGTCCGGGGAGTGACCAGAGAGTTTACCCGAAGGGTTGATTCGTACTGACGGAACCTGTTTTGGGCCATACTAACCCCGTATCCCGTTCGCGATGTGGAGGCGTGTCTCTGCTGCAGGGGCAGACGGTGATTTTTGAATCCGAAGCCACTTCCGCCGCGTCCTATAAAACGAAGCGAGCGAAACACTTCTATGAGACGGAAGACACTCATTGCGATGTTGTTGGCACTGACGCCGGGACTGGCCTTCGCCAACTCGAAGACGTCCAGTGTGCATATGCGGCCGCAACTGTTCCATGACCGCTCTCCGAGGATTCACTCCCACGCGGCGCAGCCTCACCACGTCTCCGCTGTCGCGGTTCGTGCCGCGAGCTAACCTGGAACGCGACGCGGCTCCCGCGCATTCCTGAGAAAAGCAGCGAGTTTGTCCGGGCTTTTGCGGCCAGGCTCGGCCTCGACGCCGCTGGCAACATCGACTCCCCAGGGATCAAGCGCCTGAATCGCCTCAGCGATGTTTTCCGGACGTAGTCCTCCGGCGACGATCAGCTTTAGGCTGCCAGCGTTGGCCGCGAGCACCGCGCGCGCAGCGCTCCAGTCGAAGGAGACACCGGTCCCTCCCAGAGCCGCACCAACTTTTGAGTCCACAAGAACACGATCGACCACACCAGCAGCCGCAATCTCGCGAAGCTGACGGGCCACCTCACCCGCGCTCTCACCGCTCGCATCGACGATCCAGTGGATGGTCTGGATGAGCGTGATACCGCTGCCGAGGCGCGCTCTCAGTCTTGCGGCGAGCGCGGGATCAACTCCGCCGTGAAGCTGCACGCCGCTGAGGCCCGCCTGCTCGATGGTGCGAACGATATCGTCCTCGTCGCGGGTGTGAAAGACACCGACGCGCTCGACGGTCCTGGGCAGATGCGGAGTGATCTGCGCGATCTGTTCCACGGTGACGCGGCGTGAGCTGGGCGCGAAGACGAAGCCGAGAGCATCGGCGCCAAGACTCGCGGCCAACTGCGCGTCCTCAAGATTCGTATTGGCGCAGATCTTGATCCACATGGCTTATTGGTCGATGGAATAGTCGCGATCGAGCAGCGTGGCAAGCGCGGCAGCAGGGTCTGGCTGACGCATGAGCGTCTCTCCGATGAGGAAGGCCTGGTAGCCGGCCTTGCGAAGACGTGCGATCTCGGCGGAGTTGCGAATGCCGCTCTCGGCGACCATCACGGCGTCGGCAGGCTTCCAGAGAGCAAGCTCCAGCGGGAGCTCGGGGTTCATCGCAAAGGTGCGGAGGTCGCGGCTGTTGACGCCGATGAGCTCGAAGCCAAGCGCGACGGCGCGCTCCATCTCAGAGCGGCTGTGCACCTCGCACAGCACGTCAAGACCGAGGGCCTCAGCCTCGTCGGCAAGTGTGGTGAGGACCTTGTCGTCCTTGTGTGCCGCAACGATCAGCAGGATGGCGTCGGCTCCGGAGGCGCGGGCCTCGAGAATCTGGAAGGGGTCGAGAATGAAGTCCTTGCGCAGGCAGGGAATCTGAACGGCATTCGAGGCCTCTTCGAGGTTGGCAAGCGAGCCTTGGAAGAACTCCTCATCCGTGAGGACGGAGAGCGCGGCGGCTCCGGCGGCCTCGAGAGCCCTGGCGAGTGCGGCAGGATAGAAATCCGCGCGAATGAGCCCCTTCGAGGGCGAGGCCTTCTTGATCTCCGAGATGATGGCCGGGCCCGTTGCGGCTACAGTGCGCAGCCGCTCGGTGAACCCTCGCGGTGTGTGGGCGGCGGCCTTGCGCTCCAACAGGCCGTAGTCCGCTCCGGCTTTGCGGGCGTTCACCTCCAGCAGCGTATGGGCGAGAATCTGCTCAAGCTGTGTAGGCATGTTCTCCTTAGTCTACCGGTTATGGTCACTCATCTGCCGGTTTTCAGTGGTATGCGGCAGCTATCGTGCTCCAAAGGCGGAGCTTCTGGCGCAAGAGCCTGGCTGAAAAGGCAAAAGGGAGTAACCTGTCCCGGTCGCTCCCTTTTGCTCCAATCCTGTGGTGCCGAAGGGGGGACTCGAACCCCCACACCCTTGCGAGTACATGGACCTGAACCATGCGCGTCTGCCAATTCCGCCACTTCGGCAACGGTCATGAACGCCCCTGCCATGGATGGCCGAAACCGTTAACCGCGAGTCTTTAGTTTTTCAAAGATGCTCTATGATGTCAATTCGCCGAGCTCTCTCGATGCGTGTGGGCAAGGCTATTTGTTAGGTGTTTGGACTTCGGAAAGGAGACCAATTTTGTGACAACGGCGTCTATCTCTAGGAATGAGACCTATTTTCCCAAGATGACCGAACCCAGGAAGAATTCCAATCCAGGCTTGTCCGACAACGAGACGATTCCCGAAGATCTCGCTGTTGAGATTCGCAAGCTGGCACATGAGTTGAGTAATGCCCTTGAGATCATCGTCCAGACCAGCTATCTCCTGGGTACTACCGAGATGAAAGAGCCAGCCACCAATTGGCTGCGCATGATGGACGACGGTGTCCAGAAAGCAATGGACATCAGCCTGACGCTGCGCGGTTTCATCAAGGACCACACCGCAGACTAGAGAGCATGCGCCGATTCGCTACGGCTTTCGACTTGAGAGTTTCTTCCTCATAGTCTTTGCGGCTGCTCTCTGGACCGGCTTCTTCGCGAGTCCGGAGGCTGGAGCCTTCTTCGACGATTTTTTCGCAGACTTGGCGGGTTTGTGAGAGGACTGTGCGGACAGACTGGCGCGCGTCTTCTTCGTAGCCTTCTCAGCAGAGGAGCCTTCGGCCCGGGAAGGACCGGCTGAATTAGCCTTCGCAGCTTCGTGAACTGTCAGCAGATTTTCGATCTGCTCGAGCAGTATGCGCGTGTGCATGGGCTTGACCAGCATCTTGTCGGCTCCCAACTCCTGCCAGTCTTCGTCCGCGAGAGGGAAGGCGCTGAGCAGAGCGACCGCCGGCTGGCAGGCAGCAGCACGCGCAGCCTTGATCACCTCGGCGCCAGAAGCATCGCTCTCCATACGCATGTCGGAGATCACCATGTGGTACTCGTGTGAGCGCAGCTTGAGCTTGCCCTCCCGCGCTGAGGCGGCAGTATCCACGTCAAACCCGCTGATCTCGAGCACCGCCTTCAGAGTCAGCAGAACGGCCACTTCATCGTCCACGAGCAGGATGCGACGCTTCATGCGACTTCCTTTCACACAGTCGTTCCCTCGGGGCGACAAAGCCAATCCCACATGGGGTGAGAACTGTGACGCTCCTTACAATACAGATTTAGAGTCAGATTGGTATATGAGTCAACCAAGCTCGAGTGTGTAAAAAATCCTGGTCTCGGCACACATCGCGTGTTCATCCATTTGCATCTGACGAGGTGCTACACTACAGAGTACGAGCAGCCTGTTGGTCAGGCTGATCCTTAACCCCAAACCCAAAATGCATAGCGAGCCAGTGAGCCGCTGTGGAGGCGACCTATTCCACCGATCGATAAGCGTTCTGCCAAGTCATTCATCCGTACCAACGAACGTATCCGCGCACGCGAAGTCCGCGTGATTGACGAGAACGGAGAACAGCTTGGAGTAATGGCCCCTTTTGAGGCGCTGAAGATTGCACGTGAGCGCTCGCTCGATCTGGTTGAGATCTCGCCCAACGCCGTCCCCCCGGTGTGCAAGATTCAGGACTACGGCAAGTTCCTCTACGAGAAGGACAAGAGCGAGCGCGCCGCCCGCAAGAAGCAGAAGGTCATCACCATCAAAGAGGTTAAGTTCTCCGTCACGGTGGATGAGCACGACTACCAGACGAAGAAGAACCAGGCGATCCGCTTTCTGGGTGATGGTGACAAGGTCAAGGCCTCGCTGCGCTTCAAGGGCCGCCAGATGGCGCACCGCGATCTGGGCTACAAGATCATCAACCGGCTGATTATGGATGTCGGAGAGGCCGGATTGGTGGAGTTCATGCCTCGCATGGAAGGAACCACCCTGCATGCGATCCTAGCGCCAGCCAAGAAATCTGAGGCTGCTCCGAAGAAGCCTGCGGGCAAGCCGGGCGACGCCCCGGCAAGTCAGGCCCCCACAGCAGCGCAGGCCTGACCTTCAGGAAGCAGCGTGGCTTCCCGCTAAAACTCACTCCTAATCTCTTGTCAGCGCTTCAGGCGAAGCGCGCGCTTCCGTGCGTTTCAAAATGGGATCTTTAAGCCTCTTTGCAGGATTTTTCCCTGAAAAGTCCTGCCAGGATCACCATTACTGCCTGTGCGCTCCCCTGTCGGTGACCCAAAAAACAGGGTACGTAATGGTTACCTCAGTAACAAACGATGTTTAATACTTTCCTATATATCTCATTCTAATGGACTTACGTTCCGCATCATTTTATTGTCTTCCTATCTGGCGTGTCCAGAGAAATCTTCAGTCAGTAAATACAACTTTTGGGGTAATAACCATGAAGGTAATCATCCGCGCAGTCGTCGTCGCCCTCGTTCTTACCGGAGCCATTGCATCCACTCAGGTCTCCTCGGCCTCCACCAAGACCGTTGCCATCGCTAAGACCAGTGCTATGCCGATTCCTGTGTGCGCTCCCGACGATCCGAACGCGTGTGGATTGGGCAGGTAACTTTCCACCGCCCGTCAAGTTTCCGTAGGTATCTGGTAACCGATTTATTTACAAAAGGATAAATACATGAAGCACATTGTTCGCGCCACCGTCATCGCCCTCGTACTCACCGGTGCAGTTGCCACCACGCACGCCTCCTCGGCCTCCACCAAGACTGTGGCTGTCGCCAAGACCAGCGCGATGCCGATCCCTGTGTGCGCTCCCGACGATCCGAACGCCTGCGGATTGGGCCGATAGTCAGCCGACCAGTCTCTGGATTTCTCTTGTAACAGCTTTATTTTCATAAGGATAAATCAGTGAAGCACATCGTACGCGCTACCGTCGTCGCCCTCGTCCTCACCGGTACAGTTGCCTCCACGCATGCGTCCTCAGCTGCGACTAAGACTGTGGCTGTCGCCAAGACCAGCGCGATGCCGATCCCTGTGTGCGCTCCCGACGATCCGAACGCCTGCGGGCTCGGTAGGTAGCTGAGATTTAGTTCCGGCAAAGCGTGAAACAGGCGCTTCGGGTTAGGTGCTGCAGAATTTTGCATAGTTTTGCAAATAAAGGGTTGTATCCGCTTCGAGGATAGGCTAGCCTGACTGCTAGTCGAACGAGGACGGACCATGACCCAAAGCTTCCTGATCAATACGCTTTGCTATCTGGAACCGATTTTGTGTGCAGTTGCCCTTGTGATGCTGCTGCGTAGTAAGGCGGCCAGCAAGTTTGCATTTCTCGCAGCGTTATTGTCCGTCAAGATTTTGTCGGGGGCAGCGTGTAATTCGCTCCTCTATCTAGTTGATCGTGGTCTTGAACGCCACCTCGCTTATCAGGCCTACTTCTACATCTACTGGATCAGCTACGCCCTAGAGGCCATTCTTTCTCTTTTGGTCATTTACAGCATCTTCAAGCTGGCGATGGCTCCTCTGAAGGGACTTCAGACATTGGGAATGCTCATCTTCCGCTGGGTTGCGGCGATCTCAATTGCAGTGGCCATCGGTGTTGCAGTCAACCCGCACACCACAGGCACCAAGTTTATGGTGGCGATGGTCACTCAGCTACAGCAGACATCCAGTATTCTTACACTTTGCCTCCTGTTGTTCGTCTGCTTCGCAATTCGCCCGATGGGGTTGTCCTATCGCAGCCGTATCTTCGGAGTCAGCTTTGGGCTCGGCTTGATTGCGACGATCAGCCTGGTCGACTCGGCATGGATCGCACATAGCCACGCAGTGTACTCAACGATCAATATCGTCAACGGGATATCTGTCTGCCTGACGCTCTGTGTCTGGTCGGCGTACTTTGCCTTCCCGGAGCCAAAGCGGCGGTTCGTGGTTCTGCCGACCACGTCGCCCTTCCTTCGCTGGAACCAGATCTCGATGGCCTTGGGCGACGATCCCGGCTATGTGGCGATTGGCGGCATCGCGCCGGAGCTCTTCGCGCCGGCCGAGCTTGAGGTCATGCGCCGCGCCTCCGCAAAGATGACGTCGAATCTCGAAGCACCGAACGCGGTTCAGTCCATCTCGGCATAGAGGCCTTTCAAGCGGAGCTGCCGAGCCAGCCTCATCAGTAATATAGAAACAAGAAGGGCCGCCCAACCGGGCGGCCCTTTGATCTGCTCTTTGAGGAGAGTTACTCGCGCTCAGAGCGCTTCCAGTTGATGAGATCGCCCAGCGTTGTGCTGCTCGACGAGGACGAGGAGCTCTTGTGATCGCGCTCCTTGTAGCTCTCCACTTCGGCGCGGCTGGCCTCTTCGCCGACGGCGCGGATGCTCAGACCGACCTTCTTCTCGTCCTGGTTCATCTTGACGATCTTGAACTCGTGCTCCGAGTCCACATCAAGCTTGACCGGGATGTTGTTCTGGTCGACGGCCTCGGAGACGTGGCACAGGCCCTCGACTCCCTCGGCGATCTCGATGAAGGCTCCGAACTGCGCGGTGCGCAGAACCTTGCCCTTGACGACGTCGCCGACGCGGTGCTGCGCGAAGAACGTCTCCCAGACATCGGGCTGGAGCTGCTTGACGCCGAGCGACAGGCGGCGATTCTCGGGCTCGACACCCAAAACGACTGCCTTGACCTTCTCACCCTTCTTGAGGACCTCGGAGGGGTGCTTGATCCGCTTCGTCCAGCTCAGGTTCGAGACGTGGACGAGACCGTCGATACCGTCCTCGATCTCGATGAAGGCTCCGAAGTCGGTGAGGTTGCGCACGCGGCCTTCGACGACAGCACCTGTGGGGTACTTGTCTTCGAGCTGCTCCCAGGGGTTGTCCTGGAGCTGCTTCATGCCGAGCGAGATGCGGCGGTCGTTCGGGTTGACGCTCAGGATGATGGTCTCAACCTCGTCGCCGGGCTTAACCATCTTCGAGGGGTGCTTCATCCGCTTAGACCAGGTCATCTCTGAGACGTGAACGAGACCCTCGATGCCCTGCTCGAGCTCGACGAAGGCACCGTAGTCTGTCACCGAGAGGACGCGGCCGCGAACGTGCGCGCCGATCGGATAGCGCTCCGTGGCGTCGAGCCATGGATCAGGCGTGAGCTGCTTGAAGCCGAGCGAGACGCGCTGCTTGTCCTTGTCGAACTTCAGAACCTTGACCTGGATCTCGTCGCCGACGTTGACCAGGTCGCGGGGGTGCGTCAGGCGGCCCCAGCTCATATCCGTGATGTGAAGCAGGCCATCGATGCCGCCCAGATCGACGAACGCACCGTAGTCGGTGAGGTTCTTGACGGTTCCGGTCAGAATGTTGCCCTCCTCAAGGGTGGCGAGCGTCACCGACTTGCGGGCGGTCTGCTCCTCCTCGAGGATCTCCTTGCGGCTGATGACGACGTTGCCACGCTTCTTGTTCAGCTTGATGACGCGGACTTCGATCTCGGTGCCGATGTAGCCATCAAGGTTGCGAACGGGGCGAATCTCGACCTGCGAACCGGGGAGAAACGCCTTGATACCGATATCGACGGTGAGGCCGCCCTTGACGCGGCTGAGAACCATGCCCTTGACTGGGATCTTGTCGTTGGCTGCCTGCTCGAGCTTGTCCCAGACCTTGTGGCGGAGAGCTTTCTCATAGCTGACCAGATAGCCACCCTCGGGCTCCTCGCGCTCAACCACGACCTCAACCTGATCACCGGCCTGGAACTTGGGGGCGCCATTGATGTCAAGCACCTGGTCCAGTGGGATCAGGCCTTCCGATTTCAGCCCAATATCGACAACGACGTGTTTGTCGGTAATCTTGACGACGGTTCCCGTAACGATCACCTCTTCGGCGCTCAGGCTCTGAGCGGCGGCGGACTCGGCAGCCTGCTCGCGGTCAAAGTCGGCCAGAGCGGCAGCGAAGTCGGCAGAGTCGTAATCGGGTTCATCGTGGACGGCGGTCGCGGTGGCTGGCTTAGCAGCTTCACCCGATGCCGTGTGGGCGTTCTCGTGCGGTTGGGTTGCGGTGGATTCGGTCGACAGTTCGGTATGCTCCGCTGTCGCTTCGGGCGCTAGGACTTCCAGATCAGTGGTCAGGGGTTTGCTCTCGTGGTGGGGATGAAGGTTGTCTACCATGTGCATGCGGACTCCGGGAACCAAGGCTTCCTTCGATTGCGGGCGATGCTTGCTTCGGGAGCCATCACTGGTTAGATGACTCTGTCCCCGTCGCAGCTTCAGCTGGCAGGAAGGAGTACTTCAACGAGAGGAGCGGCTGCACTTGGTTCCCACACGCAGTGGCTCACCTATTAACGATAGAACTTCGTCTCCCGTACGTCAACCGAACGCCGGTAAACACGAGCATTTTAACCGCCACGTCATGACGCAGTGGACAGGTTTGCATGCAGTCTCAAGCTGAATGAAGACCCGTTCATGCATCGATGGTGGAAGAACGCCATTTATACTCCGCGATATATGGATCGTCTCTGGACTCCGTGGCGCTATGCCTACATCACCCGGTCAGACCCGCAATCACGCACCGGAGTGCCCCCTGAGTTGAGCGCCTGGCCGGCCGCTGAGGACAAGCATTGTGTCTTCTGCAACATGGTCGCCGCAACCGATTACGCCATCACGCACGGCATGCAGCCGGAGATCGCGGAGAAGGCCGCGCGCATCGTCCATCGCGGGAAGTTCTGCTTCATCTGCCTCAACGCCTACCCTTACTCCACAGGACACATGCTGGTGACGCCCTACCAGCACATCGATTCGCTCGCCAAACTGCCCGCCGATGCGGCCCAGGAACTGATGCGGCTGACCCAGCGCACTGAGGAGGTGCTCAACCGCGTCTACAGCCCCAATGGAATCAATCTAGGGATGAATCTCGGCGAGGCCGCCGGTGCCGGGATCGCCGGGCATATCCATCTGCACTCGCTCCCGCGCTGGATTGGAGACACCAACTTCATGACTGTGACCGCAGAGACACGCGTGCTGCCAGAGGCGCTGGATGTAACTTGGGATAGGATTCACGCAGGATTCATGGCACAATGATGCAACGCAAATACAGTCGAAGTCCGTCCTAGTACAGAAATGCCGGTTGAAAGCTTACCGCATGGGAGGAAGGACAATGAGCAATCTACCCCGCTCTGCACCTGCTTCTGATCGCCCCGGCTTCTCCTCCTTGCAGGCCCCGTTTGGCAGGCGAGGAGCTGAGCCTCGACCGTATCTCGTATCTACTCAAGCCCGTCGGGCTGGCGCGCCGCCGCCGTGTCCCCAACCGCTGTTTCCCCATGAGTCCGAGGACGCACGTCTGACCGGAACCACACGCTCCCTCTATCGCAGACTTCTTGCTCTGAATCTGCCTTGCAACCCACAGAGCCTCGTCGCCACCTCGGAGTCGATTGCGACCAAACCACCTCGAGCCGTATAGACGCGGACAAAATTCATCCACAGACGAGCAAAGCGACGATAAGAAAGGCCCTGATGGATGACAGGGCCTTTCCATTTTGCAGTGCGTCCGACTCTCAGTTGCTTCCTGGACCCAAGGGTTCCGCTCCGGCAGGCGGCATCGCGATCCCGCTGGACTGGTTGGTCCTATTCCGATGAGGCGCAATGCGCGTGGCCTCAAAACTTGTAACCTTCCATCCGTCGGAGGGGACTCGCCGGTAGATTCGCGTATAGCGGTACTGGCCTTTGACCGAGACGCCTTCATTGGTGCCTTCGAGGTCGGCAACCGAGGTGACGATGGCCACCGAGTCGACCAGCTTCACCTTCATGTCGCTCAACTCGAGCCTGGAGATCACAAACTTGCGGGTGCGGACGCGCTCCAGTTGCTGGGCCTTGGTGTTCAGCTGGCCAGACATCGAGATTCCGATGAAATCGTCGGCGAGCATCTTGTCCATGGCCGCGTAGTCGCCTGTCAGCAGCACCGTGCGCCACTTCTCCTCAAGGATCTCAACCTGCTTCTTCACGTCGTGTTTCTTCTCGTGATGCTGAGGTGCCGCGAAGGCGCGAGGAGTTCCTGCTCCTCCTGCAACCAGGCTGCAGAGAGCGATGGCCACGACAACAAGAGCGCGATTCGACCTCACACGGTTCACCATGGCGTACCGGATAGTAGACCGGTTCCGCCACAGTGTCAAAACAACTTTCGTTGTACCTCAGGATTGCAGGGTATTTAGCAGAGGGAGGTCAGGTTCTCGACTTGCCGGTCACGTGTCTTCAGGTAAAGTGCGCCGGTGGCGTACCGGCGGAAGTGAGGCGAGTTGCGGTGATGCTCCAGCGCCGCCTCGTCCACGTACTGCTCGTAGATCACGATCGTAGACGAGTCCTCAACGAAATGCGGGATATAGCTCACGCAGCCGGGCTCCTGGCGGGAGGCGGCCGTAAGCTTCTGCAGGATCTCGGCCACCTCGTCGCGGTCCCTGGCGTCGAAGGTCGAGCGGACTGTAAAGCTGATCATGCCCTATGCCTCCAGCGCCGCTTCGAAGCCGGGAAGCGTAATGGTGTGGTCGCGATCCGGCCCGGTCGAAACCATGCCGATCTTCGCGCCGGACTCCTTCTCGAGGAAGTGCAAGTACTCCTGCGCGAGCGGCGGCAGCTTGTCGAACTCAGTGATTCCCGCCGTCGAGGTCTTCCAGCCCTTCAGCTTCGTGTAGACCGGCTCGATCGTGTCGAATCCGCGCATGTCTGCCGGGATGACTTCGGTCAGCTTGCCGTCGACCTTGTAGTGCGTGCAGACCGGGATCTCCTCGCACTCATCGAGCACGTCCATCTTGGTGACGACAAGCCACTCGGTCGAGTTGATCATGTTGCTGTAGCGCAGCAGCGGCAGGTCGAGCCAGCCGCAGCGCCGCGGGCGGCCTGTCACAGCACCGTACTCCTGGCCGCGCGCACGCAGCAGATCGGCCGAGTTGTCGTGGATCTCGGTCGGGAAGGGGCCTTCTCCGACGCGCGTCACATAGGCCTTGGTCACTCCGATCACGGTGCCGATCGCGGTCGGTCCTACGCCCGTTCCCGTCACGGCTCCGCCGGCCGTAGCCGACGACGAGGTCACGAACGGATACGTCCCATGGTCGATGTCCAGCAGCGCGCCCTGCGCTCCCTCGAACATCACCTTGCCGCCGTTGCGCAGCTCATTGTTCAGGAGTACGGCGGTGTCGGTCACAAACGGAGCCACCTGCTCCGCGGCGCGGGAGTACTCCTCATACATCGTCTTCGGGTCGAGCGGCTCGGTGCCGAACAGCGCATGCGCGATGGTGTTCTTCTCGTGGCAGGCGTTCTCGATGTGCGTGCGCAGCAGCGCCGAGTTCAGCAGGTCAACGACGCGCAACCCGCTACGGTGCATTTTGTCCTCATAGGCCGGGCCGATGCCGCGGCTGGTCGTGCCTATCTTTGTGCGTCCGGGAGCGTTCTCCGCCGCCAGCTCGATCATGCGGTGATAGGGAAGAATCACCTGCGCGCGATTGGAGACGAAGAGTTGCCCGTCCACTGGCAGACCAGCGTCCTTCAGCTTCTTCACCTCGCTCAGAAAGGCCATCGGGTCCAGCACCACGCCGTTGCCGATTACGCCCTTGGTCTCCGGCCGCAGGACGCCGCAGGGGATCAACTGCAGGACGAACTTCTTGCCCTTGATGATGACCGTGTGGCCGGCGTTGTGGCCGCCCGCATAGCGCGCCACGACGGAGAACCTCTCCGACAGCACATCCACAATCTTGCCTTTGCCCTCATCGCCCCACTGGGCACCCAGAATGACCGCTGATTTGCGTTGACTCACGACGAATATGTCTCCAAAGAGGATGGATCCTGAACAGGAAGGCGTGCAGGCTGACCAGGCACACCATCTAGCATCATATCGTGTTCAGGGAGAGTACGAATTTCGGGCCCTTATCCCTGCAGAGTCCACAGGCAGGGAAGACGCCTGGGCCGCTCGAGCGTACAGGCTGAGGTTTTTTGCGAGAATCGCGGGGCAGGGCAGGGTATGCTCGTGAGGTTGTTCCCGGTCTCCATGCGCTCATCTCGTCTGTTGTACGGCACGGTCGCCGCACTCTCGGCCTTCCTGCTATTTGCCGTCGAACCCATCGCGGCGCGGCAGCTGCTGCCGGGTCTCGGAGGCTCTTCGGCGGTATGGATTACCTGCCTCGTCTTCTTTCAGGCCGTGCTGCTCGCCGGATATCTGTACGCGCACTGGGTCTCAAGGCTCGCGGCGGGCGCGCAGCGAGGAGTCCATCTGGCACTGCTGGCCGCTGCCGCTATCCAGACGATTCTCTCGGAGGCGCTGCGGCCGGGGACTGCCGGAGGAGCCACACATCCTGTCGCAACCGTTTTCGTGTTCCTGACCCTGACCATCGGGCTGCCGTTCCTGCTGCTCGCCTCGACCAGCCCCTTGTTGCAGCTGTGGCTCTACCGCAGCGAATCGCTCATGAGCACAAATGAGCGAGGTGTCTGGTACAGGCTCTTTGCCCTCTCGAACGCCGGGTCTCTTTTGGCGCTGCTTGCGTACCCATCGCTGATTGAGCCACACCTGACGCTCTACCACCAGCGCGTGCTGTGGAGGCTGGGGTTCGTCGTCTTCGCGGTGTCCTCGGCGCTGCTTCTGACTAAGATTCGCGCGGCTGCAGCCGTCGCAGCGAAAGGTGCGGTTGAAGCGCCACCAGCCTCAACGCGACAGAAGTGGCTCTGGTTTCTGCTCCCCATGGCTGCGGCGATGCAGTTGAGCTCTGTTACCAGTCATCTGACGATGAATATCGCCGCCATCCCGCTGCTCTGGGTGCTGCCGCTCGCCGTCTACCTCGTCACATTCATCGCCGCATTTGAGAGGCCGTCACTCTACCGGCGCGGCGTCGTCACGAGGCTTCTGATCGTCATGCTTGCAAGCCTCGGATACGCCCTCTCGAAGGCCGACTTCAGCCTTCCCATCGACCTCAGCATCCTCTTCTTCCTGCTTGAGTGCTTCGTCGCCTGCTTCTTCTGCCACGCCGAGGCCTACGCCCTACGTCCGCAGCGGGCCTCCCAGACGACGCTCTTCTACCTGCTGGTCGCAGCCGGAGGAGCCGCGGGGACATTCTTCATCGGCATCGCCTGTCCGCTGCTCTTTGCCGCCAACTACGACCTCGCCCTTGCGTTTCTTGCCACGGCTGCTCTCGCGCTTGTGGTGACCTGGAACGACGGCAGGACGCAGCGCCTGCTGTGGGCCACCGGCACGGTGCTGCTGCTCGCGCTGGCCCTGATGCTGCGTACCGTCTATTCGCGCCAGGCCCTCGTCGAGACGCGCAACTTCTACGGATCCCTCCGCGTGACCCAGAAGGACATGCCGGAGCAGCATGTGCCAATTCGCACGCTGCTCAACGGAGCCATTCAGCACGGCTCGCAGATCTTCGCGCCCGAGTTCGACAGGCTCCCTACGACCTACTACGCGAAGGACTCCGGCGTTGGACTTGTTCTGCGCCACTGCTGCGATGGCCGCGCGCGCCACGTGGGAGTCGTCGGACTCGGAGCCGGAACCCTCGCGGTCTACGGACGCCCAGGTGACCGCTTCCGCTTCTATGAACTCAACCCGGCAGTACGGCCCATCGCGCAGAACCTCTTCACCTACCTGCGCGACTCGTCCGCCAGCATCACCTTCGCTGAAGGCGACGCCCGCACGTCGCTGGCCGGCGAGCCTCCACAGGGCTTCGACGTGTTCGTCGTCGATGCCTTTTCCGGCGACGCGATCCCGCTCCATCTGCTGACGACGCAGGCGCTCGAACTCTACCGGCGTCACCTTGCTCCGGGCGGGGTGCTGGCGTTTCACGTCTCCAACCAGTACCTCGACCTCGCTCCTGAACTGGCGCAACTGGCTGACGCGGCAAGTATGCAGGCGCGCGCGATCGATACTCAGCCCAACGAGGTGAACGGCGAATTCCGCGCTGAGTGGATTCTGATGACCGCCGATCCTGCCTTCTTCCTCAAGCCGGAGATTGCTGCGGCGGCGACGCCGATCGCTCCCCAGCCAGGAGTGCGCCCATGGACCGACGACTACTCAAGCCTGTTGCCGGTGCTGCGCCTGGTGAGCCACTAGCTCAACGCACCCACGCGAGACCGTCGGCGTCCTTGCCTGCATCGATCAACTTGCTCACCTTCCATTGCTGCAGGTCGATGGCGGCAACCTGATCTTTGCCTGAGCACGACACATACGCCGTCCTGCCATCCGGACTCACCAGAACCTCGCTCGGCATGCTCGGCACGTCCAGTGTCCGCGCCACCTGCATCGTCTTCAGATCGACCACGGACACTTTGCCGTTCTGTCGCAGGCAGACCAGCAGCCAGCGGCCATCGGGAGTCGTGGCTGTGCCATAACCGACAAATGGCAGCGCGACCCACGACCTCACCTTGTTCGTCGCCGTGTCGATCACAGCCAATTGCGGCTTCGTCTGGTCCGCCGTAAACACCATGCTTCCATCACGCGACATCGAGATGCGCTGCGTCATCCCTGAGACAGGAATCACCGCAATCGTCTTGCGCCCCACCATGTCGAGCACCGACACCGTCCCCGGCCCCACGTTCGCCGTATAGCCTCGCTTGCCGTCTTTTGAAAGCACCAGCATGTGCGACTGTTCCTGCCCCGTAGGTATACTGCCGACAATCTTCAGCGACTTCGGATCGATAATGCTCACCGTCTTGTCCAACTCAGTCGTCACATAGAGCATGCCGTTGTTGGGGTCGTAGACGACGCAATGCGGCCGTACGCCGTGGCCGAAGTCGATCCTGCCGGTGATCTTTCTGCTCGCGAGGTCGATGACGGAGACGACCTGCCCATCCGTCCCCGGCCGCCCCACGCCGGAGTCGCCATAGATCGGCACAAACGCCGTCTTGCCATCCGGAGTTGCCACAACCTCGTGCCCAGTTACACCACCAACCTTGATCGCGAAGATCTGCTTACCGGCAACCGGATCGATCAGGCTAAGGCTCTGATCGTGCTGATTAGCAACCAGCAACGTCTGCGACATAGCTGCGAGAGGCAGACCAGCAACCAGACTTCCCATCAACACACACACCAACGAAGGCTTTCTCATAGTGGAGGAAAGTATAGTGAGCCTCGCCATAGAACGTCAGCTAAAACCTTGCCCGTGCCGACCTATACTCGAAATGCATGCC
The DNA here is from genome assembly GCF_025685645.1 of Edaphobacter bradus. Taxonomy (NCBI): domain Bacteria; kingdom Pseudomonadati; phylum Acidobacteriota; class Terriglobia; order Terriglobales; family Acidobacteriaceae; genus Edaphobacter; species Edaphobacter bradus. The sequence goes on from NZ_JAGSYF010000004.1 coordinate 31,612, forward strand.
GGAACTACCCGAAGTTGAAACCATTGCGAACGGCGTTCACGCCCGCATACGCGGTCAGGCGATTCGCTCAGTCTGGACCAGCAACAAGCCCCAGACCTTCAAGTCCTCGCCCGAGACCATCGCCGAGACCCTCACCGGAGCGCGTATCGAGCGCGTCCATCGCGTCGGTAAGACAGTCGTCGCCGACCTCGCGCGCACCTCAGGCCCCGCGCAGTTCATCATCCACCTCGGCATGACCGGACGCCTGCTCGTCTCCGCACCTGAGACCCCCATTCCGCCGCACACGCACGCCATCCTTAAGCTGAGCGGCGGACAGGAGCTGCGCTTCGTCGATGCCAGGCGCTTCGGCCGCCTCTCCGTTCAGGACGCAGCCTACACGGGGCCAGGGAGCGAGCCGCTCACCATCCCGCTTGAAGATTTCATCGCGCTCTTTCGCAATCGCAAGACCCCCATCAAGGCCGCGCTGCTCAACCAGAGCCTGCTGCATGGCGTCGGCAACATCTACGCCGACGAGGCGCTCTTCCACGCAGGAATCCGCCCGCGCCGGCACGCCGGCCGCCTCACCCGCGCCGAACTCACCCGCCTCCGCGCCGCGCTTGTCAAAGTTCTGAAGAAGGCCATCAAGCTGGGCGGTTCATCGGTCTCCGATTACGTGGACGCCGACGGCGTCGCCGGATTCTTCCAGCTTCACCACTACGTCTACTCACGCACCGGAGAGCCCTGCCGCACCTGCGGCACGCCCATCGAGCGCATCGTCATCGGAGGGCGAAGCACCCACTTCTGCCCCACCTGCCAGCGATGACACCCGACCACCGATTGACACGGATGATCGCAGATGCCCTGTTGCGCAACGATCTACAAGACAAATCCGTGTTCATCCAACCAAATCCGCGGTCGCTCTACGACCGGCCGCCTGCTCCGCCGTGACCACCGACCCGATGACCCGCGTCTCGGGGCTCTCCTCGACGACCTCGATCGAGTAGCCCTGGAGCGGGCTCATCTTCACCATCTGCTGCATGTAGTCGCGCAACATCGGCAGATCGACGAAGTGCACGTTGAAGCCGGTGAGGAAGAATTTGCCCGGCCCGGCCATGTGGACTGAGGTCGCAGTGGCCGCGGCCAGCGCCTTGTGCCACAGCCGTTTGAAATCGAGGCAGCGCTGGTCGCCCTTCTTCGCGGCCTCAAAGACCTCTTCCGGCTCCATGTCGAGGAAGCGCAGCCGCATGGCCCTGTGGCCCATCACGCCCTCCAGATGCCCGCGCCCGCCGCAGCCACAGAACCGCTCCTTCTCGTCGAGAGTGATGATCGTGTGCCCGCCCTCCCAGACGCCCGGCGCAAAAGGATACAGCCCGAAGCCGATGCCGACTCCCAGCGTCCACACCCGGAGCATCGTGTCCAGCTTGCCGTGTTTGGCGGCGAGGCCTGCCGCTACCCCGTCGGCGTCGTTCAGAATCGTCACCGGCGCTCCGATGCCTTGCTGCCTCAACTGCGCACTCAGCAGGTCCTCGATCCGCGCGCCCTTCAACTGCGGCAGGTTCGGGGCCTCCTCGATGACACCGTTCTTTACCAGGCCAGGCACCGCGACTCCCACAGCCGCGATGTCCTTATCGCCATTGGCCAAGCGGAGAATCTCGTCGCAGATCGTCTGGACCAGGGTGTCGGTCGGCATCTCGATCAGCGCCCCGATGTCGTCCTCATCCGCCGGAAAGCGCTGCAACTCTCCCACGAGCTTATGGTCCACCACAAGCCCGGCCAGAATCTGTTCCGAAAGCGTGACCCCAATCGACTTTGCCATTGCTCATCCGCCTCACATGGACCGGCTTCGGCCGCGTGAAAAGCTATTCGAACTTGCTCACGCGGTTCAATCCGTTGAAAGCCGCCACTTTATAACATTCCGCGAGCGTTGGGTAGTTGAATACCGTATCCACGAAATATTCAATCGTCCCGCCGAGCGCCATGACGGCCTGTCCAATGTGTAGCAGTTCGCTGGCTCCCTCGCCTATGACGTGCACTCCGAGGATCGAGTGGTTCTCACGGTGGAAGATCAGCTTCAGCCTGCCCGTCGTGTCGCCGCGAATCTGGCCTCGCGCAATCTCGCGATAATATGCCACTCCCACTTCGTAGGGGACGTCCTCTTCGGTAAGCTGTTCCTCGGTTTTGCCAATAAAGCTGATCTCCGGGATCGTATAAATGCCGTACGGATAAAAGCTCGGGTTGGAAAGAACCGTCTCGTCCCCAAACGCCCGCGCCGCCGCAATCCGGCCCTGCTCCATCGAGACCGAGGCCAGCGACGGGAACCCGATCACGTCGCCCACGGCGAAGATGTTCGGAGTCTTCGTCCGGAAGTCCTTGTCCACCGGAATGCGGCCACGCTTGTCCGCCTCGATCCCTACCGCGGGCAGGTTCAGCTCGTCCACGTTGCCCTGTCGGCCTACGGCATACAGCAGCGCGTCACCCTGGACCTTCTTCTTGCTCTCGAGGTTCGCCACAACGGAACAGTCGGTAGTCTCTTCGACGCTCTCCACTTCTTCGTTCAACCGCATGGTCACGCGGGAATCGCGCAGGTGGTAGCTCAGCGCCTCAATGATCTCCTGGTCGGCAAACTCCAGCAGTTTTGGCCGGCGTTCAATCAGGGTCACGCGTACGCCCAGAGCGGCAAACATGCACGTGTACTCCACCCCGATCACGCCGCCGCCGACCACGATCATGGTCTTCGGCAGGTTCACGAGGTCCAGCACAAGGTCGCTGTTGATGATCGTCTTGCCGTTGATGGGAACTTTGGGCGAGGTCGCGGGCTTGGTCCCCGTCCCAATCAGCACGTTGGCTGTTTCGTAGACCGTCGAGCCCTTCGAGTTCGTCACCTTGACGTGGTTCGGGCCCTCGAAGCTCGCCACGCCGGTCAACATCTCAATGTTGTTCCGCGAGAGTTGCGCCTCGGTCACGTCGATCTCGGTCTTGATCACATGCTGCACGCGGAACGCCAGGTCCGCCATGGTGATCTTTTCCTTGACCCGGTAGTTCATCCCGTAGATCGACTTGTAGTTATAGCCCGAAAGATGAAGCACGGCTTCGCGCATCGTCTTCGAAGGGATGGTCCCGGTGTTGATCGACACACCTCCCACCACCTCGCGCATCTCTACCAGGGCCACCTTCTTGCCCAGCTTCGAGGCATAAATGGCGGCGCGCTGCCCGGCCGGACCGGACCCGATGACGATCAGATCGTACACACTACCCATAAGCTCCAGACTCGTGCGCCGTAAGCGCATCGGGGGCCAGTCTCGTTATCGTTGACGCGGTTCCCCTACCTAAAACCTACCACACAGAGATGAGTCTCCCGGCCTGCTGCGATGCCCCGACTTTTCTCTCGTTACACTTATCGGCATGCTCCGCTGCGCGATCACGGACCGAACCCTCTGGACCGGCGGCGAGGCCGAGCATCAGGCCGCCCTCGTCCGGCAGGCCGCCCTCTGGACGCAGCAGGGCATCGACCTCATCCAGCTCCGGGAAAAGGACCTGCCCGCCGAAGCCCTCGCCTCACTCGCCCGCCAGGTCCTTGAAGCCGTCCGGGCCGAACACGCCCCGCCCCGCCCCACCCGCCTGCTCATCAACTCCAACGTCGAAGTAGCGCTGGCGGTCGCAGCCCACGGGGTCCACCTGACGCCGCGCCCAGCCACCACGCCGGTCGAGATTCGCCGTCTCTACGCCGAGGCCAGGCTCCCCGCACCCGTCATCAGCATCTCGTGCCACACCCTCGCGGAGGTCGAGCAGGCCCGCGCCAGTCAGGTCGACGCCATCCTGTTCGCGCCGGTCTTCGGCAAGACGATCGAAGGCGAGGTCGTCACTCAGGCTGCGGGCCTGGAAGCCCTGAAGGCGGCCTGCCTCGCAGCAGCGCCTGTTCCGGTCTACGCGCTCGGTGGAGTCACCCACGAGAATGCCTCCCTGTGCCTCGAAGCCGGAGCCGCCGGAATCGCCGGCATCCGGCTCTTTCACCAGGCATCTTAGAACCGCTCGTCTGCCGAAGCTCATAGCTACTGCTTGTTGTAGACGGTCTTCGTGTCAAATTCGCCCGCGCTCATACTGACGTGCGTCTCCTTGCGGAGCACCTTGCCGTCCGAAGAGACCGTGTAGCGGGCCGTAACGGTGCCTTCTGAGCCCTGAAAGCTGACCTTCTGGGTTACGACCAGCGTCGAACCCTGCCACTCACCCTTCACGCTCAGGATGCGAAACGGAGCGTCGTCAGGAAAGGAACCGTTGGCAAGCGGCATGGCCTCGCCTCCCGCCTGGAAGCGCAGCGTGTAGTTCTGGCGGGTCTCTTCGCGCTCGAGCGTGACGGCAATGGCAAACTCATCGCCCGCCTGCGTGACGACCTCAACCTGCCGGATCGGCGGAGGGACGCTTCCGAAGTCACTCTGTGCGGCATTCAGCTTCCACGTGCCGCCCAGGTTGGGATGTGCCGAGGGCCGCGCGCTTGTCTGCGCTGGAGCGAAGGAAGCAGTCAACAGAACGGTGAGGGGGACGAACTTTTTCATTGACAACTCCGGCAAATAGGTAAATATTGACACTGTAATGAATGACATAATAATTCTGAGCCTGTTGCTCGAAGGTCCAAAGCACGGATACCGCCTCAAGCAGGACGCTGCCATGTTCACCTCGCAGGGACAGCTTCATAACAATACCGTCTATCCGCTGCTCAACCGCTTTTTGAAGAGCGGATGGATCACGCAGCGCGAGGCCGACGGAGAACGCGGACAGACGCGCCTTCTCTACGAGCTTACGGCTGCGGGCCGACAGGCGCTGACCGCGAGGCTCAATGAGTTCTCCGAAGCCGATGCTGCCAACGAGAACGCCTTCCGACTCCGCGTCGGGCTCTTCAGCGAAATAGAGCCCGTGGACCGCGAGCGGATACTTCGACTGCGGGATGCGTATCTTGCTGGAAGGCTCGAACGGCTGGAGCATATCGCCGGAGCGCACGCCCTGACAGGATGGCCGGCGAGGACCTTCGATTACGTCGCGAGCGAGGTGGCGGAGGAACGTAAGTGGATCGCTGGGCTGATGACGAAGATTCAAGAGGACTGACTTCGAGTACTGATTCAACCAAGGAGATCGTTATGGCAAATCTGATTCTCTGGAATGAAGCGAATACGCTGTGGATGGTCTTCGCGCTCTACTTTGCGGCGAGATATCGTCCAGTCCAGGTCAAGCGTGATGGCGGCTTCCACATCTTCTCGCTGGAGCGCATGTGGCTGTTGCTTGCTGCGTTGCTGATCTTCTTTCCTCGTAGTCACCTCTCTTACCTTGCTGCGCCGCTTCATGTGAGCAGAGCCCTTGCGATGGCCGGTTTCTGCCTTACAGTCGCCGGGCTTGCGTTCTCAGCCTGGGCGCGCGATGTGCTCGGCAGCAACTGGAGCGGGAGGGTGATCATTCAGGACCACCACCAGCTCATCACGGCAGGTCCTTACGCGTATGTGAGACACCCGCTCTACACGGGATTGCTGATTGCGATGGCTGGCACGGTGCTCATCTCGGGGGCGCTCGGAGCGGTCCTGGGATTCTTCTCCGCGATCATCTTCTTCAATGCCAAGGCCGGGCGTGAGGAGCGGATCCTCGAGTCCGAATTCGGCTCAATCTATACGAACTATCGCGCACACACCGGCAAACTGCTGCCTCGCATCGCGCACGTCTAGTTCGCCTATTTGACCTGCAGCGTGGACGTGCTTACGCTTAACAGTGTGCTGATTACTCCGATTCAACTCGTCGATGAGCCCCTAACGATTGACGAGACAATCTCCCCCGGAACGCTTGACTATGCCCCCGACGTTCGCCAGGTGAGCCCGATGCCTGTGACCGGAGAGGCTGACCTGATCGTCGAACACCGTGGGCCTGAAGGGGATGTCAACGACATCCGCCTGCGGGCCGGGTACAAGGGCGACTTTGAGATTCTGTGCGCCCGCTGCGTCGAGCCGGTGCCCCAGGCGCTCTCAGGGGAGTTCGACCTGCTCTTCCGGCCTGCCGAGGTGGACGAGAACCCCGGCGAGCATGCAATTACCCCGGAGGAGACCGAAATCGGGTATTATCAGGGGAGCGGTCTTTTGCTCGAGGATGTGGTTCGCGAGCAGGTGTTACTCTCCCTGCCGAGCCGCACTCTCTGCAAACCGGACTGCAAAGGGCTTTGCCCGCGCTGTGGCCAGAATCTGAATAACGCAACCTGTTCCTGTGGGGAGTCGCCGAGCGATCCACGCTGGAACACACTTGCGGATCTCGCCGGCAAGCTCGAGCTCAAGCACTAAGCCAAGTTTTTTTGCACCGTCGCCCTCGCCTTGCGCCTGGCCGCCGGGCGCGACTGAAAGGGATACTGCAATGCCTAATCCAAAACGGCGCCACTCCAAGCAACGGACTGCCAAGCGCCGCAGCCACGACTTCCTTACGCCGGCCGGCCTCTCCGAGTGCCCGAACTGCCACGAGCGCAAGCTTCCTCATCGCGCCTGCAAGAAGTGCGGCACGTACAAGGGCCGTGACGTCCTTGTAACCAAGGAAGCCAGCTAACCATCCCACAGCAACCCTGTTATCGTCTTCAAGATGCCAATTGACATCGTCGTAGACGCGATGGGTTCCGATAGGGCCCCCGAACCAGAGATTCGCGGGGCCATTCTGGCTGCGCGTCAGCTTGACGTCCGGGTCCACCTCGCTGGGCCCGAGGACGTTCTGCGCCCAATCCTTCGCCAACATCTTCATGGACAGCATCTCCCCGTCTTCATTGTTCCTGCGTCGGAGTGGATCACGATGGACGACAAGGCCGCTCAGGCGGTTCGGACCAAGCGCGACTCCTCGATGCGGGTTGGGCTGAAGATGGTCCGCGAGGGACTGGCGCCGTCCTCGGCTCCACATCACGGCCACCACGGACATCACCACGGGCCATCAGGGCCGGGCAAGGCTGCGGGTTTCTTCACCGCGGGCAATACCGGTGCGGCGATGGCTACGGCCAAGATGGTGCTGGGCATGTTGTCGGGCATCGACCGGCCGGCGCTGGCGACGATCATTCCGACGGTGCGCGGCGTTCCTTCGCTGCTGCTCGACGTTGGGGCCAATGTGGACTCCGATCCGGACAACCTCGTGCAGTTCGCGGTGATGGGGCACATGTATGCGAAGAACGTGCTGAAGATTCCGAATCCTCGCGTCGGGCTGCTCTCGATCGGCGAGGAGGATTCCAAAGGCAATGCGCTGACTCGCGACACGCTGCCGCTGCTGCGCGCGCTTCAGGGGATCAACTTCATCGGCAATGTTGAGGGGCGCGACCTGTTCAACGGCCACACCGATGTTTCTGTCTGCGACGGCTTTGTGGGCAACGTCACGCTGAAGAGCATCGAAGGCGCGGCGAAGCTGTTCAGCTCGTCGCTGCGTGAGAGTTTGAAGTCGACCGTTACCTCACAGGTAGGCGCGTTGCTCTCCCGCCGCGCCTTCGAGGACTTCAAGAAGCGGCTCGACTACTCGGAGTACGGAGGCGCTCCGCTGCTGGGAGTTCGCGGCGTGTGCATCGTCGGGCATGGATCGTCGAACGAGAAGGCGATCATGAACGGCATTCGCGTGGCCGCTGAGTTTGCCCATGCCGAAGTGAACGCGAACATCGAAGCGGCACTGAGCACTTCGGCGCCGACTGCCTGATCAGCCCGTCAGTCTCTCCACTGCTTGCGGCATGGTTTCGAGCACGCGTGCCAGCTCTTCAACGCCGCGTTTGATCTCTCTTTCGTCGATTGCGGCAAAGCCCAATTGCAGCCCTTCCTGCTCGTTGGGCTTCGTTGTTCGGCGCTCCTTGCCTTGTTTATTTCGGGAGTAGAGGCCGGGAATCGAGATCACCTCGAGCCCACGCTTCCACGCAGCCTCTGCGGCCTCGCGCCCGTTGACGCCCGGCCTGAGCCAGCCAACGGTCTGCAGGCCGGCCTCGATCTCGGAGATCTTCAGGAGCCCCGCAAGGTTGCGTTTGCCATTCTCGAGCAGCACCCCAAGCCGCTCCGAGTAAACCTCGCGCATCCGCCTGAGGTGGCGGCCGAGATGCCCCTCTGCGATGAAGTCGCACAGTACGGTCTGTTCCAATAGCGCGGAGTGGCGGTTGATGAGCGACTTCGCCGCAGCGAATCGGTCCACCAGATCCAACGGAACCACCATGTATCCCAGCCGTAGCGAGGGAAACAGGACCTTGCTGAAGCTACCGGCCAGCAACACAACGCCGTTCTGGTCGAGTCCCTGCAATACAGGAACTGGGCGGCCAGAGTAGCGGTATTCGCCGTCGTAGTCGTCCTCGAAGATCAGCGTGCCGGACCTCCGGGCCCATTCGAGCAGCGCGAGTCTTCGCGGCAGGCTCATCGTCATGCCGAGCGGGGCCTGGTGCGCCGGCGTGGTGTAGACGAGCCGCGCTCCGTGATGCCGCGCGCCCGGAAGCTTCATGCCTTCCTTGTCCACTGCGAGCGGGCAGATCTTCGCCCGCATTGCCTCGAAGATCTTCGTCGCACCGAAGTAGCCGGGATCTTCCATGCAGACCCGATCGCCGGGATTGAGCAACAGCCGTGCCGACAGATCGAGCGCTTCCTGTACGCCGGAGAGGACGATGACCTGCTCGGCGGTGCAGACGGCTCCGCGTGAGGTGGTGAGGTAGTGAGCGATGGCCTCACGCAGTGGCGGGTAACCTAAAGCATCGGTGCCAGTCAGCAGGCCGACCGACGTGCGTCTGAGTCGGCGGTTAGCGAGCTGCGCCCATAGCGTTACAGGAAACAGATCGACTGCGGGAAGGTTTGCGCGAAAGGCGCGTGTGGCGCGATTGGGAAAGTTAGGGAACGGCTGCACTAGCTTTCCGTAGTCGGTAAGCCGGCGGCGTGTCTGTTGCTGGGGCGCGGACCTTCGTGCTGTTTCGCGCCTCACTTCGAGCAACTCTTCCGGCAGCACTTTGCTGACGTAGGTCCCGGAGCCGATGCTGCCTTCGACGTAGCCTTCGGCCTTCAGCTCTTCGAATGCGGTGACGATGGTGCCGCGTGAGAGCTTGTACTGGCTGGCGAGATCGCGTGTTGCGGGAAGCCTGGTTCCTGGGCGAAGGCGGCCTTCGAGGATCTCATCGCGCAGCGAGCTGTACAGCCAGCGATAGGCCGGAACGCCCTTGTCGTGTTGAGGCAGCAGCATCTCGATTGCGGTAGAGCGCTTCGCCATGGCAGTTTCGGCCTTTGTAAAGTGGTACAGAGAGAATAGCGTAAATGGCTCTTCATAACAGGTCTACTCTCGCTTAATTTTGACTCCAGAGAAGGAGGGTTGTGATGGCTGTCTTCGATCACTGGGCTTACATCTTTGCGTTGATCCTGCATGCTCCGCTGCGGCTGGAGGCTGCAGTTGTTGCGCCGCCGCGGGAGGCTCAGGCAGCGCAGCATGGGTCCACTGCGCGCACCCGCACGGTCCTCTCGCAGCCGCTACCGAAGCTCGATGGGGACCATCTTGCCGTGCACATGGTCGAGGTCCGTTACGGCCCCGGTGAATCCAACGCAGCTCACAGCCACCCTTGCCCTGTCATCGGCTATGTCCTTACCGGCGCCGTGCGCATGCAGGTGCAAGATCCAGGGAGTGTGCAACCCGGCCCAGTCACCGTGTACCGCGCAGGCGAGAGTTTTTATGAGGCTCCCAACGGCCGCCATCTGGTCTCCGCCAACGCCAGCCAGACTGAGCCAACGACCTTCCTCGCTACCTTCGTCTGTGACCACCCCACAGAACTCAGCGTTCCTGCTCCGTCCACGAAAGGAGATTCACGTCCATGAGCACTTTTCCAGCGGCTCACCACATCGAAGCCTTTGCACTGCGGCTTCGGCGTCTTCAGCCGTTCGCCATCCGCTACGCCCAGATCGCCCTTGGGGTCACCTTCCTTTCTGCGGTTGCTGACCGCTTTGGTCTCCTCGGCCGCTACGGAGGATGGGGCAACTTTGCTAACTTCACGGCGTACACCGCTAAGGTCCTGGCCTTCCTGCCTGCGTCCACGATTCCCTTCTTCGCCTGGGCGGCCACTATTGGCGAGATCGTCTTCGGCCTCGCACTCATCCTCTACGGTGTTCTCCCTGCTCGCATTGTCCGCGCCAGTGCCTGGCCCCGCTACGTGGCGCTCGGCTCCTCCATCCTTCTTCTGCTCTTTGCCATTTCGATGGCCATCTCGCTCGGCCTAAAGAAGCCGCTCGACTACTCCGTCTTCTCTGCCTCAGCCGGAGCTCTTTTGCTCGCCGTCTTTCCAGACCGCACTTGTGAGTGACAAGCGAGACCGTCGGCCAATCAACCTTCTAAACCCACAAAGGAGAAGCACCATGCAGCCACGTTTCAACTACGCCAAGCTCTCCCCCGTCGGCTACCATGCCATGCTCGGCCTCGAAAAGTATCTCGCCCAGTGCGGACTTGAAGAAGGCCTGATCCACCTGGTCAAACTGCGCGTCTCGCAGATCAATGGCTGCGCCTTCTGCCTCGACATGCACTGGAAGGACCTTCGCGCCCTCGGAGAAAGCGAGCAGCGCCTCTACTCCCTCGACGCCTGGCGCGAGTGCCCCTACTACACCGATCGCGAGCGCGCCGCCCTCGCCTGGGCCGAGGCGGTGACCCAGATCACGAGCGGGCACGCCTCGGACGCGGTGTATGAGGAGGCTCGCGCGCACCTGAGCGAGAAGGAGATCTCGGACCTGACGTTTGCGATTGTGACGATCAATGCGTGGAACCGGCTGGCGATCTCGAACCGCACGGTTCCGGGAGAGTATCAACCGGCAAAACGGCACGAGACGGTCAGCGTCTAGCTGCCTTCATTCCCACCCGAGCAGCGGCGGAGCGGCAACGAAAAGCAGATTCCTCCGCTTCGCTGCGGAATGACAACCAGAAAAAATACGGAATGACAACCAGAAAGAATACGGAATGACAACCAGGAGAATGCGGAATAGCGGCAGGCAGAGCTCTTCACGAGCTGAAGAGCTTTGCTTCGGCTTGGCGGCGGCGCAGGAGGCCGGGGACGACGGTTCCGCGTATGTGGTCCCAGAGGATGAACTGGCCGGCGGCGGAGGCGAGGTCTCCGGCGTTGACTGCGCGCAGAAGCGTGGAGTGGGCGAGCGTCGCCAGGCCGAGGTTGAAGGTGAAGTCGACGAGCGCGTCGAAGTGGTTCTGGTGGATTGGCGCGGTGACGAGGCGGTTGACGCCGGTGACGGCGTGGGCGAGGTCGCTGAGGAGGAAGGTTGTGGCCTGGTCCTCGGTGATGGTGAGGCCCGGGTGGACGCCGCGGCCGGTGTGGCCGTAACCGATGGTCGAGACGCCTGCGGAGTCGGGGTAGGCGTTGAGTCGGAGGCCCTCGAAGGATTTGGTGAGGGCGAAGCCGGCCTCGCTGTAGGTAAAGTTCGACATCTGCATTCTCCTTTTTTGCAGGTTGAGGGGTACCCCCCCCGGGTTTTCTCGTAAAATATTCAATCGACGCGACTTAGGCTTGGATCTGTAGCGTAAAATATTCCATCCAAAGGACTTAATGCTCAAAATATTCAAAACAAATGGGTTATGGGTTAAATGGAAAAATCCCCGGATGTCCGGGGCTTACCTGTTTTCCTGGCTGTTTCTATTTTATCGGATTGAGGGAAACTACTCTGCCACGGCGATCTGGTTTGTTTTGTGTGGCTTAGGCTGTTTGGGGGCTTGACAGATTATCTGTGGAAAACTTTGACGGGGCAGCTTTCCCTAAGTGTCGGTGCCCTCCGGGAAGGAAAGCAGATTCCTCCACTCCGCTTCGCTTCGGTCGGAATGACAACTAGAACGGCAACGGCAAAGGCAAAGGCAACGGCAACGACGAACGCGAAGGACGCGAAGGGAAACGCGAAGGACGCAGAGGCGATGCGCGGCGGATTGGCTGTGTAGGGAGCGTTGTTTTGTTGTTGGCTACTTTGCGAGTTCGGCTTTGACGATTTCGCTGACCAGCTTGCCGTCGGCGCGGAGGCCGTTGGCGAGGATGTACTGCTGGACGACCCTCATGGCGGGTCCCATGTCTTTGGGGCCGGGTCTGACTCCGTTGACCGTAAGCTGGTCGATGACCTCGTGGACGACGGTGCGGATCTGGTCTTCGCTGGCGGCCTGCGGGAGGTAGGTTTCAATCATGGCGATCTCGTCCCGCTCCTTCGCGGCGAGTTCGGGGCGGTTGCCTTTGAGGAAGGACTCGACGGACTCCTTGCGCTGCTTGATGAGGGTGGAGAGGATCTGCGTCTCTTCTGCGTCGGTGAGTTCGGCGCGCTTGTCGATCGCCTTGCTCTTGAGAGCGGACTTGACCATGCGTAGGGTGGTGAGGCGGTGCTCTTCTTTGGCCTTCATGGCGGCGATGATGTCGGCGTCGATCTTTTTACTGATGCTCATTCTTAATCTCCCGTGATACAGCAAAGAGCCGGGGCTAAAGCCCTCTTTTGTGGAATCGCTAGTCGCAGGGCTGAAGCCCTGCGCTCCCTCCGAAAGAACAATGGTTCTTCGTAGGATTGGAAGCACCTGTGCTCCCTCCGAAAGAACAATGGTTCTTCGTAAGCATGGAAGCCCCTGCACTCCCTACTCTCACTCAACTCTTTATGATAGAACGCCGGGCGGTTGGGGCGTGGTCGATACAATGGAGGCATGATCCGGAAGACACGTCTGTTTACTCCAGGCCCTACGCCGCTGCTTCCTGCCGCCCAGTTCGCCATGGCGGCCGCTGATGTTCACCACCGTACTCCTGAGTTTCGCGCGCTGTACACCCGTGTTCTGGCGCAGCTGAAGGAGTTTGTGGGGACAAAGAATGATGTGATTATCCTGTCGAGCTCGGGGACGGGCGCGATGGAGGCTTCAGTTTCGAACCTGACCTCGCCGGGCGACCGCGTGCTGGTGTTGACGGCGGGCAAGTTTGGCGAGCGCTGGACGGCGCTGGCCAAGGCCTTCGGCTGCGAGGTGGATGTGGTGAGCGCGCCGTACGGCAAGACGTTCTCGCTGGATGAGGTGGCCGCGGCGCTGAAGCTGGAGACGCGCGCGGTGTTCATGCAGGCCAATGAGACCTCGACGGGCGTGCGCCACGATGTGCAGGGAGTGGCGAAGCTGCTGAAGGACAGAGGTAGCGAGGCGCTGCTGATTGTCGATGGCATTACTGGATTGGGCACGTCGCACCTGGATATGGATGGCTGGGGCGTGGATGTGCTGATCGGCGGCTCGCAGAAGGCGGTGATGATTCCTCCGGGGCTGAGCTATCTGGCGGTGAGCGATCGCGCGTGGGACCGCATGGAGGCGACGTACAATCCGCGGTACTACTTCGACCTGCGCAAGGAGCGCAAGAACGCGAAGAATGGTGAAAGCGCGTATACGCCTGCTGTGGCGCTGATTGCTGCTCTGGGCGCGGCGCTGGATTACATTGCCGCGCAGGCAGATGGCAACCTTGTGGAGGGTCGCAAGAAGCTGGTCGACAACGCGGAGACGATTGCCGCGATGACTCGGGCGGCTGTCGAGGCGCTGGGGATGAAGATCTTCTGCGAATCGCCAGGTGCTGCGGCTACGGCTGTGCTGCCTCCGGCGGGCGTTGATTCGGGAGTGGTGGTGAAAGAGCTGAAGTCGCGGTTTGCGGCGATCATCACGAACGGACAGGGCGAGATGAAGGGGCAGATCTTCCGGATTGCTCACCTGGGCTTCTTTGACTATCTGGATACCATCGCGCTGATTGGGGCGCTGGAGCAGGTGGTGGCGAAGTCACTACCGACTCCGGGGTTTGCGTTCGGCAATGGTCTGATTGCCGCGCAGAAGGTCTACGCCGAGAGAACCTCAAAATAAATTGCAACTGAAGTCGGTCGTTATGAAAGAATGCGCCGATGCGTAAGTCCAGACATGTTGCTGCACCTCTGCTTGCGGCGGCCGCCATTGCGATGATGAGCGGCTGCCACAAGCCTGAGATGCAGCGTTGTGTGGATGAGAACAATCGCGTGGTGGACGACAGCCTGTGCGCGAACCAGCCCCCGGGAGCGCAGAATCAAAATCCGAACGGCACCGGGTATTTTCCCAATATTTATCGCTACTACTACGGCGGGTGGGGCGGATATGACCGCGGGACGATGGTGGGAGGCGGCAGCTATGCGCCGGTTTCAGGCCACAGTTACGCAGACTCGTCGGGGCATGGGACGGTGCGGGGTGGCTTTGGGAGTTCGATGAGCGATAGCGGCGGGCATGACAGCAGCGCGCAGGGCAGCGGACGGGGCGGCGGGGCGGGGTCGTGATGCAGCGGATTGCGCTTGCGCCGAGGGACGGCTGGCAGCGGAAGGTGGAAGCTGCAGGGCTGGTGTTTCATTCGCCTGAGGGCGAGGGAATGGACCGGCCTTACTGGGATGAGTCTGCGGCATACCAGTTTTCGGCGGCGGAGATCGACCGGCTGGAGGCTGCGGGGAATGAGCTGCAGGAGATGTGTCTGGCGGCGGCGCAGCATGTGATCGATAACAAGCGGTATGCGGAGCTGGGGATTCCCGCGGAGGCCGTGGCGGCGATTGAGTGGGCGTGGGAGGCGGAGCCGCCGGCTATCTATGGGCGGTTCGATGTGGCGTATGACGGGGATGGGCCTCCGAAGCTGCTGGAGTACAACGCAGACACGCCGACGGCGCTGTTGGAGGCGGCGGTGATTCAGTGGTCGTGGCTGGAGGAGCAGTTTCCGAGCGCGGACCAGTTCAACTCGATCCACGACAAGCTGATTGCGAAGTGGAAGGATGTGGATCCGTATCTGTCGAAGCCGGTGTATTTCGCCGGGCTGGACAATGCGGAGGACCAGTTGACGCTGGCGTATCTGCGCGACACGGCGGAGCAGGCCGGGGTGAAGACGCGGCAGATGCTGATGGAGGAGATTGGGTGGAATGAGGAGCGGCAGGGGTTTGTCGATCCGGATGAGCAGCAGATGTTCTCGGTGTTCAAGCTGTATCCGTGGGAGCTGATGGTCGCGGAAGAGTTCGGGCCGGCGGCGCTCAGGACGTACCAGAGCATGCGATGGATGGAGCCGGTGTGGAAGATGCTGCTTTCGAACAAGGGGATTCTGCCGGTGTTGTGGGAGATGTATCCGGGGCATGAGCTGCTGCTTGAGGCGCACTTTGCCAACGAGGGGGGCCGCAATACGCATGGGATGAGGGACTATGTTCGCAAGCCGCTGTTCTCGCGGGAGGGCGAGAATATTACGGTGGTGCGCGATGGTGCGACGGAGTATTCGACCGGTGGGCGATACACGGGAGCGGAGATCGTGCAGGCGCTGGGGCCTGAGGCCGCGTTTGCGGACAATTTGAGGCCGGGGGCGACGCGGCATCCGGTGCTGGGGCTGTGGATGGTGGACCAGGAGTGTTGTGGGATGGGGATTCGCGAGTCTTCGGGGCCGATAACGAATAATCTGAGTTCGTTTGTTCCGCACTATTTTGTCTGAGCGCGAAAATGCGTTGAATCTACCAGGCCCGATTTTTGTCATACACTGTATGTACGGAGACTTTTCATGCCTTCCACATTACTCAAAACACGTTCTGAACGGCTCAACGTTCGTGTGACCGAAGCACAAGCCAGACTCATTAAACTGGCGGCCAAGCAGAGGAGCGCCAACGTCTCGAGTTTTCTTGTAGAGAGCGCCTGTCTTCGCGCCGAAGAGGAACTTGCCTCGCAGAGGCATTTTGTTTACACCGAGGAGCAATGGGCCGCCTTCACTGCTGCGTTGGATGCTCCAGCAAAGGTGAAGCCCCGGCTTCGTAAGCTGCTGACGGAACCAAGCGTGCTCGAACGGAGATCCCGTCGATAGCCCATGCTTGAGGAGTTTCAGATAGAGCTTCTTTCAAAGAAGCACGATTCAGGAGCCTTCGACTGTGGAGGTCATGAGTCATTGAACATTTGGCTCAAACGGCATGCCCTGCAAAGCCAGTCCAACGACAGCGCTCGAACCTATGTCCTTCATCGCCGAAACGTTGTATGTGGTTACTATGCCATCTGCGCCGCCAGCATTGAGCGCGATCGGGCAACGCTTCGCGCTGCTCAGGGGCAGGCGAGTCATCCCGTACCACTAAGCCTTATCGGACGTTTAGCGATTGACCGGCATGAACAAGGAAAAGGCTTTGGCAGCGCGCTCCTCAAAGATGCCCTGGTTCGCATCGAACGGGCAGCGGAGATAATCGGCATCCGCGCGGTGCTTGTCCATGCCATAGACGAAGCAGCACGAGATTTTTATGAGAGATTCGATTTTGAGCGATGTCCTGGCGACGATCTTCATCTGATGCTGCTGATGAAAGACCTTCGCAAGAGCCTTTTGGTCCGATGAGAAGCGATGACTCCGGCGATTCTCTAAAATGAACCTAAACCGACGTATCAACTCAAAGAGGTCATCTTGAAGATCGTTCTTGCTGAGAAAGTTTCTCCTGCCACCCTTGCTGTCTTCAAACAGGAACCGGGTTGGAATGTCGTGACCGCAGACCAGATTAAGAATGGTCTTGCGGCAGAGCTTGCGGACGCGGATGCGCTGGTTGTGCGCTCGGCGGTGCAGGTGGATGCAAAGCTGCTGGAAGCCGCGCCGAAGCTTCGGGTTGTGGGCCGGGCCGGCGTTGGCGTCGACAACATCGAAACGGACGCGGCGACGCGGCGGGGCATCGTGGTGATGAATACGCCAGGCGCGAATGCTGTGGCCGTCGCCGAGTTGACGCTGGGGTTGATGATCTCGCTGGCCCGGTCGGTGCCGCGGGCGAACGCGACGATGCACCAGGGCAAGTGGGAGAAGAAGTCGCTGCAGGGGCAGGAGCTGCGCGGCAAGACGCTGGGCATCGTGGGACTGGGGCGCATCGGGCTCGAGGTGGCGCGAAGGGCGCGGAGCTTCGGGATGGAGCTGATCGGCTATGACCCGTTTATCGCGCCGGTGATTGCGCGCGAGAACGATGTGACGCTGGTGCCGATCGAGGAGATCTTCAGGCGGTCGGACTATCTGACGCTGCATGTGGGGCTGACGACGCAGACCGAGGGAATGATTAACGCGACCTCGCTTGCGGTGATGAAGAAGGGCGTGCGGATCATTAATTGCGCACGTGGCGAGCTGATCGTCGAGAATGATCTGGCGCAGGCGTTGAAGGAGGGCAAGGTCGGCGGCGCAGCGCTGGATGTCTTCCACAAGGAGCCGCTGAAGGAGTCGCCGTTCTTCGAGCAGGAGAATGTGATTCTGTCGCCGCATATTGCGGGCTCGACAGATGAGGCGCAGGAGGCGATCGGGATTCAGCTGGCGATGCAGGTCCGCGACTACCTGAAGCTGGGTGTGGTGCAGAATGCGGTGAACCTGCCGTCGCTGACTCATGAAGAGTACAAGGAGGTTTCGCCGTATATCGAGATGGCGGAGCGGCTGGGACGGTTCCTCTCGCATGGGACTCCGGGGAATCTGGAGAATATTCAGATCGCCTATACCGGTCGGATCGCTGCTGGCAAGACGGACCTGATTCGCAATGCTGCGATTGCCGGGATCTTTGCGGGTTCGGAGGGCAACAACGAAAACGGCAGTACCGCGAACCGGATCAACGCGGCGGCGATTGCGCAGGAGCGCGGGATTCGGATTCAGGAGGACAAGAAAGAGTTTACGGTGGGCGGAGCGGGTTCGGTGCTGAAGCTGGTGCTGCACTCCTCGGAGGGCGATACGAGCGGATCGGCGACGGTGCTGCATGGCAACTCGCCGCGGCTGCTGACGTATGACGGGATCGACATCGAGGCCCCGTTGACGGGGACGCTGGTGGCGATTCGCAATCATGACGTTCCGGGTGTAGTGGGACGCATCGGAACGATTCTGGGCGACAACGCGGTGAACATCGCGAACTTCGCGCTGGGACGGTCGATCCGGTCTCAGCGGGTTCCGCAGGGACAGGCGCTGGCCGTGGTGCAGATCGATGTTGCGAATGCCGCGGCTGCGACCGCTGCCGTGGAGGCGCTGCGCAAGGTGGAGGCGATTGCGAGCGTACGCCTGATTGAGCTGGGCAAGCTGTAGGCTGCCCGTACAGTGCAGAAAGCAGAGGGCCGGCTGAATACCGGCCTTCTGTTTTTGGAATGGCGGGATTGGTTGGTATTCTAGGTTCAGAACATATTTCTTTTTTACTTTTTAGAGGTCATCTTTTTCGTGCCATCTACTGCTTCTTCCCCTGCAACTATTAGCGAGATTGAACAGACGATTCAATCCGGACTTGAGGCCCTTCGCCGTGCGCCCCTGAACGATACGATTACGGCGGCGTTGAAATTTCTGATTCCGGAGGGATTTGCTCCGGTCGTGCAGCTTGAGGAAGAGGGACGCAAGAAGCGGAGCAATGCTTCGGCGTCGCACTGGGACCCCAAGAAGGGCGAGATTGTGATTTACTTTGAGCCGATTGCGACGGCTCGGGTAGCGCGTCCGCAGAGCGCGCAGCCGGTGGCGACCGGACGGGTTGCGAAGCAGCAGGTGAACGAGCCGGCAGAGGCAACCGCAGAGGAGCTGAAGCAGTGCTGCGATGCGCTGGCGCAGGCAGAGAGCGAGGGCAAGCCATTCCTTTCGCTGAAATGGTTCCGCGATACGGCGCTGCCTTCGTACTCGTTCCCATGGACGATTGCGCCGGCTTCGCGGCAGCGGGTGCTGACGAAGGCGATTGAGAGCGGAGTGGTTGTACTGGGGAAGATCCCCAATCCGAAGTCGATTGAGTTTCCGACGACGACGATCAGCCTGAATCGCACGAGCGAAGGACAGGACAAGGACGCGGAGGACTGGGAGACGGTTTCAGTCGAAGAGTAGCCCGCGAGACCGATGCCCCGCGTTGATTTTTGATGGAACAGGCCTACGCCGGTTCCGGCAGTTGAACGAGAGGACTTTCGCAATGCCGCTTTACGAATACGAATGCACCGAGTGTCACGAACGCACCGAGAGGAGGCAGAAGTTCTCCGACCCGGAGATCACGATCTGCCCGCACTGCAACGGACACCTGGAGCGCGTGCTCTCGGTCCCGGCGGTGAGCTTCAAGGGTGGCGGGTGGTACTCGGACCTGTACTCGAGCGCGAAGCCGAAGGCTGCCGGCGATAGCAAGAGCACGTCGCCGGACTCGGCGAGCGCTTCGAGTGCGCCGGCCTCATCAACGGCGTCGTCTTCGTCATCGACCGCCTCCTCCACGACGACGGCAGCGAGTTCATCCAGCAAGTAGAGAGCCGCTCTTACTCCGCGCGGCGTCGGCGGAAGAGCAGGATGCCGAGAAGCGAGACGAGTCCGGTTGCTCCAATGAGGCGCAGGGTCATCTTACGAATCCATGAGGGCGTGCGTTCGAGTGAGCCATCCTGCCATGCGTCGTGGACGGTGACGAGATCGCCGGCGAGGCCAGGGATGGTGATGGCGTCGAAGTTGGCGGTAGGGAGCGAGCCAAAGATGCGCTCGGGGCTGGGCGGTACGCCGTTGCGGTCTGTGGGGAGGGCCTGAAGGAGCGCGTTGATCTCGCCGTCGCGAGGGTCGTTGAAGAGCGAGTCATCGGCAGTGTTGGGGAAGAGGGTGTCGTGGCCGGTCATCTTTCTCTCGATGGCGGCGACGCCATCCTGGCAGACGCCGAGGGTGTAGTAACCGCCGAAGGGGAGATCGGGGCGCGCGAGGTGCTGGCGCATATAGGCGACGACCATGAGGCCGGTGAGGCGTGTGACCTCGATGGCGTTGGCGTCGCGGTATTCGTGGGCGTGGCGGCCGAGGACCCAGGCCTGGTCGAGCGTGTCCATGGTGCGGAACTCGGCTTTGCCGTCGATGCCGAAGTAGTAGCTGACGTTGGCGTTGATGCCGGGCCTGTCTTTCGGGGCCCGAATCTGCCACTCGTACTCGGCATGGCTGACGGGGACGAGGAGCGAGCGTTTGGTTCCGGGGATGCCGATCTGGGAGTCGATCCAGAAGGGCATCATGACGTCATCGCCTTTGAAGTGAAAATGGCCGAAGTTGGCGAAGTAGCGGGAGTCGTAGACGAGGACGGTGTGGCCGGTGGCGGTGAGGGCTTCGATGAGCGCTTGCGGGGTGGTTGCGCTGTTGCCGCCGATCTGGGCGGTGACGGTTGCGGAGTTCTCGAGTGCGTTCAGGCTGAGGCGGTTGAGGACGTCGGCCATGCGCTGGCTCTCGGCGTGCATCGGTGCGAGGGTTGGGTTGGGACCGTCGCCGCGGACGACGCCGGAGCCGAGGTCGCTAACGATGCCATCGGCTGTAAAGCCTGGGAGGGTTGAGGGGTGGTCGAGGGAGACGGTCTCGGATTTGTCGAGGGTGTAGGGACCGAGGTCGATGTACTCCCTGGCGTGGCCAGGCTGTGTGGGGGCCGTGCTGACGGTTCCGGAGGGTGCGCCGGCGTGAAGGGCGGTTTCGGTCGCTGGATTGTTTTTTGAGACGGCTTTGCTGACGACGCGCACGGTGGGGTTGATCCCGGTCATGGTCCAGCCGGGGAAGCGGTCGAGGTGCTGCCAGTCCTTGCCGAGGATGAGCTCGCGCAGGCGATTGAGGAGTGCGGGCGTGAGGAGGGCCGGGCCCTGCTTGCCGTCTCGGTTGAGCTGGGCGAGGAGAGCTTCGGTGAAGCCGGGAGTCGCCGAGAGCTCGCGCATCATCTGTGCGAGGAGGACGGTGTTCGGTGGCATGGGGGCATCGGGAACCACGTAGGGCGCGTCTCCTCTGCATCCGAGCAGCGCCAACAGTAGTACCACATAGGCGTAGCGGGAGCGGGTTCCTGTTCGCATTTGCCTATTAAAGCCCAAATGAGGGGACCGAGCCTACACCTCAAGGGAAGAGCCGATCCTGTCAGAAAGGGAGCCGTCAGATCAGCCAGCGAGTGCGGGATAGTCGACGTAACCATGAGGACCGGAAGCATAGAACGTATGCGGCTCAGGATGGTTCAATGGAGCGTTCTTCGCGAATCGTGCCGGAAGATCGGGATTCGCGATGAAGAGCTTCCCAAATGCCACCGCGTCGGCCTTGCCCTCATCAAGCAGTTGCTGTCCGGTCTTCTGATCGATGGCTTCATTGGCGACGAAGATTCCGCCAAAGACCTGCTTGAGATCGGGGCCGAGGCTGTCCGGACCCACATGCTCGCGAGCAGCAATGAAGGCAAGTTTGCGCTTCCCGAGCTCGCGCGCGGCGTAGGTGAAGGTGGCGGTGGGGTTGGAGTCGGAGATGCCGTGCGCGTCGCCGCGCGGGGCAAGGTGCATGCCGACGCGGCCGGGGCCAAAGACGGAGATGGCAGCATCGGCTGCTTCGAGCATGAGGCGGGCGCGGTTTTCGATGGGGCCGCCGTACTCGTCGGTGCGGTGGTTGGAGCCGTCCTGAAGGAACTGGTCGAGCAGGTAGCCGTTGGCTCCGTGGAGTTCGACGCCGTCGAAGCCCGCGAGCTTTGCGTTCTGGGCGGCGCGACGGAAGGCCTCGATGGTCTGCTTGATCTCTTCGATGGTGAGGGCGCGGGGTGTGGGGTATGGGCGCTGCGGGCGGAGGAGGCTGACGTTGCCGGTGGCCGCGATGGCGCTGGGAGCGACGGGCTGGCGGCCGCCGAGAAGCTCGGGGTCGGAGATGCGGCCGACGTGCCAGATCTGTGCGAAGATCCGGCCTCCTGCATTGTGCACCGCTGCCGTAATCGGCTTCCACGCCTCCACCTGTTGCTGCGACCACAACCCAGGCACATTTGCGTAGCCGACGCCGAGCGGATCGACGGGGATGCCCTCGGAGATAATGAGGCCCGCCGAGGCACGCTGCGCGTAGTACTCCGCCATCATGGGAGTGGGGATGTGATCCGATGTGCCGCGAAGGCGCGTGAGCGGCGCCATGAAGATGCGGTTGGGAAGATGAAGGTCACCAAGCTGAATAGGGTCGAAGAGCGAAGGCATCCAGTTTTCTCCGTACGGTGGGTACGGCAGATTGGATGATTCAGGAAACGTGAAAGATGCTCCACAGGGAAGACCGGTTCGCGACGCTCGAACCGGTCAGTCCAGGCTGAGGATCCTTAGAACGGAAACGACTTGAGCCATGCGCGGAAGTCTGCGCCTAGCTGGTTGTTCTTGAGGCCGAACTCGACTGTCGCCTTCAGGAAGCCGAGCTTGTCGCCGGCGTCGTGACGTTTGCCCTCGTAGCTGAAGCCGTACACCTTCTCGTGCTGCAGCAGTGCCTTGATGCCGTCGGTGAGCTGCAGTTCGCCGCCAGCGCCAGGCGTAATACGCTCAAGCATCTCGAAGATGCGTGGCGTGAGAATGTAGCGGCCGATGATCGCGTTCTGCGATGGGGCCTCTTCCGGCCGTGGCTTCTCGACCATGTCCTTGACGGCAAGCAGCCGTGGATTCTTCGCATCCGGAGTGCAGTCGAGACATCCGTACGACGAGATGGCCGGTCCCGGAACAACTTCGGAGCCGAGAATCGTGGACTGCGTCTCGTTGAACGCCGCCACCATCTGCTTCATGCAGGGAATCTTCGCGTCCACTATGTCGTCCGGCAGCAGCACCGCGAAGGGCTCGTCGCCGACGAGCTCTTTGGCCTGCAGCACAGCGTGGCCGAGGCCGAGGGGTTCAGACTGCCGCGTGTAAGTAATCTTGGCAAGCTTCGAGACAGAGCGTGCAACCTCGAGCAGCGCAGTCTTGTTCTTCGCGGCGAGCGTCGCCTCAAGCTCGAAGGACTTGTCGAAGTGGTCTTCCATTGTCGTCTTGCCGCGACCGGTGACGATGATGATCTCTGTGCAGCCCGCAGCTACGGCCTCTTCGACACCGTACTGGATCAGCGGCTTGTCGACCAGGCACAGCATCTCCTTGGGAGTTGCTTTGGTTGCGGGGAGAAATCGTGTGCCGAGACCTGCGGCGGGAATTACAGCTTTGCGGATTTTTTGAGTCATGTATTCCTTGGATGCAATTCGATTGTTGAAATGCTAGCAAAGCCAGTGATGTGGAAGGCATAGCACCGTTGGGGCAGGGCAGTGGCATAAGAGTTCGCGCACTCGCTATCACCAGGTCGCGGGATGAATCGGTCCTTGTGCTGTGGTAGCTTAGGGCTTGGATCAACCCACGGTGAAGACGCAGACGCATGGACGTATTCCGCAGCTGGACGGTGTTCGTGCGGTCGCGATTCTGATGGTATTTCTGAATCACGCTTTTCGAGTCAAGCTCATGTGGATGGGCGTCGATCTGTTCTTCGTCCTCTCAGGTTTCCTGATCACCGGAATCCTGCTCAAGCAACGGACGAAGGAGATGGGGCGTTACTTCAAGGAGTTCTACGCGCGCCGCGTGCGCCGAATTCTGCCGCCGTATCTGCTGCTGCTGGTGGTGGCGACAGCGGTGTTCGGCTTCGCGTGGATGCGGCACATCTACCTTTACTTCGGCCTGATGAACTTCATGCTGGCATTTCAGCTTCCAATGCCAAGCAGCTTGTCTGTGCTCTGGTCGCTTGCGGTCGAGGAGCAGTTTTACCTGCTGTGGCCGTTTGCCGTGTATCTGCTGAGCGAGGCCGCGCTCGGATGGACGACCGTAGCGCTGATCGTGGCTGCCCCGATCCTCCGCTTCACGTGCACGCCGCTGTTTGCCAATTACTGGCCGATCTATTCGCTCACGCCCTTTCGCATGGACCTGCTACTGATCGGCGGGCTGCTGGCGATCGGCTGGCGCAACCACCGCGCGACCATCGAGCGTTACGGACACTATGGCCTGGCAATGCCGTTTCTCGCGGCCGCATTGCTGTACTACGCGGCGAACCGTTACCACTTTACGACCACGACCAACTCGCCGGGCGCGAATGCGCTGATCTACGAGTTGAGCCTTATAGCATGCGCTGGATTCGTCCTATGGGCGCTGAGCGGGCGGTGGGTGAAGGTCCTGACGCTGCCTCCGATCACCTACCTTGGGCGTATCAGCTATACGGTCTATCTCATCCACACCACCGCGCTGCTGCTGGCACACGAGCATCTGTCGCACTACCTGGCCGTCGTCGCAGGGACAACGGGCACACTGATCTACGCAGAGTTGTCGTGGCGCTTCCTTGAGGAGCCGCTGCTAGGCCGGCAGCCCAAGGAAGCTTCAGTTGTTGTGGTGGCCGACTAACCCGCCGGGCTAGAGTACTGGCGAGTCGTCGTGAAGCATGGTCTTACGGATGATCTTGACCGGAGCAAAACCCTGCCGCATGAACGCGTCGTGGAAGTTCTGAAGATTGAAGGCCGCTCCCTGCTTCTTCTTCACGTCCTCGCGGAGCTTCATGATCTCGAGCTTTCCGAGCGTGTAGTAAAGATAGGTTGCGTCGGCAGTCCCGCGCTTGGTCTCGACCAAGCCAACGGAGTGGGACTGGTATCCCTCTTTGACGAAGAAGTCCACGGCCTGATCGAAGGTGAACTGACCCGTGTGCAGCTTGATCGAATTCACGAAACGTGCGTCGCGCAGCAGCGCATCCTGCAACTGGCCGAGCTTGATCAGCCTGGCCTCGCGAACCTGCTCCGGAGTCGCGTTCGCAGGTGCCGCAGCGTATCCTTCATCGAGCATCATCTGTTCGGTGTAGTGGGCCCAGCCCTCAATATTGGTGTTCGCGCCAATCACTTTGCGGATGTTCGACGGAAACTGCGGCATCCAGAGGAACTGCGTGTAATGGCCGGGGTATGCTTCGTGCACTGAGGTCGAGACGATCGTGCCTACGTTGAAGCTGGCCATATGCTCGGCAAGATGCGCCGCTGTCCAGTTTTTCTCCGGCAGCGTCACGTTGAAGTACGCCTTTGTCGAATGGGTCTCAAACGGGCCCGGGGGATCCATTGAGGCAAGCGTAGTCGCGCGCATGAAGGGCGGTGTCTCCTCGAGCGTTGGCTGTACGGTCGAAGGGATCGTGATGATGTGGTGGGTGTTGATAAACGCGATCAGCGAGTCGAACGTGTTGTGGAACGAATCGAGCAGCTTGTCCGGCGCCGGATGAATCGTGGCCAGCTCAGCCAGAACCTCGGTCGGAGTCTTTGTCGGGTCGATCTCCTTCGCAATGCGCGCGAATTCAGCCTGGTTCTTGTGCAGATCGGCATACGCAATGTCGAGCAGGCGATCGAGCGGAATATCCACCATCTCGTCGTAGGAGAGCTTCTTCGCGAAGGTCTCTGCGCCAAATCGGAAGTCGCCGTTCGAGCGAGGCATAAGATCACTCTTCATCCACGCGCCGTACTCCCTGAGGGCCTGGATGACCGCCCCATTCGACTTGTCGAAGGCCGCGCGGGTGGCGGGATCCGTCACATCCTTGAAGGCCTTCGGAACATCGCTCACGAAGAAGCTCACGAGGCCCTCGATCTGCTCGAGTGCAATCTCGGTGTAGATGCGTGGCGGGTTCTTCAGGTTCCTGCGTGCCTCTTCCAGCACCTGCGGCATCTGCTTCTCGCGCTCGATCAACGCACGCAGCCGAACATCTGCGGGAGCATAGTTGCGTTCCATGATCACAAAGGCCGAGTTCGTAATCCCAGAAGAGTATGCGTCCGGGTTCTTCTCCCAGGGGCGAATCACCTCAAGCGTCAGCAGGCTCGAACGAATGCTGTTGAGCAGCATGGCATAGTCAGCCGCGGGACTGGCATCAAGCGCCGAGGGGTCGATCGCAGCGAGCTTCTTCTCGTACTCATGCAGCGCGGCGGTCTGTTTCTGAATGGTGGCCGGGGAGTAGTCCTCGAGCTGCGAGTCGTATTGATGCAGACCCGCCTGTGTTCCCAGCGTCGGCGAGAAGTGAAAGTAGACGTCGGAGAAGTACCGGTCTGCCAGAAAGCTGAACGACTGAGCGGCTCCGTCAGCCGAGAGGCTCTGAGCTGGTGCCGGAGCACATGAGGTCGATGCGAGCATAATCGCTCCAAGAATGGTTGTGGCGGCGTGTTTGCGGGTCATAGCCTGTACTGTGAGTCTACAGACTCCAAGCGGCCTCGCGCACGCTGGATCACTGCGTTTGCGCTACCGAGTTTCGGGCAGCGAGTAGTTGAAATCGTAAGAGTGCTTGCCGTCGACGATATTGATCGTCATCCTTCCCACCAGTCCGGTGAGTTGCCCAGTGCCGGAGTCGGGCACCACTGTTATCGAGAGCGACGGCACTCCCCGGTTCATCACGCCTGTGTGCTGCAGCACGAAGGTCCCGGTGTGTCCTCGCAGCGTGCCGCTGACTACCTCAATGGCGACATAGCCCGCTGAGCCCTTGGTTGCGGTCGAAGCCGAGAGCATCTCGCCCTTGCTTGTAGCCTCCAGATCGCCGTGGAAATGCTTGTCGATAGTCATGCGGCCGAGGCTGGGATCGATCCCGAGGCTGGGATCGATCTTGTCGTCCGCGGGTGCCAGCGTGACTTCGAAAAGTCCGGTAGCATGCATGGACATAGCGGTCTCGTTCCTGGTTGACATTGGGGCCGAGAAGCGGGTCTGCGCGTGCGCCGCGACGAGCGGGAGACAAAGAAGAAACGCAGCAATTGGCACCGCGCGGCGGCGCAGAAACATGGGGGCTCCGTCAAACGACGATGCGTCCAATATGATCCTTCGGTAAAGGGTATTCGTCATTGTGCGCACTGATTGAGGGGAAGACGCCGTACCGCACCATCACCTCGCTAATGCCAGCAATGTCCGGAGGCCCTTCAGGGTTGAAGTGCATGCTCAACTCGCGAAAGAACCCCGACCCCAAGACTCCGGGCGTATGCATACACATCATCCGGGCGGTGGTGTCCCCAAGATTTGTATAGAAGTGCGGGGTGCCCCTGGGAACAAAAAGCGTGTCCCCGGGCTCGACGGGAATCTCCTTGCCATCCAGAGTCCAGGTGACAACCCCGTTCATCCCGAAGACGGTCTCGTCATATTTGCGATGAATGTGAGGGAGGCGAACATTTGCATGCGGGGGAATCGTCACCTCGTACAGATCCAGGCTCCCCGCCGTTTCGTGCCTGGTCTTGATGAAGGTAATGCTCATCTCGCCAACGCGAATCGTCTCATGCATGGGAGCACCTCCAGATGAAGGAATCATACTCCTGCACCAGACTCGCAATCAGCGAACCGCTTTAGAGGTATCCAAGGCATCCAGCAGCTCGCGCGTTTCGACAAGAACATCCTCCGCCTTTGCGCTTGTAAGCGGCCAGCGCAGAACACCCTGCGGGCTGAACTGCGCGCCCCGCCTGGCGTTTCGGCTGACCAGCTTCATCAGCACGCCGGGATCGACAACGCGGCCGCTGTCAGTCGCTCCGTCTGCCGGTTCGGCAAATTTGATGTGGAGCATCTCCACGAAGCTCTTCACCTTGTTGTGTTCGACCTGCGTCCGCTTGCGGTCCATCTGCGCAATCCCGAGCTGCTGGCACTGCAGCCGCAATTCACCCGCCGCCAGCAGGTTGAGCACTGACTCCGGCGGCGTGCCATACCTGTCCTGCAACTCATCGCGAACCCCCGCAAGCTCTTCGAAGGTCTCCGCGCCAGCGATACGCTTGTACATCCGCAGCCGCTGGTTCTCCTCGGGAATGTAGTCCGAATCGATGCGCACACTGATGCCAAGATTGAGCACTGTCGCCGCATGCGCCGGCTTCTCTCCCTCGCCCTTGATCTTTCGCACGGCTTCTTCGAGCATCGTCGTATACATCTCAAACCCGATGGCCTCGATGTGGCCTGACTGTTCGCCGCCCAACATGTTTCCAGCGCCGCGAAGCTCCAGGTCGAGCGCGGCGATCTTGAAGCCCGCGCCAAGGTCAGAAAACTCCTTCAGCGCAGCTAACCTGCGCCGCGCAATCTCCGTCAGCTCTGTCTCCGGCGGAATCAGCAGATACGCGTAGGCGCGCCGGTTCGAGCGTCCAACACGCCCGCGCAATTGATATAGCTCCGAGAGCCCATGCCGGTCCGCGCGATTCACGACGATGGTGTTGGCCAGCGGAATGTCCAACCCGTTCTCGATGATCGACGTCGCCACCAGCACGTCGTACTCGTGGTTCATGAAGGCCAGCATCACGCGCTCCAGCTCTGCCTCAGGAAGCTGTCCGTGTCCAACTACGACGCGCGCCTGCGGCGCCAGCTCGCGAATCTTCGCGGCAAGGTCGTAGATCGTCTCCACGCGATTGTGAACGAAGTACGTTTGCCCGCCGCGCTCCAGCTCCATCTCGATCGCCGTCCGCACCAGCTTCTCATCGAACTTAGCGACGATCGTCTGGATCGCCATGCGGTCCTTCGGCGGCGTCTCGATCACGCTCATATCGCGCAGCCCGATGAGCGACATGTGTAGCGTGCGTGGAATCGGCGTCGCCGACATGCTCAGCACATCAATCGCAGCGCGCATGTGCTTCAGGCGCTCCTTGTGCCGCACGCCGAACCGCTGCTCCTCGTCGACGACGAGCAGCCC
Source organism: Edaphobacter bradus (assembly GCF_025685645.1). Lineage (NCBI taxonomy): Bacteria > Pseudomonadati > Acidobacteriota > Terriglobia > Terriglobales > Acidobacteriaceae > Edaphobacter > Edaphobacter bradus. The sequence goes on from NZ_JAGSYF010000004.1 coordinate 59,912, forward strand.
CAGATCCTGAAACTTCAGGTCCTTCGAGAGAATCCGGTGCGTCCCGATGAGAATATCGACCTTGCCCTGCTCGACCTTCTCAAGAATCTCCTTCTGCTCCTTCGCCGTGCGGAACCGCGAGATCATCTCGACCGTGACGGGAAAGTTCGCAAACCTCCGCTTGAAGCTCTCGTAGTGCTGGAAGCTCAGCACGGTGGTCGGCGTCAGTACAGCCACCTGCTTCGAGTCCTGTACGGCCTTGAACGCCGCACGCATGGCGACTTCGGTCTTGCCGTAGCCCACGTCGCCGCACAGCAGCCGGTCCATCGGCTGCGTCGACTCCATATCGGCCTTGATGTCTGCAATCGCCGAGAGCTGATCGTCGGTCTCGTTGAAGTCGAAGGCGTCCTCGAACTCGCGCTGCATATTCGTGTCAGCCGAAAATGGCGTGCCCTGTGTCGCCTCTCGCTGCGCATACAGCTTCAGCAACTCGGCGGCCATGTCGGCCATCGCCTTCTTCACGCGGGCCTTGGTCTTCTGCCAGCCCTGCGTGCCCAGCTTGTTGAGCTGCGGCGCAGGCCCCGTCTCCGTCGAGCGGTACTTCTGAATCAGGTCCAGCCGCGTCAGGGGAACATACAGCTTCGCTTCATCCGCGAACTCCAGGATCATCAGCTCCAGCGGAGGCGCGTCGTTTTCCTCAATGACTCGTAGCCCGCAGTAGCGTGAGATGCCATGCTCGACGTGGACGACATAATCGCCTACTGCAAGATCGCGGAAGTCCGAGATGAACGCGGCAGCCTTCGATCTCCCACGGCGAGCCGGCCGCACCGTAACATCCGCCTCGTCCGACAGATCCTGCGCGCCGAAGATCACCATCTGCCGCGCCGTCGCCTTGTCGAGGTCGAGAATCTGCACGCCCGCCGCAATCGTCGTCTTCACGATCACCGGTGTCCGCAGATCTCCCGCCAGATAGCTCGACTCTGAGTACACCGTGGAGGATCCATGCTCGATGCGGGACCCAAGCCGGTAGGGAATCTGGTACTCCTGCAGCATCCCGGCCAGCCGCTCCACCTCGCCCTGGTTCGGAGCCGTCAGCAGAATCCGCGCCTCCTGCCGCATTAGCGACTGCAGCGCATCCACCAGCGCCGGGATCGATCCGTGGAACCGCTGCGTTGGCCGCGTCGCAAAGTCCACCTCCGAGAGCTCGCTGCGGTCCGCCTCCAGCACATCCACCGCGCCGAGCTGATCGAGGTCGCACCCCGTCGTGCGCCGCAGCCGGTCCTCAAGGTCCCACGGCGAGAGATAGACATCCTCCGGCCGTACGAGCGACCCGATTCCGGAGCGGTCGTGCCGCTGCTCGACCTTGTTCCACCAGCGCTCGCCCTGGTTCTTCACCATCGCCGGCTCTTCGACGAAGACCCGCGTGGACGTCCCCATCAGGTCCAGGAGCGTCTGGTTTGCGCCTGCCACGGGAGCGAAAAACTCCCACCCCGGAAATACGGTCGCCTCGCCCGTCCGTGTGGCAACGTGCGTCTGCAACTCCACCGGCTCCTCGCCCCCCTCCAGCGCCGCACCGGCCGAGCCTGCGCGAGTCAGCCGCGCGTTGATCGCTCCGAGCACGCGTTCGTCGACAGGCACCTCCGTCAGCGGCAGCAGTAGCGCCTCGTCCACAGACGACGAAGACCGCTGCGTCTCCGGATCGAACCGCCGGATCGCCTCGATCTCATCACCGAAGAAGTCGATGCGCACCGGCCGCTCCTGCTCCGGGCTGTAGACATCGATGATGCCGCCGCGAATCGTTACCTGCCCGGGCATCTCCACGACGTCAACGCGTGTGTAGCCCACCGCGAGCAGGTGCTCTACCAGCATCTCCGGAAGGTGCTCCTCGCCCACGCGAATCCGCAACGCCAGCGCCGCGTAGAAGTCCCGGGCAAACAGCCGCATACACGCCGCCTCGATGGGCGCGATTACCAGCCGCGGCCCGTGTGCCGTCTGCGAGCAGATCTTCCAGAGGGTCGCCGCGCGCGTCTCCTGGATCTCCGGATGAGGCGAAAGATTTTCGAAAGGAAGCACATCGTGCGCCGGCAGCCGCAATACATCCTCTGCATTCAGCGCGCCGGTCAGCTCGCAGGCAGCGAGCACGCCCGCATGCAGGGCCTCAGCTGCCTTATTGTCCGAGACAATTATCAGCGCGGGAGTACTCGCCGCGCGGACAAAGTAGGGAAGGTAGAGCGCCCGCGCCGTTGCCGTCAGTCCAGAGACACGACGACGCCCCGATCCGCCGCTCAGATGGCGGCGTACTCGCTCAAACGGCTCACTGTGTTCCAAGTCCGCGAGTAACTCGCGGACGAAGGGTAAAACCATGCTGTTTTGATTTTAGTCGACCCCAAATGCCAATTATCCCCATATAGGAGTAATATTTCGCCGCCGTGGTTAATTTATCCTGCGGCGCTGCCCGATTTATCGGGTACGAGATAACTCGGATGGCATGTTTCGCTGGAGGTTTCCGATGCGGATGTGGACCAGAGTGATTCTCTTCGGACTGATCGCAGTCACGCTTCCTGTCCTGCAGGGCTGCACGCGCCACAGCAAGAGCGAGCGGTACTATATGGTCGCGACGAACACCGACCTTCCGTACTGGAAGACGGCTGCTGCCGGATTTCAAAAGGCAGGGGCGCGGTATGGCGTTACGACCGATGTGAGGGGGCCGACGAAGTTCGATCCACAGGCTGAGGTGGATGAGTTTCGCAAAGTTGTGGCGCTGAAGCCTACGGGGATACTTGTCTCAGTTGCAAGTTCGAAGTTGATGACTCCGGAGATCGATGCTGCGATTGCGGCGGGGATACCGGTGATCACGATGGACTCGGATGCACCGGAGAGCAAACGGCTGTACTTCATCGGGACGGAAAACCTGGAGGCGGGACAGCTGGGTGGCCATCGCGTGGCGGCACAGTTGAACGGCAAGGGGAATGTTGTGTTCATCACTAATCCGGGGCAGCCGAATCTGGATGAACGTTTGAAGGGCTATAAAGATGTGTTTTCATCGTACCCGGGGATCAAGGTGGTGGATGTCTTCGACATGCACGGGGACTCGGGAACGGCAATGGATAAAGCGCCTGAGTACCTTGCCCGAACGGGGGCCAACAAGGTGGATGCGATTGTGTGCCTTGAGTCCTCATCGGGTAAAGATGTGGGGGAGGTATTGAAGCGGACCAATACGAAGGACCGACTGCTAGTGACTATGGACGTGGCGGTTGGGACTTTGCTGCTCGTGAAGGACGGGATCATCGATTCGACGATTTCGCAGAAGCCCTACACAATGGGTCTTCTTGGTTTGAAGGCGCTGGATGAGGTTCATCACTACCCAGTGAAGCCGCTTTCGCAGGACTATGGGCTCGATCCGTTTTCGCCGTTCCCTTTTAATATCGACACGGGGGTATCGCTCGTCGATAAGACCAATGTGGATCCGCTTCTGGATCGGGTCCGTGCTGTAGAGCTGCAGTAGGATCTCTTGCCGGCACACTGGCCACGTGGCAGAGCGCTTACGTATGCGGTCTGGAACTTAGACGACTAGGTGTGCGGACCTGTGCTTTGGATTGCACGTAGCTGTGGGCCTCGACGATCTGTGAAAGGGAGGTTTTGTCGATACAAGGCTTGAAGGGACCGGTGGCGAGGTGGTCGAAGATGTGCTGCCTGGAGGAGACTGCGGGATCGCGTGGATTCGGACAGAAAAATCCAGATGGAGGATGATCATGAGCAAGTTGAGCGAACGGGTAATTTTTGCGCTTCTGGCAGGCGTACTTCCACTGCTTACAGGTTGCACGCGACACAGCAAAAGCGAGCATTATTACCTCATCACCGTGAACGTCGACCTGCCCTACTGGAAGACGGCCGAAGCTGGATTCCTGAAGGCCGCCTTCGTCCTCGGCGTCACAGCCGAGATGCTCGGCCCCAAGAATTTTGATCCCCAGGCCGAGGCCGACGAGCTCCACAGCATAATCGCGCGCAAACCTGCGGGAATCCTCGTCTCAGTCACCAACCCGAAGCTGCTTGGCCCTCAGATCGACGCCGCGGTCGCAGCGGGCATCCCCGTCATCACCATAGACTCCGACGCCCCCTCGAGCCACCGCCTCTACTTCATCGGGACGAACAACCTTCAGGCAGGGAGACTCGGCGGCGCGAGAGTCGCCGCCATGCTCAACGGCAAGGGCAATGTTGTCTTCTTCACCATGCCCGGCCAGCCGAACCTCGATGAGCGGCTCAAGGGTTACAAGGACGTCTTCTCCGGATTCCCCGGAATCAAGGTCGTCGAGGTTTTCGACATGAAGGGCGACGCAGGCCTCGCCATGGACAAGGCCGCCGAATACCTCGGACGCAAGGGCGCTGACAGGATCGACGCGCTCGTCTGCCTGCAGTCCTCCGCCGGCAGGGACGTGGGCGAGTCGCTGCGCCGCGTCGAAGCCAACGGCGATCCCGGCCGTCTGCTCGTCACCATGGACACCGATGAGGCAACACTGCAGCTCGTCAAGGACGGCATCATCGACTCCACCATCTCGCAGAAGCCTTACACCATGGCCCTCATGGGCCTCAAGGCGCTGGACGACATCCACCACTACCCCGTCAAACCCCTCGGCGAAGACTATGAGCTCGATCCCTTCGCCCCGTACCCCTCCTTCATCGACACCGGCGTCCTGCTCATCGACAAGACCAACGTTGAAGGCGTCCTCACCCGCCGGGAGACGGCAGGGCAGGAGTAGTCAGCGAATTTGGGGGCCCACAACCTGTTTTTTAGGCTTCGGCCGGATCGCGCCGGTAGATCACCTGCTGGCTTCCCGCAATGCGATAGAGCGGCAGTGTCTGGCTCAGTTCCATCAGGTACTGCTCCACGCCCTCGACAAACCAGCTGTAGTCATCCCACACAATGACGCCGGCGGGCGAAAGAATCTTGAGCGCCGTCTCCGTATCGGCCTTGATGCACTCGTAGGAGTGCCCGCCGTCGATGAAGCAGAGGTCGGTTCCGTTGAGAAAAGCAGGCGGCTGAAACCCGATGGAGTTGCCGCGAAGCTGGTGAATGCGCCGGGCGGCGGGATGCCCCTGAAACGCGAAGCCTGTCGAAGTGCGCGAGAGCCTCACCCACTCCTTGTCCCCTCGGCTCAGCGTGTTCACCTCGGACTCGCCGTACTCCTCCGGCAGATCGAGCGTATAGACCTCGGCTTCCGGAGCATTCAGGGCCATCGTCAGCGTCGAGACGCCGCGAAACGTCCCACTCTCAAAGATCTTGCGTGGTTTCAGCGCGCTGGCGATCGTGGCCAGCAGCGTATACGGAACCACGAAACCCAGCCCCGAGAGGCTGATCGTGTCGATAGGCGGCAGAACGATATTGGGCGGCTCCGCGCAGCCCAGGAACGACGCGAGTTCCGCGTGCTGGATGGACGGCAGCGGGTCGCGCGCATCGAAGGCGTGCTGCCGCACATTGCGCCCGAGCTGCACAACATATCCGCGTTTCCTGCGATCGGCCAACCGCACCGTTCCCAGCTCAACCAGGTCGCGAAGCATCGGAACCAGGTGGCGCGAATCCACTCCATAACTGCGGATCTTCGGGGGAGGTTGCTGCTTCATCGGAGGCCCTCACATCGCTGCTCGAATCTCTGGTCGATCTCTCACGACCGGCGATCTCTGGGCAATTTTCTCACAGCGACGCGACCCGCCTGTCGCGCCTGCAGCCGCTTGGTAGAATCATCCTGAGTATGTCCACCGCAACCGCGCTCTCGCCCGAGGTTCTCGCCAAGTATCAGCCCGTCATCGGCCTTGAGGTCCACGTTCAGCTCCTCACCGAGACCAAGGCCTTCTGCGGCTGCATCAACCAGTATGGCGGCGAGCCCAATACGCACGTCTGCCCCACCTGCCTCGGCCTGCCCGGCGCGCTGCCTGTGCTCAACCGCCGCGCAGTGGAGTTCGCCGTGCTTGCGGCCAAGTCCCTCAACTGCGAGATCCGCGAGACCAGCATCTTCTCGCGCAAGAACTACTTCTACCCCGACTCGCCCAAGGGGTACCAGATCTCGCAGTTCGACAGGCCGCTCGCCGAACACGGCTGGATCGAAATTCCCGACGCCAACGGGAACGCGAAGCGCATCGGCATCACGCGCCTCCACATGGAGGAGGACGCCGGCAAGAGCCTCCACGACGGTTTCGCCGACTCCATCTCGCGCACCTACATCGACCTCAATCGCTGCGGAACCCCGCTCATCGAGATCGTCTCCGAGCCCGACATTCGCACGCCCGACGAGGCTTACGAGTACCTCACACGGCTCAAGGAGATTCTGCTCTACACCGGCGTCAGCGACTGCAACATGGAAGAGGGGAGCCTGCGGTGTGACGCGAATGTGAGCGTCATGCTCAAGGGCGCCGACAAGTTCGGCACCAAGGCTGAGGTCAAGAATGTCAACTCGTTCCGCTACATACGCGCCGCGCTCGAGTACGAGATCGAGCGCCAGATCGGAGTTCTCGAAGACGGCGGCCGCGTTGTGCAGGAGTCGCGCCTCTGGAACAACGCCGAGGGCCGGACGTTTTCCATGCGGAGCAAGGAGCAGGCCCACGACTACCGCTACTTCCCCGAGCCCGACCTTCCGCCGCTGGTTGTCGGTTCTGACTGGCAGGCCGAGATCTTCAAGCAACTCCCTGAGTTGCCCGAGGCACGCCGCGCCCGCATGATCGCCGACTACGGCCTCTCCGAGCAGGACGCCGCCACGCTCGGCGCCACCCGCGACTTTGCCGACCGCTTTGAGGCCGCCGCGAAGAAGGCGAAGTCGCCTAAGCGCGTCGCCGCAATCCTGCTCTCTGAGATCACCATGCGTCTGCGCGCCGCCGGCCTCGCCGACGACCAGTCGCCGGTCTCGCTTGACGGGATCGTACTCGCCGCCGACCTTGCCGAATCCGGTGAGATCTCCAGCAAGATCCTCAAGCAACTGCTCGACACAAGCTTCGCCGAGGGCAAGGACTTCCCCGAGATCTACGAACGCGACAAGCCGCAGCAGATCTCCGACGCCTCAGCCATCGAGACGATGATCGATGAGGTCATCGCCGCCAATCCCAAGCAGGTCGAGCAGTACCGTGGCGGCAAAAAGACCGTCGCCGCCTTCTTTGTCGGCCAGGTCATGCGCCTCTCCAAGGGCCAGGCCAATCCTGCGCTGCTCAATGAACTTGTCGTGAAGAAACTCGACAGCTAGTCCGGCAGGGGAGCAGATTCCTCCCCATTCGGCTTCGCTCAGGGCAGGCTGCTGCGGTCGGCGGGTTGAGAATCATACGGCAGGGCAGGAGTGGCTCCGCAGAGGAATAGAGCGAGAGCGGCTCCAGCCAGGGTGTACAGACGTAGACGCATCTCCGTCGCTCCACAGGGGCTAAGAAAACAAGCCGGTGCCGCAGAGAGTACGACGGCACCAGCGATTAAGAGTAGCAAGGGCTAGAAGTTGGACGTGGACGGCCAGCTCAATCTCACGGTGGCTCCGGGGAACCTTCTTGTCGTGAACACGCAGAGCTCTTCGGTCAATATCTACTCCCCTCGATATCAAGTAGGGTTCAGGCTCAACCGATGGTGAGGCATGGGTTGCCGTTCGCCGGCCGTGCTTTGTATTGGCGTTGTATCGTTTCCTCCGACTTGTCGGGCTCCTGCCACCGTCGAAAATCCTTTTACAATCAGATGCATCCAATAGTCGCAGTGAGAGGAGATCCATTAATGAAAAGAGCGACGTCGCCCGGGACAGCTTCCAGTTTGAGCGCAGAGGGAATCGAAGAGATCGGCCGCACTCTCTATGCACTGCTGGCAGATGTGTTTGCGCTGTACCTAAAGACCAAGAATTTCCACTGGCATATGAGTGGCCCGCACTTTCGTGACTACCACCTGCTGCTGGATGAGCAGGGCGAACAGATCTTTGCCATGACGGATGACATCGCAGAGCGCGCACGGAAGCTTGGAACGACGACGATCCGCTCCATCAGCGACATCGCGCAGCATCAGCGCCTGGAGGACAACAACAAGGCGCAGGTGGCGCCTCGGGCGATGCTCACGGAGCTTTGCAGCGACAACGCGCGGCTCACCGGATTCATGCGCGAGGCCCACGATATCTGCGACGAACACAAGGATGTCGCCACCGCCAGCTTACTTGAGAACTGGATCGACGAGACAGAACGCCGTACGTGGTTCCTGGCGGAGACGCTCAAGGCAGTATGAAGCGATATTCCAGCGGCACTGCTTGTGTGGTGCTGAAGTCAACGAGTACGGCGATTCAGGTTTCGCCGTACTGGAAGAAAGAGGTCCGCAATGCCGAAACCTATCGTGGGTCTTCATCACGTGACTGCTATTGCGTCCGATCCACAGCGCAACCTGGATTTCTACACAGAGACCTTGGGGCTGCGCTTCGTCAAACGTACCGTCAACTTCGATGATCCGGGCACGTATCACTTTTACTTTGGCGATGATGAGGGCACGCCGGGCACGATTCTTACCTTCTTCCCCTGGGCAAGAGCAGCGCGCGGAGTGGCAGGCGCGGGCGAGGTGACGAAGACAGCCTACAGCGTTCCGCTGACGTCGCTGGACTACTGGGAGAAGAGACTGCGTGAGAATCACCTTCCGGTGGAGCGCACAGGGAAGCGGTTTAACGAAGAGGTGCTTACTTTTGCAGACCCGGACGGCATGAAGATTGAGATCGTCGGGCATGCGGATGCCCCTTCGGTGAAGGTTCCGCGATATGCCTCGGTGCCTGCGGAACATGCGCTGCGTGGATTCTTTGGCGTCACCCTGTATCTGCACAGTGCCGAAGAGACCGCGAAGATTCTTGGTGTAATGGGCTTCCGGAAGATTGCAGAAGAGGGAAACCGCCAGCGGTTCTCCGCGGAAGGCAACGCTCTGGGAAATCACATTGATCTTGTCATCGATCCGAAGGCGAGCCACGGCCGCATGGGCGCTGGCAGCGTGCACCATATCGCCTTTCGCATAGCGGATGATGCGTCGCAACTCGAGTGGAAGAGCGTGCTTGGGAAGTATGTCGAAGTGACGCCAGTGCAGGAACGGACTTACTTTCAGTCCGTTTACTTTCGTGAGCCGGGCGGGGTGCTGTTTGAGCTGGCGACCGATCCTCCGGGCTTCCTGTGGGATGAGCCGATTGAGTCGCTCGGCGAGGAGTTGCGCATTCCGCCATGGCTGGAAGGGCATCGCAGCGTGATCGAGCAGCGCCTCCTGCCGATCGAGCTTCACAAGGCAGTGACGACGGCATGAGCAACGATCCGCATCAGGCGCAGCCTGTACTCCATGCTGGCGTGCCGCTCGCGGAGGCCAGCGGAGCTGTTGTCTTAGTGCATGGGCGTGGCGGGTCGGCTGAGGACATCCTCAGTCTCTCGCAGCCCCTGTACCACTCGCAGCTCGCGTACCTGGCGCCGCAGGCGGCAGGACGTACCTGGTATCCGTATTCGTTTCTCGCACCGATTGCTGAGAACGAGCCATGGCTCACCTCGGCGATCAGGAAGATCGCAGCGACGGTCCAGACTGCAATCGACGCGGGCGTTCCACGGGATCGCATCTTTGTGTGTGGATTTTCGCAGGGGGCGTGTCTCGCGACGGAGTTTGTTGCGCGCAATCCTGCCAGATATGCGGGACTAATTGGGTTCACCGGCGGATTGATCGGACCTCCTGAGGCAGACCTCGCGCACGCGGGAGATCTCGCAGGGACTCCGGTCTTTCTTGGCTCGAGCGATCCGGACCCACATGTTCCATGGAAGCGGGTTGAGGCGACGGCAAAGAGATTGCGCGAGATGAATGCTGTGGTCACGACTCGTCGATACGAAGGAATGCCGCACACGATCAATCCCGAGGAACTGGAGTTCGGGAGGCGGCTTATTCACGACGTGCTTGAGGGAAAGATACCTGCGTCGAGATAGGCCGCATTAGTTCATTACCTCGGAGCACCATATGAGCCGGGTCCTTGTGATTGGAAGTGACACCCAGGTGAGCCGCGAGATCGGCGATGCGCTCTCTGCCGCCGCTTTCCCCATGGAGTATTCGGCCGGGCACGCCGACACCCTGCAGCGATTGCGTAAGCGATCGTTTGGGGTCGTAATCACCCATCCCGACAGCGCTGTCGATGAAGACCTGGCGCTGTTGGAGGAGATGCGCGGCATCAGGCCGGGGGTAAAGTGTATCCTCCTGGCTCGTCAAAGCACTCCGGACGACGTGATCGCGGCCCTGCGTGCTCGGGTATTCGCTTGCTTCACACCTCCGTTTGATCCTTGCGAGATCGCGAACCTGGCCTGTAGCGCGGCGTCTGACAGCCAATGGCGAGACGACATACATGTTCTATCGGCCAGGCCCGGCTGGGTGTCCGTCCGCATACATTGCCGCCTCATCACAGCGGAGCGCCTCATGACTTTTGCGAAAGAGCTTAACGCTCAATTGCCTGAGAACGCGCTGCAGGAGATGATGCTGGCGTTGCGAGAGATATTGATGAACGCCATGGAGCACGGAGCGGCGTTTAATCCTGAACAGATTGTCGAGGTCACCGCCGTTCGCACCGGAAGAGCACTAGTGTTTTACGTGCGTGACCCTGGGGCTGGCTTCCGCCCTGGATCTCTTACTCACACGGCTATCGCAAATCCGCCTCATGATCCCACAGCTCACCTTGTGCAGCGTGAAGCAGAAGGAATGCGCGTCGGGGGATACGGTCTTCTTGTGGCGGGCGGCACTGTGGACGAGTTGATCTACAGTGAGATCGGGAATGAGGTGTTACTCATTAAGTACCTGGATTCCGCCTCGGATGCCACTACTGCATAGCCACCCATCGTTTCCGTGTAGATACTGTGAGGATGAGTTCCCCCACAGCGGCTACTCTCGGCGAAATAGGCTTGCCGGCGCCTGTACATGAGCTGGCCTCGCGCGTCTGGGATGTAATCGTCGTTGGAGCAGGTCACAACGGACTTGCCTGTGCAACCTATCTGGCGCGGTCGGGCAAGCGCGTACTTGTGCTTGAGAGCCGCAGGCGTGTGGGTGGCGCCTGCACCATTGAGGAGCCTTTTCCCGGCGTGCGCATGTCTCCATGCGCTTATCTGGCCGGCCTGCTGCATCCGCTTGTCGTCTCAGAATTGGATTTGCCGAGGCGCGGCTTTCAGTGGACTGCAGCGGTCAATGGACTGTTCGTTCCATTTCTTGACGGCTCCAGTATTCAACTCTGGGACGATGATCCGCGGTGCGAGGAGGAGATTCGCAACTTCTCCCACCGGGATGTAGAGGGCTGGCGTGCAATGAGCGATGTCATTCGCAGGTTGCGCGATACCTTGCGGCCAGCGAGCGACAGAGACATGTGGATTGGCGAGCCTCCCACACGCGAGCAGATTGAAGAGCGGCTTCATGCCGACGAGGAGGCGAGGCACGTACTCTTCGACTGGTCGATGGCTGAATTCGTCGAACACTACCTGATCGATGAGCGCCTGCAGACCGCGTACTTTGGACAGGGAGTGATTGGTACGAACGCGAGCCCGTTCACCGCTGGTACGGCTTCAATTCGATTTCATCATTCTTCCGGCCGGCTTGGCGGAATGCCTGGTATGTGGGGCTATGTGAAAGGCGGCATGGGCATGGTCTCGTTTTACTTTTGCGATGCCGCACGTGAAGCGGGAGCGGTCGTTGCTACCGGTATTCCTGTCGCGCAGATCATTCCGGGAGATGGTGTCGTCCTCGAGGGCGGCGAACGTATCTCTGCCCCGGTAGTGATCTCAAACGCCGACCCGCGGCAAACGCAGAAATTGCTGGGAACTGCGGCGGACTCTGCGTGGAGCAAGCGTGTAGACGAGATTCCAATCGAAGGTTGCACCGTGAAAATGAATGTACTGCTTCGTGAACTGCCCGACTTCACGGCCCGCCCGGGAAAGGATCAGCCGCATCATTACGGGCAGATCAATGCGCCTCTTACCAAAGCTGAGTGGAAGGCCGCCTTCGCCGCTGCACAACGAGGTGAACTGCCAGAATCCCTGTGGTGCGAGTTGTACTGCCAAAGCGTCCACGATGCGACGGTTGCTCCAACTGGGCAACACACGATGAGTGTCTTTGCGCAATATGTTCCCTACACGTTTTCGCGCGGCACATGGGATGAACGGCGGGAAGAAGTGCGCCAACTCGTAGTGAGGTCTCTCGCGCGCTTTTGTTCCAATATGAGCAATGCGGTGTTGGACACGCAGGTATTGGGTCCTCCGGATATCGAGCGTAAGGTGGGTCTGACGGGCGGTCATATCTTTCAGGGTGAATGCCTGCCTGCATACATGTGGTCCAATCGGCTGTCTGTACGCACGCCGATGCAGGGCGTCTATCTTTGCGGAGCGTGCACGCACCCAGGCGGCAGCGTAATCGGCATCAACGGTCGTAATGCCGCGATGGCTGTGTTGAAGGACGCTGAAAAGAAATAGCTCCGCCCGCGCGAATTCCTCAAGTATTCTGCGCACACATTCCTTTAGCGTTTTTTCAACAGCAGTGGTTAGTAGAGGCGGCGAATGATTCGACTTGGTGTGGACACAGGCGGGACGTTTACCGATCTGGTGCGGCTTGATGCCCGCGGACTTACGGTTCACAAGGTGCGCTCTACCCCCGACGACCCGGCTCGCGCCATCCTCTCTGGTATCGGGGAGTTGATGGGGAGCGATCCGGTCTCCGAGGTGATTCACGGGTCGACCGTGGCCACCAACGCACTACTCGAGCGCAAAGGCGCCCGCGTCGCATTGGTAACTACGAAGGGATTTGAAGATGTTCTTGCGATCGGACGACAGACCCGAAACGAACTCTATAACTTCCAGGTACTCGGCAAACGGCCCATGATAGGTCCTGGCCTCACCTTTGATTTGGCCGAACGGCTTGACTGTCACGGCAATGTGCTGGAGGCCTTGCAAACGCAGGAACTGGAAGATCTGACCGAAAAGCTACATCAGGCCAAAGTGGACTGTGTGGCAGTGTGTCTTCTCCACTCGTACGCAAATCCGCTCCATGAGCAGCAGGTTGCGCGTCATCTTGAGCAAGCCGGCTTTGCTGTCTCAGCCTCGCATAGCGTTCTGCCGGAGTATCGCGAGTATGAGCGCTGGAGCACGACAGTGGTCAACGCCTACGTCACCCCCACAATGTCGCGCTATCTTACGACGCTGGAGAAGGGACTTGCTGGAACGCGATTGCACATCATGCAATCGAACGGCGGCTCCATCTCTGCTGCGCAGGCTCGCAGTTCCGCTGTGCGCACCATCCTCTCCGGCCCTGCCGCGGGCGCTATAGGAGCACAAGCGATTGCTCGCGCCTCCGGTTTTGATCGGGTGATTCTCTTCGACATGGGCGGGACCTCCACTGATGTAAGCCTCATCGACGGCCAGTTGGGTACGACGAACGAGTCCACCATAGGAGACTTTCCCGTCCGTCTGCCGATGCTCGACATCCACTCGGTCGGCGCCGGTGGGGGTTCGATCGCTTACGTGGATAGCGGTGGCTCGTTGCGTGTCGGCCCACGCAGTGCGGGCGCCGATCCAGGACCGGTCTGTTACGGCAAGGGAGACGAGCTTACCGTCACCGATGCGAACCTGCTGCTGGGCCGTCTCGATCCGATGTATTTTCTCGGTGGCCGCATGCCGCTTGATGTCGAACGCACCTCGGAACGCGCGAGGGTCTTCGCAGATAAGCTTCAGCTCACCCCCACACGGCTGGCGGAGGGAATCGTCCAGATTGCCAACGCCAACATGGAGCGTGCGATTCGGGCTGTCTCGGTCCAGCGCGGCTACGATCCGCGTGAGTTCGCGCTGCTGGCCTTCGGCGGGGCAGGAGGCATGCACGCTTGTGAGATTGCAGACACGCTTGCTATCGGGACGGTGATTGTTCCCGAACATGGCGGCGTCCTCTCGGCGCTTGGCATGCTGCTCGCAGACGTGAGAAGAGACTACTCGCAGACCGTCCTGAGGCCCTCCAACGTCATCAGCTTCTCTGATCTGCAGCAGTATCTGGCTCCATTGGTTCAGCAGGCCCAGGCAGACCTCGCCGGAGAGGGCTTTGGGCCGCCGAATATCGTCATTGAGTGCTCGCTGGATATTCGCTATCAGGGGCAGTCCTATGAGATCAACGTTCCCCTCACTCCCGCCTTCAACGCGGAGTTCAGCCGTCAACACGAGCGGCTCTATGGGTATTCAAATACCTCGCGCATCACTGAGGTGGTCAACGTCCGCGTCAACGCCGCCGGCATAACGCAGAAGCACACGTTTCCTTCTCCACAGGCTGTCCCCAAACCCTTGCCACCGCCAGTCAGCACGCGCTCCGCATGGTTTGCAGGCCGCCCGTGGGAGACGGCGATCTACCACCGAAAGACATTGCTCCCCGGCATGGAGGGACAGGGACCGGCGATCGTTACGAGCGGGGAGTCCACCGTGGTCATCACGCCGCACTATCGTTTCCGGATCGACGGCGTGGGAACCCTGGTTGCCACACGCATCGTAGCGGCTGGGAAGGATCAGCTCGCTGAGATGTCCGCAGCGGAGCGCAGTGAGCCCTCTCAAAAGACTCTTGATCCCATAGAATTCGAGATCTTCAAAAACATCTTCCTCTCCATCGCGGAGGAGATGGGAATTACACTCTGCCGGACCGGCTTCTCGCCCAACATCAAGGAGCGGTTGGACTACTCCTGCGCCATCTACGATGAGCATGGCCAGACCATTGCGCAGGGCGATCACATGCCCGTGCATCTGGGCGCCATGCCGCTCTCCGTGCAGGCTGCGATCCAGCACGTGAGCATGGAGCCCGGCGACGTCGTCATTCTCAACGATCCCTTCCAGGGCGGCACCCACCTTCCCGACATCACGCTGGTGCAGCCCATCTTTCTCGAGGGAGAGCCGGCCCCGGCGTTCTATGTTGCTAATCGTGCCCACCATTCCGATGTAGGTGGCATCAGCGCCGGCTCGATGCCGCTCGCTCAGGAGGTCTTCCAAGAGGGACTCATCCTTCCTCCGATCAAACTCGTGCGTCGCGGTGAGATCTGCCAGGATGTGATGGCGCTGATTCTGGCGAATGTGAGGACGCCCGCCGAGCGCGAAGGCGATCTTAGCGCGCAGATCGCATCGAACCGGGTTGCGGAGACCCGGCTGCGGGGGCTGGTTGCGCGTTATGGGCTCGAGCGCGTTCGCAGATATGCTCGCGCAACGCAGGACTACGCCGAGCGCATTCTCCGTCATACCATCTCCGCCATTCCTGACGGCGAATACAGCTTTGAAGACGTGATGGACGACGATGGCTTCAGCCGCCAGCGCATCGGCATTCGCGCCACAGTCCGCATCAAGGGCGACGAGGCTGAAGTAGACTTCACCGGAACCGATCTCCAGACAAACGGCGGCATAAACGCAAACTTCGCCATTACTCTTTCGGCAACGCTCTATTGTTTTCGCTGCCTCGTCCAGCAGGATGTCTTGTATAACTCAGGCATCTCGCGTCCTATCCGCGTGATCGCTCCCCGTGGGATGATCGTAAACGCAGAGCACCCGGCGGCGGTGGCAGGCGGCAATGTGGAGACCTCGCAGCGAATTACGGACGTTGTCCTCGGAGCGCTCGCGCAGGCGCTGCCCCACATCATTCCCGCAGCCAGCCAGGGAACTATGAACAATGTCACGCTGGGAGGAAGGCGGCCGGACGATGACTCTCCCTTCGCCTACTACGAGACCATCGGCGGCGGTATGGGAGGCCGCAACGGCCTGTCTGGTCTGAGCGGTGTTCACACGCACATGAGCAACACGCGCAATACGCCGATCGAAGCTATCGAACATTACCTCCCGGTCCGCATCCGCCGCTATTCGCTGCGACAGGGCAGCGGTGGGGCTGGCCGCTATCCCGGAGGAGAAGGCATCCTGCGTGAGTATGAGATGTTGACCGAAACGTCCATCACGCTGCTCAGCGAACGCCGCACCAGTCACCCCTACGGAGCGCAAGGCGGCGAATCCGGCGGCTGCGGACGGAACACGGTCCTGCATGCCGGCGGCTCCGTCGAGACGCTGCCCGCCAAAGTGCGGCTCGAACTCAAGCCCGGCGATCATCTTCGCATCGAGACGCCCGGCGGAGGCGGATTCGGGGCCGCGAATGCCGATAAGGTCGCCAGATGAGCGAAACTTCGCAGATGAGCGAACCCTCGCGGCCAGACTATTTTGATTGGTGGCGTCAGTCCACTCCCGAGGCACGACGCGCTCTGGCCGCGGCGTCTTTCGGCTGGATGCTGGACTCCTTTGACGTGATGCTTTATGCGCTCGTCCTGGCTTCGCTCATCGTAGATCTTGGGCTCAGCAAACTGACAGCCGGTGTCCTCGGTTCCATCACCCTGCTCGCCGCGGCAGCGGGCGGCCTGGTCTTCGGGGTTATTGCAGACCGCTACGGCCGCATCCGGGCCCTGATCGGCAGCGTACTCATCTACGCCGTCTTCACGGCGGCTTGCGGCTTCGCTCAAAACGTGGTCCAGCTTGCGCTATTCCGTATCCTGCTTGGCCTCGGTATGGGTGGCGAGTGGGCAAGCGGCGCCGCGCTCGTATCGGAGACATGGCCCGACAAACACCGTGGCAAGGCGCTTGGAATCATGCAGAGCTCCTGGGCCGTTGGCTATGCTCTCGCAGCTCTGGCCGCCGGTCTGATCCTGCCGTGGAAAGGCTGGCGCGCCGTTTTCTTTGTAGGAATTCTGCCTGCCTTCTTTACGTTGCTGGTGCGCCGTGGCGTGGAAGAACCTGAAGTATGGAAGCGCAGCGCAGTTTCCAGCGAAGGCTCCGTGCACCGCTTTCGCCGCATCTTTCAGCGTGACTTGCGACCCGTCACCATCGCCGTTACGCTCATGAATGCCTGCACGCTGTTTGCGTGGTGGGGCTTCAATCTGTGGGTTCCTGCCTATCTCTCATTGCCTCGCGATCGAGGCGGAGTGGGGCTCTCAGCTCATGCTATGTCCGGTACGGTGATCGGTATGCAGGTTGGCATGTGGCTTGGCTACGTTAGCTTCGGTTTTCTGAGCGACCTTTTTGGGCGCAAGCGCTGCTACGTCCTTTATCTGATATTGGCAGCACTCCTTATGTTTTTCTACGCGCGGGTACACACATCATGGTTGCTCATGGCACTCGGTCCGGTGGTGGCATTCTTCGGTACCGGTTATTACACCGGGTTCGCCGCGGTGACGGCGGAGATCTACGAAACCCGAATCCGCGCTACGGCACAAGGTTTTACCTACAACGCTGGCCGTATTGCAAGCGCTGCCGCTCCATTTGCGGTTGGGAGTATGGCTCAACGGCACGGATTTGGCATCGCATTTGCCATAGCTGGAACCGCGTTCGTTATGGCTGCGCTTTGTTGGATTTGGATTCCCGAGACAAAGGGTAGGCCACTGATATAGTGGCGCTCACCTCTTTGAGAAGGTGAACGGGGAATCCCCAATGCTGGCGACAGGTTCGGGTCGCCACGCACGCAACGCAAGCGCTTTCCCCTTGAACACGTACCTGCTATATCATCATGTGCGCGAGTGGTACTGTACTTCGTGAATGTCAGTTTGTGGGTGTCTTGTCCCCCACTTGGACAACCTGGTCAGACCGCACTCCGCGCTGGGATAAACCGTCAGCGCTGGAGGCGTCGATGATCGCAAATGACATGGGGCACGGAGAAGTGGGCAACCACTTCGTGCTTCCCACTCCTCCCCCCTCGACGACTGTTAACTATCAACGCCGATGACTGCGCCTCGCTGACTATCCACTGGGACAAAGGATCGGTTAGGCCAGATGTGTTCCATTCACACGAATACTCGTTTGAAAGGACAAAGCCATGAATACGAAATCCGCAACCTTCAGCATTGCCATCGCAGCTACCTTCCTGAGCAGTGCCCTTGTTGTGAGTACTGCCAAGGCCGAGATAGTCTCGCATTCCAAGGACATCATCGTTGACAAACCGGCCGATTTGCCTGAACCGA
Source organism: Edaphobacter bradus (assembly GCF_025685645.1). NCBI lineage: Bacteria > Pseudomonadati > Acidobacteriota > Terriglobia > Terriglobales > Acidobacteriaceae > Edaphobacter > Edaphobacter bradus. The sequence goes on from NZ_JAGSYF010000004.1 coordinate 77,866, forward strand.
CGCAGGTGCCTGGAATTGCCTTCCAACTGCATTCCGGAGTTAACGGCGGCACATATCTTTACATCGAACAGCACGGCGGTGATCACCTCGTTGTACTCGACGTTACCGATCCCGCGCAGACAAAGACGGTGAGAGTCGTCAATCTCACGGTTCCTGGGCCGTTCGATTTTGTGCGGCCACTGGGCGGCACGGCGATGCTAGTCCGCTTCCGCAACAATTTGGGAGTGGCCGTACTCGATTTACGGAACGCAAGGGAGCCTGTGCTCAAGACCGTAAGTGGTTTGCAATATCCCGGCCACACCGAACCACTTGGAGAAACGGGCTTTCTGATGGTGAATGAGCGCCACGTGGATGCACAGACGACTCCACGAGATTATCAAGTGGTTGACACCTCCAATCCCGCAGACCCTGTCCTTCTAGACACGGTAAAGCTGGTGAGCAATAAGGCTACTCGCGACGAGACAGGGACTACCTTCCTTCTCGGCTCAGAGGGGTTGACGATCATCCGCCGTCCACGCGTGGAAGCGGAGTATAAAGTCCAGCAGGACACCAAGAAGGCGAACTAGAAGTTCGTCTACTGGAGCGATTCGATGCTCTTCCTGGACGGGCAAGTACCCCAAACCGATGATTGTTTCCGTGGGTGACAACGCGGGTGTCACCCACATCGGGAGGGAGTTGTATGCGAGCGCAGACGAAATACCAAAGGCGGGAGTTTCTCCAGTCTTCGGGAATGCTTGGCTTCAGCGCGTTTCTCGCCGCGTGCAAGACTGGCTCGGTGGCGCGGACTGTGATCAATGCCGATCTATCTGACGACTATGGAGTGCGACATAACACCAGAACCTGGGCGAGGTATCCAGAGAAGTGTGACCTGATCATGCTGGCGGACCGGCCACCTCTGCTGGAGACGCCGATGCATTACTTCCTGCAGGATTTGACGCCTAACGAAGCCTATTTTGTGAGGTGGCACTATGCTGGACTACCGACGCGCGTCGATCTGCGAACGTTCAGGGTGCAGGTGATTGGCGCTGTCAATCGACCGCTACAGCTATCGTTCGACGATCTGCGCACCAAGTGTGAGCCCGTGACGATGGTTGCATTCAGTCAGTGTGCGGGAAACTCGCGCAGTTTCTTCAGGCCGCAGGTTCCGGGCGCGCAGTGGACGGACGGAGCCATGGGAAACGCTCGTTACGTCGGGGCTCGATTGAAGGATGTGCTGAAAGCCGCTGAGGTCAAGCCCGGAGCAGTCGAGGCCAGTTTTCGCGGGCTGGATGTTCCTCCGCTGGAATCCTCTCCGCACTTTGAGAAACCACTGACGATCGATTACGCGCTAAACGGCGATTCCATTATTGCCTACGAGATGAATGGCGAGCCAATGCCCATGCTGAATGGCTTTCCTGTCCGGCTTGTTGTGCCGGGCTGGTTTGCGACGTACTGGGTCAAGGCGCTCAGCCAAATCACTGTTCGCACAGAACCGCTGCACAATTTCTGGGTCGATACGGGATACCGCATCCCTGCCGCGCCAGAGCACTCCGAAGATCCAAAGCATCCGAGCGAGCAGACGATTCCGCTCACGGACTATCCAACCCGTGCAATCATCATCACGCCAGAAGCAACCACGAAGTTGAAGAGCGGCGCGACGGTCAAGATCGAGGGCATCGCAGTCGACAACGGCGCAGGCATCCGGCGCGTCGAGGTGTCAACAGACGGCGGACGGACCTGGACCGATGCGGCACTGGATCGCGTAATCGACAAATACTCCTGGAGGCGATGGCGGATGAGTTGGCAGCCAGCGCAGAGGGGGCGGTACAGCCTGCAGTCCCGTGCTACCAACGCATCCGGAGAGACACAGCCTGGCTACGAGTGGAATCATGGCGGATACCACCGCAGGACAATCCAAACGCTCGATGTGGAAGTGGTGTCGTAATGCAGACACTACGGGTTCTCGGGGTTTTATTCATTATCGCCGTAGCCATCCTGATCTATGCCCTTTGGGGGCGTGCAGGCCGCGAGCGAGACGCGGCGTCTACCGCGGCCGTTCCCGATATCCCGGTTTCCCGCCTTACTGAGATGCAGCCGGTGAAGACGATCGAGCTCGAGTACCACCAACCCGATCTGCCACCTGGACCGGGACACGATGTCTTCGCGACGCAATGCGTTATCTGCCATTCACCCCGCTATGTGGTGAACCAGCCGGTCTTTCCACGAAAGGTATGGACGACGGAAGTACACAAGATGGTGAAGTCCTATGGAGCACCAATCGATCCTGGTCAGGAGAAAGAGATTGTGAACTATCTGGTCAGTTGGCATGGCACCGAAGATCCGCCGCCCACGCCGTATTAGTCGTCCAATTCGCCATTCAAGCTTCGGGAGCCTCCACGCTTGCAAGCAGGAGACAGAAAGTGACTGATAGACAACAGGATACGGACGGCGTCCGCACCGCAGGTAATCCATCGTTGGCCTCAACGCTGCCGCGCACTGACTACGATTTGATTCGATGGCACGCGCATGCCGCGATGGTCACTGTGCTGATTGCTGCGCTCTTCGGAATTATGGTGGCAACGAAGTTCAATTTCCCCACATTTTGGGGGGCCACGCATGGGAGACATGGGGCAGACTTCGCTACAACCACACGCAAGGGATCTTCTTCGGTTGGCTGGGAAATGCATTCATCGCGTTCTGCTACTACGTTGTACCTCGGCTGACGAATCAGCCAGTCACGAGCCGCCGGCTAGGCTGGGGCATGTTCTGGCTATGGAATCTCGTTACCGTGCTGCCGGGATGGATCCTGGTTTGCGCGGGGTTTAGCCAGCCGCTTGAGTGGGCTGAGTTCCCGCTTATTGTGGACGTGTTCGTCGTCCTTGCCTTTGTACTGATTCTTGTGCAGTTCGTGAAGCCATTTTTGAGTGGGCCGGCAGGCGACCTCTACGTTTCGGGTTGGTATATCGTCGGCGGTCTCGTGTTCACGACCCTTGCCTATCCAATCGGCAATCTTGTGCCGGAGCTTGTGGCGGGAGCGAAGGGCGCTGCCTTCAGCGGATTGTGGATTCACGATGCGGTCGGGCTATTTGTTACACCGTTGGCTCTTTCGATGGCGTATTGCGTGATCCCCGCGGTGACGCGAAGGCCAATCTTCAGTCACTTCGTCTCGATGATGGGATTTTGGCTGCTCTTCTTCATCTATCCGCTGAACGGGACGCATCACTATGTCTACTCGGCAATTCCGATGAGCGCGCAGAGAGGCGCAATCATTGCTTCCGTTTACCTTGGACTTAGCGTGATTCTGGTTGTCACCAATCTGCTGCTGTCACTGCGTGGCTCCAGCGGCAAGGTGGGAGCCGACGTTCCGTTACGCTTCATCTGGTTCGGCGTTGTGGCGTACTTGATCGTGAGTCTGCAGGGATCGATGCAGGCCCTTATGCCGGTCAATCGCTTTATTCATTTCTCCGACTGGGTAATTGGCCACTCGCATTTGGCGATGATCGGCTTTGCGAGCTTCTGCGTTGCCGGCGCTCTGTCGCATATCTGGAGCAAACTGCCTGGAGTCCGGTACAACGCGCGAACGATGGGATGGGCCTATTGGCTCCTCGCCTTCGGTCTGGCACTGATGGTGTTCGATCTGACCGCAGCCGGACTGGTTGAAGGCCAAATGTGGGTCAGCCGCGCTCCCTGGATAGACTCGGTCCGGGCAATGTATCCATTCTGGCTTACTCGCGCCTTGTCAGGACTTCCGATCATCTCAGCCTTTGTGCTCTTCTGGATCAGTCTTTTAACCGGGCCGCGGAATGCATCAGCGCCCACCTCCATCGCGGGTAGCCTGCCCCCCGCTGCCCTTCATAGTGCCCCCTCCATCCTCGGGTATGCGTTTGTTATTGCATTTGTGGCGGGCGTTGGCTTCTTCGTTTTTTCGTTTGTTGTTCTCGGCATCATTCCCGCACAACAGCTTCAGGCGGATATCAATCGGACCGCTCCACATTCTATGCAACGGTTGACGGCTGCCGAAGAGCATGGCCGCCAGATCTACGGCCGCGAAGGATGTGCCTACTGTCATACCGAACAAGTGCGCGCGATCGCCGCCGATGTCCGTCGCTTCGGCGCTCCCACCGCGGCCTGGGAGACGCAGTACGACTATCCGCATCTCTGGGGAACACGGCGTATCGGACCGGATCTTTCTCGCGAACATGGACTTCGCACAGATGACTGGCATTATGTTCACCTTTTCAATCCTCGGGCAACTGTCCCTGACTCGATTATGCCTGGATACCCGTGGATGTTCAGCGGCTCTGCTGCGAAGCCGAACAAGGATGCTCTAGACCTGGTCTCCTATTTGCGATCGCTGGGGCGGGAGCGTGAGCTGGCCGGAGACAAAGGCGGTGCGCAGGTCGATCAGGGGATGGCGATGGAAATGAGCTCCAGCTACTCCGCACCAGGCATTCCCGATACGAGACCGCAGATCACCGTCGGCGGCATCGATACGGATGCTCCCATTTTCGCAATGGGTTCAATGCCCGATGCGACAAAGTACAAGCATGGAAGGGATGTCTTCCCGCACCATCGGCGTTCACTCCATGGCAGCCAGAGCAGTTGTGCAGGTCTACTGCCGCATCCGATCGATTTGCACGCAGAGCACTACTCTGACAGCCATCTGGCGACAGTGCTCTGGGACGGTGTCTACGGTTCCGCTATGCCGGCGTGGAGACAGCTTGATAAGGCTGATCTCGATGCGGTTGCCGCGTATGTGCAATCATTGCAGGCGAAGGTCGCAAAGGTTGCGCTTTCACAGCAGGAAATGGACGCAGCCTCGAGACTCTTTGCGGCCAATTGTGTGAGCTGTCATGGGAGCCATGGAGATGGCAATGGAGCGGCTGCCGGAGCACTCAAGCCGTCCCCCGTCAACTTCCATGCTCGTCAGCCTTCGAACGACAGAGCATGGACAGTGCTGGAGCAAGGCATCCCTGGCAGCGCGATGCCTGCATGGAAGAACCGCTTGAGCAGCGATGAGCGACGGCTGCTTGTCCAGTATGTTCAAAGCATCTACGACGGAGGCTAAAAGGAGGCGACAACGCAATGATCAACATCATCGTCGGCATCATTACCGCAATGGCGGTCGGTTTTCTCGTCTTCTGGATATTCCGGCCATCGTTTCGCAGGTGGGTGGAGTTACCGAAGTACAAGATGCTTGAGGAGGAGAGGCGATTCTCTGACGTTCGACGCGACCAAGACTAGTCCGCGCGAGCAACGATCCCGTCAGAAGGGGAATGCAGTGGTGACGGGAAGGGCTACTCCTACTCCCTAACTTCGCTGGGGAAGGCATGGGCTATGGCTCGCGAAAGCGGTATCCGATATGGCTGTCTGTCAGGAGATACATTGGGTCCGCGGCATTGTCTTCGAGTTTCTTACGGAGCTGACCGATGAGAACGCGCAAATACGCGCGGTCGTTTCCGGAGCCGGGGCCACGCAAGGCAGCAAGTAATCGAGCATGTGTAACCGGACGGCCCGCGTGTGTCATCAGAAGCTGAAGAGCATCGAACTCGCGCGGCGTCAGGTGTACCTCAACTCCGGCTCGTTCGACACGCCGTCGAACAGGATCGAGCATGATTGTTCCGTTGATGATTGCCATCTCTGCCGGTATCTCAGGTGCCCGAAATCGGCGAATAGCGGCACGGATTCTGGCTGTCAACTCGCGTGTCTGAAATGGCTTGGTCACGTAGTCGTCAGCGCCAACCTCCAATGCCTCAACCTTGTCATCTTCGCCATCGCGGACAGACAGCATAAGAATCGGTAGCCTTGTGAAGCTGCGCCGGATGCGCCGGCAGGTCTCGATGCCCCCGATTCCCGGCATATTGATGTCGAGGAGTACGGCCTCATAATCAACCATGCGCAGACGTACGAGGGCATCCTCTCCGGTGCTCGCCTCAGCTACATCGAATCCGAGAACATCGAGGGTAGTGCGTAGACTGCGTCGCAGCGCGGAGTCGTCTTCTACAATCAGTAATCTTCCTTGTGAATCGACCACCTCAGGCCTCCTTGCAAATATGCGGCAGAGCAAAAAAGAACGTCGTGCCTGTCTCCGGATCACTTTCAACCCACACTCTGCCGCGGTGGGCTTCAGCAATTCGTTTAGTCACAGACAGACCGATGCCCGTTCCGGATGCTTTATGTTGAGATCCTGGGGATCGATAAAAACGCTGAAAGATCCGCAACCTCTCTTCAGGGGCAATAAAGGATCCTTCGTTCTTTACGCAGAATAAGATCTCAGAGTCCGTTGACGTCACACGAAACGTTATTGGCGATGAGGGGCTTGCATATTTCGCAGCGTTGTCAAGCATCTGGAGAATGGCCATTTGGAGCAAATGGGCATCCGCCCACACATCGCTCCCCGACGTCTCGTCGATGAGATCCAAAAAATGCTCCGTCAAAGCTGGAGCGGTTTCCTTTCTACAGAACCGGAACAGTTGACCCAGGCAGATCCTCTCGTGATCCACCTCTAAATGTCCCTCATCCAATTTTGCAGTCTGCAGCACCTGGGTGGTCAGCCTAGCCAGGCGTGTTGCCTGTTCATCGATGAGAGACAAAAGTTCTCTCTCCGGGCATTCAAGCCTGTTGATCTCCAACAATCCCGAGCTTGCGCTCTGGATCGTTGCCAACGGCGTTTTGAACGCGTGGGCCAGTCCGTCGAGAACAGCGGATCGGAGCTGCTCGCTCCGCTTTGCGGCTTCAGCGTTACTCTCCGCTATAAAGGAATGCGCTCTTTCCAGGGCGATCGCCGAAAGCGATGCAATCGCGTCCACAGATCGCGGATCGAGTTGGCGTTCCTGAGACGAGCCTGCGATGTAAAGCGCACCGACAGGTCTGGTCCCAAGTCTCAACACCCGCTTGAATTTGCAAGCATCTAAGTCGTTCTCATGAAGTTCATTGAAATAGGTGGCGCGAACTTCGTCATCTGGGACGATATCTTTCCCCGCCTTGTCCATTCGCACTTCGCGTGCGTCCCACAGGGCCACAGCATCAACCTTAAAGGTGTCTGCGATCAGACTCGTAAGCTGTGCGCCGACTTCCTTGCGTCGGTCCAACATGATGATGTCCCGGCTCGTAAGGTAAAGCCTCTCCAATTTCGTTCGCTCGCTCTCGGTCTGTGCAGCTTTTCGCTTGATGCGATCCGCAAAGTGGCCAGCCGTCACGGCGATAACCACAAATATCCCTGACGAGATCCAGTCCTGAGGGTCCCGCTCGTAAAGAGAGAAGATCGGCGCCATGTAGAAGTAGTCCAGACAAGCGACCGCCAATACTGATGCGACAGCCGCTTCAGGAAATCCGCACAGGAACGCAATCAGCATCACGAGAACAAGTTCGACGAGACCTGCGGTCAATGCCTTGCCGTGGCCCAGGTAGACGACGCCGGTTAGCAATGGGACGATGGGGACGATTCCCGCGGCTCGCAGCAGGCGCTTGGCTACTTGCGTGTACTTCATCTCTAAAGATCAGGATACTGCTAATTTCTTGAGGCTTCCTCTCGGTGTTCGTTCTGAAATCAAAAAGTTGTAAGCAAACCGTAAAAGTCATGTTCTCAGTTATGCCGTAGTTACGGGAGGCGCTCTTTCATGAGATGTGTAGCCAGTTGTCATGGCAGATAGGAGAACACTCATGGCCTCTCCCAGAGGATCCATACGTCCCGTTTCAGAAGTAGCTTCGCATTCTTTGATGTGCTTGCATTTGGAGGCAGTACTTTTGCTTGAGCAGCAGACTGCGGTATCGCGTGAAAGAAACAGAGAGCACTCTCTGACGCCTCGTTCACGAGCAGCTCAGAAGCGTCGCCTACTAGGCGGGTTTGTTGTCGCGTTCGGACTGCTTTGCATGAGCCCCGCTCGTTCGGCGGCACAGTCTACGTTCGGGAGCATACGAGGAACCGCCCAGGATATCTCTGGCGCTGGAATCCCAGATACGCAGATTACGCTGCACAGCATTGATGAAAATACTGACCGTGTGGTGAAGACGGATGGTACGGGCAGCTATGCGTTTGAGAATATCCTTGCTAGCAGATACACCATCCAGGCGCAGCACGACGGATTTGCTGATACGGTGATCTCCGGCATCACCTTGGCCTCCAGGCAGGACCTTCGGTACACACTCTCGATGAAAATTGCCGAACAGTCTTCCACTGTGGAGGTGACCTCTTCTGCAAATCAGATCAACACCGAAAATGCAGTGCTCGGCGATTCGAAAGGCACCGCGGAGATCGGTCAGCTGCCGCTTAACTTCCGCGCCTCGAGCACTAGCCCTCTGGCAGCACTGGCAACGTCTGCTAATGTGCAGCAGGACAGCCAGGGAAATGTCGCCGTGGGCGGCGCAACGTCGAACATGGTCGGGTTTTCGGTCGATGGCATCTCGACGGCGAATGTCTTCAACGCTGCTGCGGGAGCCAACCCTTACCCGTCGTCCGAAGGAATTGCAGAGCTCAAGGTCACTGCCTACAACAATAATGCTGAGTTCTCGCAGGTAGGAGACGTGACATTCACGACCAAGGGTGGAACGAACACGTTTCATGGGAGCCTCTTCGAGTATCTCCAGAACGACGCGCTCGATGCTCACGTATATAACTTCGCACAGAAGGCCCCAAAGCGCTTCAACACCTTTGGCGGCAGTATCGGCGGCCCGTTGTTGATTCCGCACTTTTACAACGGGCACGACAAGACGTTCTTCTTCTTCGACTATGAGGGCAACCGGAGACGGACCGCGCAGGCGCAGCAGTATGCGGTGCCGAGCGTCCTGGACAGGATGGGAGATCTCAGAGATATGGGAGGTCCGGTAATTCCGCAGTCGAGAATCAACCCCTTCGCTACCGCGCTGCTGAATAAATATTACCCGCTGCCCAATCTGCCCAATGTGCCGGTTGGCCAACCTAATTACCAGACGCTCGTTCCTATTCCATCGAACACAGACGGCTTCGATGCCCGCATCGATCAGGTCATTAACTCGAAGCAGCAGGTGTATGCGCGCTTCAACCGGAAGAACCTGTTGGTGAATGTGGTCAACCCGTTGCTGCCCAATGACGTGGACACTGAGCATGACCGCAGCTTCCTGATCTCCCATAACTATGTGATCAGCAACCGGCTGCTGAATGAGTTTCGCTTTGGCTACACGGATACGACCCTCGCCCCAAACTTCCCGATCGTAGGTGCTGCAGCTCTCCAGGGGTTGAATCTTCAGGTAGGTGGCGATCAGGGTGTTGACGTTTCGAACCACCCAACCGATCAAGGCTTCCCCAGCATCAACTTCTCTGATGGAACAGGCTTCCAATCCATTGGTAGAGACCACGTCGGCCCCACGCAGTCTTTTACCAAGCAGATTGCGGACAACGTCACGTACAGCCGGGGTAGGCACACTATTCGTGCTGGAGTGGATGTCCGCTGGGTACGCTTTGTCGTGCCTGAGATCGAGACGCCTTCCGACGACTACGGCCTATTCACTTTCAATCAAGGCATCTTCACTGGAAACGCCTTCGGCGACCTCCTGATCGGCGCGCCGAACACCGCCTACTTTGCCGTGACGGGTCCGAAAGACGATGCCAGCGGCGTTCAGACCGGGATCTATGGCCAGGATCAATGGCAAGTCAATGACCGTCTTACGCTCAACTTCGGTCTGCGCTGGGAACTGCTCTCTCCCTTTGTCGACAAGAACAACATCTCGGCTAACTTCGACCCGAACTACCAGGGGCCCGGTGCGAACGGGCAGGGTGCAATCATCATTGGCAATTTCGGCCTCAAGCCAGCCCAAGCCTTCCTTGCTTCGTTCAATGCCTGTGGTCTCGGAGCGGTCAATCCGAACTACAATCCCGCTACTTGTACTCCAGTGGTGACTAACAGCCAGGCAGGACTGCCGGCGGGTCTTCGGCAGCGCTATCTTCGCAACTTCGATCCGCGGGTCAGCGTTGCATACCGTCCGTTCAAGGACAACAAGACAGTCGTCCGTGCTGGGTTTGGCATCTTTACGGTCACCGCGCTCGGACAGCTTCAGAACAATATGGAGAGCACTCCGCAGGCCTCTGTTTACAACTGGCAGAACAACAACGGAGGCACGCCGCTCTTCACGTTCCCACATGTTACCCCGCCAGGTGCCGGACTGCAGTTTGGCGGTGGACTGTTCGAACAAGGCGTCGATCCGCACTACCGCGATGCTCAATCGGCACAGTGGAACCTCACTGTCGAACGGGAGCTTACCTCCAATACCTCCGTCCGGATGAGTTACATCGGGATGAACTCCTACCGCCTCAACGTGAGCGTAAACCTGAACCAGGCGAAGCCCACTACTTCCAGCACTCCAAATCCAGTGCCGTTCCAGAACTGGGGCGTCATCTATTCGACCTATAACCTGGGCAAACAGAACTACCAGGGAATGGAACTCGAGGCAACGCACAGAATGGCCCGGGGCCTGTCTTATAAGGCGAACTACGCCTGGACGCATAACATCAGCGACGCACAGGGCGATGCACCCACTGCATTCCAGGGCGAAACCCGCTACGGACTTGCGGATCTGAATCGCTTCGACATCAACGCAAACCGCGGCAATGTCGTTGGAACGCGGCGTCAGCGCTTTCTGGTAACAGGAACGTATGAGCTGCCCTTCGGCAAGGGCCGGCAGTGGTTGAACTCTTCGCCTGTCGTGGGCGGTATCCTCGGTGGTTGGAGTGTCAACACGATCACGCTGTTGGAGACAGGGCCGTACCTGACCCCGACCGATAGCGTAACCGCTGACCAGACCAATACGAACCCTTCTGCAGCTGGATCGATTGTTCGCCCGGACCGGATCGGCAATCCGATTCCTGCTCACCGTTCGTCGAGCAATTACTTCAACCTCAACGCGTTTGAACACACGCCGGCTAATGCAGGGCGGGTTGGCAACGCAGGAGTCGGGAGTCTGGAGGCGCCTGGCACCATCGCAGTCAGTGCGGGTCTCGCGAAGCTCATTGCAGTCAGGGAGAGCTGGCGTCTGCGGTTCGAATCGACGTTCACGAACGTGTTGAACCGTACCAACTACGCGCCACCTGCGACGAACATAAGCAACCAGACCTCGTTTGGGGTGCTAAACCAAGCGCAGACGGCAGAAAATGCGGGTAACCGGACGGGTCAAGTCGCTCTGCGGCTTGAGTTCTAGGGCTCACTTGGGGGCAAAGCCAGCTGGTGCCGAGCTGGACCGGAGTATCGAGATACTCCGGTCCAGCCTGCGGCAGCCGCTTCAAATCCAGTGTTCTCCATCTTATTGGATGCAACCCTCCTTGATTTTGAGGTGAGTGATGAGTTTGTTATGGACAGGTGTATGCCGGATATATTTCAACGCCTACACAGAAGCGCCTTTGTTTTGGTCCGTTGATAACGGAGACAGTGCCACCGAGGTTAAGTGTCCGCGCGTAGAAATGACTGGCAACTTTGAGACTGTAGTGATGCCTGAGCAAAAAGTACAGCCGCGTGCGTGGCTTTGCTTCAAACAGGCGAGCGTCTACAAGCTACGTGACGGGGCTGTTGTCGTGATTGGCCGGGCGACTGCATCATTGAGCAGTCGGAGCGGCGATGAAACTGCGTCTCTGGGAAGAGCAACCTCTGAGACGTGTACGAACTCTTTATGACATTGCTACACCTTTTTTATGCAACGGTTGGTTGAATTGCGAAATATGGCGCTCACGCCCTGCCGCCACGGAGTTCCAGGTCGCCACAATAGTCCGGGCGCCACTGCTCCGCAGGCGTCCTCCGTCAGCTTTTCTCACCGTACAAGCCGAGACCGTCACCTCGGCCACCTTGTCCACACCGCTTTTCGCTCCAACTAGCCCTGAATGCCTTGCACAAATCAAAGCTCAGAAGCCTCATCTGGGCAGAGGATGTCAACGAGCCCGGTCGAAAGGCCTCTCATCCTCAAGAGAGGGAAGCCGACACCAGTAATTTGGCGCGACTGACAGCCGGCCTCGTGAGTTCCCTGAAAATCTCAGCTAATGAACAGCCGTTGCTAAATCTGACGGCGACAAGCATGAAACGTCCTGAGCCCAGGCTAGGGGCGCATCACAAAGAGCATAAGTTCTAGCCTGCTCCTGAGGAGCCACGATGGATTTCCATAGTATCTTGCAATACGTTATCTTCCTGGCTGTTGCAACCGCCCTGGTGAGGCCATTGGGCGGGTACATAGAGAAGGTCTTTTCCAGACAGACGACCGTGCTGGATCGACTATGCGTTCCAGTCGAGCGGCTTATATACCGTGTTGCGGACATTGATTCAAATGTGGAGATGACCTCCACTCAGTACGCAGTGTGTTTTGTGCTCTTTAGTCTGGCCGGCACGCTTTTGTTATATGCCATTCTCAGATTGCAGCGTTTCCTGCCATGGTTCTTTCCTCAGTACTTCACCACGCCGCTATCCCCGGATTTATCTCTCAATACAGCGATCAGCTTCTCGACCACCACGACCTGGCAAGCGTACGCCGGCGAGAACACGATGAGTTACTTCAGCCAGATGGTAGGTCTTTGCGCACAGAACTTCCTGGCCGGCGCAGCTGGACTCGCTATAGGTATAGCTTTCATCAGGGGCTTTGCTCGTCAACTCACAGACACGCTTGGCAATTTCTGGGTTGATACTACTCGCGCATTGCTTTGGATCCTTTTGCCGGGTGCTCTGGTCGGGGCCATGCTGCTCGTATGGCAGGGAGTTCCGATGAACTTCCACCATTACGTGGTTGCGTCTTCTCTCGAGGGCTCCAAGCAGGTGATTCCGCAAGGGCCTGTCGCAGCACTTGAGTTCATCAAGAATCTGGGGACGAACGGAGGTGGCTTCTTCAACACGAATGGTGCTCATCCCTACGAAAACCCCACACCGCTAACCAACTTCATGGAAATGCTGGCTATCGTGCTCTTGCCGGCGGCCTTAACGAACACCTTCGGCAGAATGATTCGCCAACCCCGCCAGGGCTGGTTGCTTTACTCCGTGATGGTCCTCCTGTTCACCATTGGATTGATCTCAGTACACCTCTTTGAACAACACGGAAACCCACGTCTCGGCGGCGTCGACTACCACAACAGTGTGTCTCAAGCCGGCGGAAACATGGAAGGGAAAGAGGTCCGCTTTGGCATCGCCGGCTCTACGTTAACCGCTGTCGTGACGTCAAACACCGCTACTGGATCGAACAACTCGATGCACGACAGTTACACCTCCTTTGGAGGGCTGGTCCTCCTAGTCAATCTTCTGCTCGGGGAACTTGTCTTCGGAGGTCTCGGCACAGGTATCTACAGCATGGTGATGATTGCTGCCATCGCCGTGTTTCTGGCGGGTCTTATGGTAGGTCGTACTCCGGAATATCTCGGTAAGAAGATAGGTCCGGCGGAAAACAAATTGATCATCCTCTACGCCCTGGCTGCCCCGGCGACCATCCTTTCGCTGACCGCGCTTGCTATTAGTACCAAAGCCGGACTCGCCGGCCTGACCACTAACGCGGGACCCCACGGTCTTACTGAAATTCTCTTTGCTTACTCGTCCTGCTTTGCCAACAATGGACAAAGTTTCGCAGGTCTCAGCGCCAATACCGTTTTCTATAACATCACTACTGCGCTGGCCATGATGGCGGGGAGGTTTGGATTGGCAGTTCCGGCCCTGGCTTGTGCGGGTTTGTTCGCACGGCAGAGAAATACACCCTCCTCAACGGGAACTCTTCGCACAGACGGTCTTACATTTGGGATTTTCCTGACCGTCTGTCTAATAGTGGTGACTGCGCTGAGCTATCTTCCGGTACTAGTCCTCGGCCCCGTGCTTGAGCATTTGATGTTCGGAATTTAGAGCGCGAGCATCGCACACAACTCTGGCGGTGGCTGAGAGGGAGGGCGGAGGACGGCGTGAACGGCTCTGTCAGCCTGTTCGATCCGTTTGGGACCGAGTTGAGTCTTGAGCTGTTCATACTGCTTATCGAGATCGACCACACAGGAAGAAAAGCTGGTGTGTTCGAAGGGCGCTGGCTCTGCTCCGAGTGTCTTTATATAGAGTGCAAGCCTCATGGCTGGGCCCCTGTTTATCTTGTGGGTAGAGTCAAGGCGATCTCATCTGCAGCGAGGCGGTGTAGGGGAGCGCCCCGCTGGGAAGTGAGAGTATAGGCGAATACGCAACCGAGGAAACAAGGCCCCAGTTGCCCCCCATGCTCTGTTTTGCCTATACAGCGGTCGGATTCTGAGAGCAGATTATATAAAATGGTGTTGAATGGTATTTTCTATAACAGGTATAAGTCATTATTTTGTTGGAGCACCGAATGGGATTTGAACAATCAAGCATGAGATGATAGTCGCGGAAGTGGGGGCCACTCATGTGCCAATGCAAATTCTTTGTCTTCAGATAGAGCGCGACAACATCTGCCAAGAGAGTTCTAAGTTCAACTGAGATCACCGAGACTCCAGCCGGTGTGATTTCAATGACTTTCTGCGTCTCCTTCGTCGATTTTGCTGCTGCAGCAGTCCTCATAACAGTTACTTGTTTCGGGTAAGGTATCCACAACGAGCGAAAGAACTTGCGCCAGACCTTTTTACCGTTTCAACTGGGAAATCGATCACAACTGAATCCCTTCGTCTTAAGCGCGAGACGGGAGTGTCGACTGGCACGTCACCCCCGTCAGATCGCGGTGCAACTAGGAGTTCTGAAACAGGGAGTTTTGAATCTGTTCGTGGAAGTTGCTCCGCTTGTAATTACGAATGAAGTGCGAGCAGATGTCCTCGTTGCAGGTGCCCTCGGTTGTCTGGGTCTTGTGCTCAAAACCGCCGAGGAATGCCTTCGCGATATCCTGCTTGAAGTTCACACGAGGATACTGCGCGACAATCTCCTTGCGCAGCTCTTCGGGAAATGTCTCGTACCCGATTCCGAGTACATCCAGGCCAACACCGTTGTAAAGAAGTTCTACCTCGATCGGCTTGTAGGCGGCGATGCCGGGCGTCGTGTGGAGAGAGATGGCGTCCCACGCCACCTGGATACGCGCGGCAGGTACATTGTGGTGTTCGAGGAACTGGCGAACGGCGTTCGCGCTGTCGACCTCGAAACGATCATCGGCGCTCGAGAACTTCTTCAATAACCCCATGTCGTGGAATGCTGCGCAAACAAAGAGCAGCTCCTGATCGTACTTGTGACCCGTCTGGCGGCCCAGTTCGTTCGCCCAGAAGAAGACGCGGTGCGAGTGATTGAACAGCAAAGGAGTGCTGAACTCATGAAGGAGACCGGTCGCCTCACGCGTCAATTGCGTGTCGGGAACGCCAGGCTGTGCGTGCTGATACATGGACTGCGGTGTCGGTACGGGAAGGATAACTTTAGGGCGGCGAAAAGTAGGACGGTTTTCTGCTGTCTGTGCTTCTGCGTCTTTGACCAATGTGCCGCCGATTGCACTTGCTCCCGCGGCAACAGTGGTCGTCTTCAAAAACGAACGTCGTGTCATCGTCTATCTCCTAAGCGGATCGTCACGCTTCAAGACAAGCTTAGGTTTGATAGGTCGAGGTAACAACGACGTCGTTCCGACACTTTCGGACATCGAGGAAGAGGAATTAGTGTTTCACGCGTTTGAATCGTTCGGTGTATTCACCGGCGGTAATGCCAATCACGCGCTGGAAGGTTCGACGCATCGAATCCGCAGATCTGAAACCGCATGCGTCAGCGATCTCCTTCAAGCCCATAGACGAACTATCGATCATCTGCTGTGCGGCTTCCACCCGCAGTCGATCCACAAACTGCCCTGGATTCATCTTCATCTCACGAAGGCAAACTCGTGAAAAGTGTCTTGGGCTCATTCCTATCCTGTCGGCCAGAGCTTCGACAGAAAGGTCTGCTCGTAGATTCTCAAGCATGTAGACTTGCAGCTCTCGTAGAGGTTCGTAGGTTGTCGCTTGGCGAGAGAGCATGTGGCTGTACTGTGCCTGACCGCCTGGTCGAACAAGGAACATGACCAGTTGCCGCGCCACCGCAAGGGCGGTCTGGTGCCCGTGGTCTTCCTCCACCAATGCAAGGGAAAGATCAATTCCAGCCGTGATGCCAGCCGAAGTATAGATTGGCCCATCGCGAAGAAAAATGGGATTTGGCAGAACGTTCACTTTGGGAAACTCTCGCGCAAGCCGGTCGCAGAAGCTCCAATGCGTCACAACGCGCTTTCCATCGAGGAGACCTGCGGCCGCAAGAATGAAAGCTCCTGTGCAGATCGAGGCTACGCGACGAGATCTGCTTGCTGCCTCCGAAATCCAGCGAAGATACGCATCGTCGTACTTGCCACACTCCGCTCCCGGACCACCTGCAACGACAAGGGTGTCGATTGGACCGGAGACACTGTCGTGAGGCACTGCGCCTCCCAGGTTAATGCCTCGATTGGTCTGGAGCTCATGCGAACCGTCGGTGGTGACAACCACCACCTGATAATCCGGAACATTCGAGAAGACCTCGAGTGGACCGGTCACGTCGAGGACCTGGACTGGCTGTGGACCGCTGATAACAATTCTTCGCATGATTGTGTCTCCGGGCTTTTCTTCATGCTTGCCAGCATTCATTCTGCAGGCTCCGTGCTCGCGATTCCGTACAAGGAATTACGAGAGATCCCACGTACGATAAACGAAGCAATTCCGGGGTGGGTAGCAGGGTGCGGAATCGGCTTGGGGAGGCCCCGGTGGGAGGGTGGAGCATGGAAATATCCAAGGGCAACGGGGAGAGGCGAGGAAGAAATCCACAGAGTGGGCGGGGGAAATTCGCTTCCGTACCACTTTCCGCATGCTGAAGGCTCAAAACCGACCCAGGCTTTCGTCTGGTGTGGCGGACTTGGCGGCGGTCATATCGGAGGCAAGGTGTTCCGAAGCTGCGCAACGGTTCCCGCGTCAATCGACGTCGTCACCGGCAAGTTGTTTAGTGATTGAAACTCCGCGAGTGCGGAAAGGGTTTGTCTACCTGCTACCCAGTCAACGGGTCCGGGGTGGAAACCTAGATAGATCAGGCACAGTCGCGCATCGCGGGCAAGGAGGTCAGGGAGCGGACCAACAGAAAACTTCTGAAACTCTCCGTTTAGTCGACTATCGTATCGCTTAGGTTCTGGGTATAGAGTGCCCGCATGTAAAATGAGCGAGTGCAGGTCAAACCCTGATTGGGGTTTGTTAAACGGGAAGCTGGTGTGAACCCAGCGCTGTCCCGCAGCGGTGATGGGAACGAAACGTTGCACGGCGAGAGCCACGCACTGTCTCAGTTGAGATGGGAAGCGGCAACAGAGTAGGTCGCCCAAAGTCCGAAAACCGGCCTGCCGCCACCACCATGGAAGCGCTGGACGCTGACCGTGGGTGCGTTGAGGACACCGTTCTCGTGGATTGGACCGGTAGCCACTGCATCTTCTGCCTGCGTTCTTGATTCAGGTGGAGCTTGCCTGCGCATAGGTGGTTCTTTCGTTGTGAGGAGAGAACCGAATGGTTGCAGACAGCAAAACATCACACTTTGAAAAACTGAGGAGCGCGAATCTGGGCTTTCCCAGGATGGGCCGTCAACGCGAACTGAAGTTTGCGCTGGAAGGCTACTGGGCGGGGAAACGCACGGAACAGGAGCTTCTGGACACTGCCTCTGCCCTGCGAAAAGAGCATTGGAAACTCCAGCAGGCGGCAGGTATCCATTTCATTCCGTCCAATGATTTCTCTCTCTACGATCAGGTGCTCGACGCCCTGGTTCTTGTGGGTGCGACGCCAGAGCGCTTTGGCAACGGGCCGGTAACGCTGGAGCGGTATTTCGCCATGGCGCGCAACTGTCGCGAACAGACGGCGATGGAGATGACGAAGTGGTTTGATACCAACTACCACTATCTCGTCCCCGAGTGGAGTGCAGGTATCTCCTTTCAAATAGATACGACGAAACTGCTCGGTGAAGTACGTGAGGCCCATTCGCTCGGTATCGAGACCAGACCCGTGCTTATAGGACCCCTGACACTGCTCCTGCTCGGCAAAGGGGTCGATGGCTTCGATCCGATGATGTTGCTGCCGAAGCTGACCGCCGCATATAAGCGAATTTTGAAAGCGCTTGTGGCAGAAGGTATCAAGTGGATTCAGATTGATGAGCCAATGCTCGTAACCGACCTGGAGGCAAGCGCGAGGGATGCTTATCGGCAGGTCTATGCAGAGCTGAAGTCAGTTCCCTTAAATCTCATGCTGACCACTTACTTCGATTCGGTCGGTGACAATCTGCAAACGGCAATCGAACTTGACACTGCCGGCCTTCATATCGATGTTGTCCGAGCACCGGAACAACTTAGGGTGACTCTTGGAGCGTTGAAGCCGGAACAGATCTTGAGCGTGGGCTGCGTCGAAGGGCGCAACATCTGGCTGACAGATTTCTCGTCCGTTACTCCATTGTTGGATGAGGCCGTCAGCCAACTTGGTCCGGATCGAGTGCTTATTGCCCCCTCCTGCTCTCTGCTGCATGCGCCTCATGATCTTCGTAGTGAAGTAAAGCTGTCACCGCGCATCAAGGGCTGGCTGCGCTTCGCGGAAGAAAAACTTGCGGAGATTGTCGCTTTGACCAGCCACGACGAGGCAGCATACCAGGCCAATGCCGCCGCTGTGGCCGATCGGGGGGTCGCAGAAACAACGAGCAATCCAAAGGTCCGTACTGCTCTGGCTGCGCTTCAGGATCAGGACTTCCGACGCAGATCACCGTACCCCCAACGCGCCCTTGTCCAGCGCAAGGA
Organism: Edaphobacter bradus; assembly: GCF_025685645.1. Lineage (NCBI taxonomy): Bacteria > Pseudomonadati > Acidobacteriota > Terriglobia > Terriglobales > Acidobacteriaceae > Edaphobacter > Edaphobacter bradus. The sequence continues at coordinate 96,562 of NZ_JAGSYF010000004.1, forward strand.
ACTAGGGCTTCCTCTCCTGCCGACCACGACCATTGGCTCCTTTCCGCAGACGGCAGAGGTTCGCAAGCATCGTGCTGCCGCGAAGCACGGACACGAAACGGTTGAGACGTATGAAGCCTTCCTCAAGGAAACTATTGCACAGTGCATCCGCGAGCAGGAGCGTATCGGTCTCGATGTGCTCGTGCATGGAGAGTTTGAACGCAATGACATGGTTGAGTATTTCGCCGAGTTCCTGGATGGGTTCGCCTTCACAGAGAACGGCTGGGTGCAGAGCTATGGTTCGCGTTGCGTGAAGCCACCTGTCATCTATGGCGATGTATCCCGCCCGGCACCGATGACGCTGAAGTGGACAGACTACGCTCGTTCGCTCACGTCCCGCCCCCTCAAGGGAATGCTTACTGGTCCGATCACCATTCTGCAATGGTCGTTCGTCCGCAATGATATTCCACGCCGGCAGACGGCATGGCAGATTGCGCTTGCATTGCGGGACGAAGTTGAGGACCTCGAAGCGGCCGGCATCCGAATCATCCAGGTAGATGAACCCGCTCTGCGCGAGGGTCTCCCGCTCCGGTGCGCGGACTGGCCAGCCTATCTTGAATGGGCCGTCAAGGCGTTCAAGTTGGCTACTAGCGGGGTTGGAGACGAAACGCAGATTCACACGCATATGTGCTACTGCGAGTTCGAAGATATTCTCCCGTCCATTGCAGCCCTCGACGCCGATGTCATCTCAATGGAGTCGGCCCGTTCTCGGATGGAATTGCTCGAAGCGTTCCGCGCTCATAAGTATCCGAACGAAATTGGGCCGGGTGTGTATGACATCCATTCTCCAAGAGTGCCCTCCGCCGATGAAATGCGGGAGCTGCTCACGTTGGCCCTCGATGTCTTGAAGCCAGAACAGGTCTGGGTCAACCCGGATTGTGGACTCAAGACGCGCGGCTGGCCCGAGACCGTGTCTGCGCTCGAGAACATGTGCAGAGCCGCATCCGAGCTGCGGGTGCAGATCAGCGCGTAGCGAAAACGGCTGGACGGGGACCGGCATTACCTCGTCCGGCCCACCTTCGGATCGAGAGTGAGGGCATGACATGGGTCGCTGCAAGCCGATTGACAACACGAATCGAGGTCTATGTACGAAGTAACAGTCGAAGCAACATTCTCTTCAGGTCATTACCTGAGGGATTATCACGGAAAATGTGAAAACCCACACGGGCACAACTATAGGGTATTGGTCACATTGGTCGGAAAAGAGCTGGATAGTAGTGGGCTACTGCTCGACTTCAAAGAACTTAAACGACTCCTTCGTCCTATCGTTGAATACCTCGATCACAACATGATTAACGAACTGGAGCCGTTTACGGTGTTGAATCCGTCGGCGGAAAATCTGGCCCGGTACTTCTTCGACCAGACAAATACCCGACTCCTTGAATTGACCAGGGGACGTGTTCGGGTCGCCCAGAGCACCGTCTTTGAGACGGACTCATCGGCGGCAACTTACAGGGAATGATACCGCCTTGAAACAACGTCGGAAGGCTTAACTGGCGACTTCAGAGCAATGCACTCATTGAAGACGGCGCAGGCCGACTAGTCCTCATAAACGCGCTTGTGTTTACTTTCGCGGTGCGTTGCTTCTTTCTTATGTGTTTGGTGAATGACGTTCCAAGATCTCACTATGCAAAACACTCGTTCATCGCCTGCCCTTTGAGCAGCTTCCTGTGAGCCCGGGCGCTGTTCTTTATCTATGCATCACCCGCTCTGATACGATATCAATCGCACCCTCCACGGCCTTCTGAACTCGCAAACAGGTTGGCAGCCGCTTGGGACATCCACAGTCTCACTCGCAAGGACCTATCCGACCCTCGGCGTCTGATCCGTCTTCTCGGGCTTCCGGAGAATGTCCGTGTCTTGAGCTTGCGCGTCCCATTTACGGTAACGTGTAGCGAAACTCCCATGCAAAACGAGAGAAACGGATATAAGTGCTTTATTTTGTTGGAGCACCGAGAGGGAATTGAACCCTCGAATACTGGTTTTGCAGACCAGCGCGTTAGCCACTTCGCCATCGGTGCTCTTGCTCCGCCGCGCAGATTGCGCGGCAGAGTCGCTCTATGCAACTTAGTCTACTGCGGCTGGGACGTTGTGCGGAGATAAGGTTTGACGGTCTTATAGCCCGGGAAGATCTTCGCAGCCTCTTCGTTAGAGACCGCCCCGGTGATGATGACGTCCTCACCCTGCCTCCAGTTCGCCGGTGTCGCCACCTTATGCTTGGCTGTCAGCTGAATTGAGTCCAGTACGCGGATAATTTCGTCGAAGTTGCGTCCAGTGGTCATCGGATAGGCGAGCAGCAGCTTGATGCGCTTGTCTGGCCCAATCACGAACACCATGCGCACCGTGGCATTGTCGGCCGGTGTGCGGCCTTCGCAGCTGTCGCCGGCGTCGCCCGGCAGCATGTCATAGAGCTTCGCTACCTTCAGCTCCGTGTCGGCGATGACGGGGTAGTTGATGGTGGCGCCGGTCACCTCCTTGATGTCCTGAGCCCACTTGGTGTGGTTGTCGACGGGGTCGACGCTCAAGCCAATCACCTTGGCTCCGCGCGCCGCGAACTGCTGCTCGAGTGAGGCAACCACTCCCAACTCGGTGGTGCACACCGGCGTGAAGTCCTTGGGGTGGGAGAAGAGGACGGCCCAGTTGTCGCCGATCCACTGGTGAAAGCTGATCGGGCCCTGCGTGGTTTCGGCAGTGAAGTCAGGAGCTACATCGTTGATACGGAGTGACATGTCGAGTTCCCTCTGTGGGGTCTCCCCCAACGCTTCTTTCTTTAGGTATTAAACTTCAAATCAAAACCGGGTGTCTTAAACCTGAAACCCACCCGGCGCGGTGGCTCTGGTGGGCTCTGTGGTGCTGCTCGAAGATGCTTACTTCGATTGGCTCATCCACACACCCGTGCCGGGCTACAGCAACAGCAGCAGCGCATGGTGGTCGGGTTGGGCGTCATCGTCATTCGCTAAACTTTGTACCGCGGCCAGCGCAGGCTAGCATGGGGCAGGTTTGCCCCACTGCGGTCTAACCAAACCATAGACTTGAGGTGAGCGTCATGTCAACCTTTCCGCCCCCGCCCACTGCCCACACTGCCTACGACTTCGCCCAGGTCGATGTCTTCGCCGAGCGCCCGATGGAGGGCAATCAGCTCGCGGTATTCTGCGATGCACGCGGCCTCTCAACTGAGGAGATGCAGACGATTGCCCGCGAGACGAACCTCTCCGAGACGACCTTCATCCTGCCTCGCGAGGCTGCGGTGGAACGAGAGCGCGGCGTACGGGTCCGCATCTTCACGACGCAGGAAGAACTGCCCTTTGCGGGGCATCCCACGCTTGGCACTGCGAGCTGGCTCTACTGGAACCATCCTGTGCTCCGCGGTGCGGACGTGATCACGCTGGAGCTTGGCGTGGGGCCGATCCCTGTACGGTTCACTCCGTCCGAGCCCAACCAGCATGGCGTCTTTGGCACGATGCGGCAGAACGATCCCGTCTTCGGAGCGTTTCTTCGCGACCACGCGGCGCTGGCTCCCATCCTGCATCTCGGGACGGACGATCTCGATCCCGATCTGCCCATCCAGATGGTGACGACGGGCAACCCATTCTGCATCGTTCCGTTGCGATCGCTCGAAGCCGCCTCACGACTGGCCCTGTCGCAGAGCGCCGAGGTGCGCGCTTACCTGCAACGCACCGGTGCAAAGTTCTTCTACTTCATCACGCGAGCTGAAGCCGGCTCCGGCGCAGACTGGCACGCGAGGATGCAGTTCTACAACGGAGAAGATCCTGCTACTGGATCGGCTGCTGGACCCGCAATTGCTTACCTCGTTCGTAATGGAGCGGCGGCGAGCGGAAAGACGATCGTCATCGAGCAGGGAGTTGAGATGCTGCGGCCGAGCCGGCTTCATGTCTCCGCGACACTCTCGGGTGACAGTGTGACGAATGTGTTCGTCGGAGGGCGCACCATTCCTGTTGCAATGGGACGCCTTTTCCTGCCGTGATGCACGCGATTTCAACAGGGCTATGGCATGAATCCCCAGCAATGGCGCGCCTTTGGAAGAAGCGGTGGATGTGCAAGAGCTAATCTTGCGCATCTTCGCCCTAACTTCGCCATTGCAATGCGGTGCAAGTCTTCATACTCTTGGCAAGCGTCGATGATGATTTGCACGCAACATGAGCGTCATCACCGATGAGTTCTTTCGCCTGGTATTAACGACAACTTGAGTTGAGAGACGCTTGACTGTCGCACAGTCGCGACTCCGCGTGCGCATTATTACTCTGCCTGCAAAAGCAGCTGAGGTTGAAACCGGCCTTGCCGGCTTCGCCCCTGTTGTACTAGCAGCGGAACGATCTCTGCGCTAAGCGGAGCTCCGCGTGGCAACCTGCGCTGGCTCTTGCATCTCTCTCGCCCCGCGGTCCGGCGGCTTCGCCGCCGGACAGTGGCTCTGTTCCCTCTGGGAGCGGACAGGAGAGTCTTGTCTCTTCTGTCCGCCGACCTCGAGGGAGCGGTCGACCCAATGCGCTCTGGAGTACGCATCCGGCCGGACCGAGGGGCAATGTGTATGAACCTCCGGATCGGTGTGCCTGCAAACCAGCAGGTGCGCCGAGCTGGCTTATCGGCCGGAGCCGTCCACAAGGATGGCCTCTGGCAGAAGCGAGACTGAATTGCGTCCCAAGAAGACGATCCTCTGTGTAGATGACAACGAACAAGTCCTCTCTGTCCGCACCTTTCTACTTGAAACACGTGGCTACCGGGTGATTCCAGTTCTCTCGGCGCAACATGCGCTTGAGGTTGTGGAGCAGTCGCTTCCAGGCTCGATCGATCTGCTGCTCTGCGATCTGCTGATGCCGCAGATGGACGGCAACGAACTGGTTCGCCGCGCCAAGCAACTCCACCCGTCACTCCCTGCGATGATTGTCTCCGGCACGGTCGCCTCGTTCGATCGCGCCTGCTGCGCCGATGTCTTTCTTCCCAAGGGCGGTTGCTCGCCAGCCGAGATGATCGAGCGGATTCGCGTGCTCGTCGCCCGCAAGCGTGGCCCGAAGAAGGTTCACACCTTGCCGCAGGTTTCTCCTGTCCTTGCCAGTGCTGTCGCTTCGTAGAAGGAGTGCGTAGGGTTTAGAGGCCCTACGCTTCAACCAGGCCGTAGCGCCGCTGCCACTGCTGCTTTAGCCTGCTCCAGACGGCGTCGCGGTCTTCAGTCAAGAGCGCGGGATCTGGGTGGTGGACAAAACGCGCAGCCTCAACCTTGGCCAACTCCAGCAGCGCGCGGTCGCGCACGAGGTTGGCGACGCGGAACTCCGGCATACCGGCCTGCCGTGTGCCAAAGAACTCGCCCGGCCCGCGTTGCGCAAGATCAAGCTCGGCGAGTTCGAATCCGTTCTGCGTCGCGACCATGGCGTTCAAGCGGGCCTCGGCCTGCTCGCTTACATGGCCGCCGGTCATCAGGATGCAGTAGCTCTTTGCGGGTCCGCGGCCCACGCGTCCGCGGAGTTGGTGCATCTGCGCGAGACCGAAGCGTTCGGCGTGCTCAATGACCATCACGGAGGCGTTCGGAACATCGACGCCCACTTCGATGACGGTCGTCGCGATCAACACATCGATCTCGCCGCGCTGGAACCGGCGCATCACGATTTCTTTCTCGTCGGCGCTCAGTCTGCCGTGCAGGAGCCCGAGACGCAGGCCAGCGAGCGCTCCCTGGCGCAGCTCTTCGTGCATTTCTGTAGCTGCGCGCAGCGCCTTCTTCGGCGCGAACAGCTTTTCGGTCTTCGCCGCTTTGCCAGGCTTTGCCATGGCTGCCTTCGTGCCGCGACGCGTTTTTGAAGTGCTGGTGTTCTGCGGCTCCTGCTCTTCGGGCTCCTCTGGAGCGAAGTCCAGCTCAGGCTGATCGTCGCGCCCGCCCTCGATCACCGGATACACGATATAGGCCTGCCTGCCCGCTTCGACCTGCTTGCGGACGAAGTCCCAGACATCTCCGGCGCGCTCCTCAGTCGTGCGCCGCGTCACGATGGGCGAGCGTCCGGGCGGCAGTTCATCGATCACGCTTGCTTCAAGGTCGCCATAGAGAGTGAGTGCGAGGGTTCGCGGAATCGGCGTTGCCGTCATCACGAGGACATCAGGCTCCGATGCGCTGCCGTTGGGTCCGGGCTTCTTCATCAGCCGGAACCGCTGCTGCACGCCGAACCGATGCTGTTCGTCAACGATCACAAGGCCAAGGTTGTCGAAGTCAACCTTCTCTTCGATTAGCGCATGCGTTCCGATGGCGAGCTCCGTCTCGCCGCGATAGATTCTTCCTCGTGCTTCGCGCTTGGCTGCTTCGTCGAGCGAGCCCGTCAGCAGCGACACGCGATACGGTCTGCCTGTGCGCGGTGAGATGGCGTCGCCGAGCAGCTTGCGCGCCGAGAGATAGTGCTGCGTCGCGAGGATCTCCGTCGGCGCCATCATCGCCACCTGAAAGCCGTTCTCGATTGCGACCAGAGCGGCCTGCATGGCCACGATCGTTTTGCCCGAGCCAACGTCGCCCTGCAGCAATCGCCGCATCGGCTGCGGGCGCCGCATGTCCTCAACGATCTCGCCCAACACGCGCTTCTGCGCTCCGGTGGGGTGGAAGGGAAGCACCTGCTTGATCGCCGTGCGCACCTTTTCGTTCGTCTTGAAGGCCGTTCCCGCGCGCTCGCGCAGCCTTCTGCGCTTGAGCTCGAGGCCAAGCTCAAGGTAGAAGAGCTCTTCGAAGATCAAGCGCCTGTGTCCGGGCGTCGTCGCGGACATCAACTCAGTAATCGGAGTCCCTGCCTCGGGGAAGTGCACGGAACGCAGCGCCTCAAGCCTTCCGGGCAGATGCAGCCGCTTAAGCAGCGCCGGCGGAAGAGTCTCCGGCACACGGTTTTCGGCGGAGCCCAGCTCTGCAAGCAGACCCCACACGACTCGCCGCAGCCAACGCGAGGTCAGTTTCGCTCCCCAGGCCGTCGTGCCTCCCAGAAACTCGTAGACCGGAACGATGCGCCCCACCTCGAGCATCACAAACTCGGCTTCGGGCGAGTCAGCCGCCGGAAGAATCTCAAACTGCGGCTGGATCATCTTGAACTTGCCCGCGTTGGAGCGCGAGGCCTCCAGCTTGCCGTAGAGCGCGACCATCTGCCCCACGTGGAACTTGTCCTTCAGATAGCTGCCGTGGAACCACAGACATTTCACCGTGTCCAGCCCCTGGCCTACGGTCATCTCGAAGATGGGCATCGACCGCGTCCGCAAAAGCACCGTGCCGCGCACCTCACCGATCACCGACGCCATCGCGCCGGCCTTCAACTGGCTGATCGGCACTGGATTCAAACGGTCTTCGTAGCGAAAGGGCAGGTGGTACAGAAGGTCTTCGACGGTCTCAACGCCACGTTTCGCGAGCGCTTCCGCGACGCGCTCCCCAACGCGCTTGATGAATTTGATCGGAGTCGAAAGTTCCAGCACAGACCGATGCTACCAAGTCACCCGTGCGGTCGCCGCTTTATTGCTTGTCAGCCAACAGGTTATCCCGGTAAATTCGGCACGACAGGCCCGTCCGTCTTCTACCTGCCCCGCACGCCGGAGCCGAAGGGCCCTTAGAACGTACTGGTAAACTAGCCATTCATGCCTATCGTAGAACTCCAGCATGTCCGCAAAGCCTACGACACGAAGATCGCGGTAGACGATCTCTCCTTCCGTATTGAGCCGGGCAGCATGTTCGGTCTTCTTGGCCCCAATGGCTCCGGCAAGACATCCTCCATTCGCATGATGATCGGCATTACGGTGCCTGACTCCGGTAGCGTGCGCATCTTCGATCAGCCTTTTGATCGCAAGAACCTGCGCCGGGTGGGCTATCTGCCTGAGGAGCGAGGCCTTTACAAGAAGATGAAGGTCATCGACCAGCTCGCCTTTCTCGGCCAGCTTCACGGACTGGACGCCGGGACCGCCAACCGGCGGGCTCTCAACTGGTGTGAACGTATGGAGATCACTGAGGCGATCCCGAAGAAGACCGAAGAGCTCTCCAAGGGCATGCAGCAGAAGATCCAGTTTATCTCGGCGCTGCTCCACGAGCCTGAGCTCATCATTATGGACGAGCCATTCAGCGGTCTTGATCCTGTCAATGCAACGCTGCTGATGGATACGCTTGTCGATCTCCATCAGCAGGGCCGCACCGTGTTGTTCTCAACCCACCGCATGGATCAGGTTGAGAAGCTGTGCGACGCCATATGCCTCATTCATCGGGGCCGCCCAGTGCTGGGCGGCGGGATGCGCGAGATCAAGGCGCGCTATCCGGCGAACCGTGTCCAGATGGTCTTCACCGGCGACGCTTCGTTCCTCCATCATCCATCGGTGGAGAGCGCAAAAAATTACAACGGCATGGCGGAGATCAAGCTCCACGAGGGCGCCGATGCGCAGGCCCTGCTGGCCGAGGCCGTTCAGAAGGCGAGCATCACGCGGTTCGAAGTGATGGAGCCCACCCTCGAGGAGATCTTCATCGAAAAGGTGACGGCAGAATCAACGGAAGACACCGCCGGAGAGAGAGTCAATGCATAACGTCTGGCTGATTGCGAAGCGGGAGTATCTGGAGCGGGTCCGCACCAAGGCCTTCCTGATCTCCACGATCCTCATCCCGGTACTCATGGGGGGCGGCATCGTTGGCTCCATCGTGCTCGGCGACAGGACCAAGTCGACCTCGCACATCACCGTCGTCTCGCCGGACCAGCGACTTGCGACCGACCTGCAAGCCGAGCTGCAGAACGGCAGGGACAGCAGCATGAAGGTCGATGTGATCTCGCCCGGAAACAGCGGGACACGCGAGACCCTCGACCAGATGCTCTCCGAGAAACAGATTGACGGCTATCTGTGGATTATCCCCGCAGCCAGCCCCAAGGAGCGTCCGGCGTTCACCTTTACGCCGCGTTCGGCAGGTGATTACAGCACCAAAGGCGTTATTGTCTCGGCGCTCCATAATGTGTTGATCCGCGAGAGCCTCACTCATGAGGGCATGGTTGCCTCGGAAGTCGACTCGCTGATCGAGCCCGTCCAGGTTGACACCACGCAGGCCGGCAAAAATGCCGACACGACTTCGAGCTTCGTTGCCATCTACGTTCTTTTCTTCCTCATGTACATGGTCATTCTGCTGTACGGCATGAATGTTGCCCGTTCCATCATTGAGGAGAAGACCTCGCGGGTCTTTGAGGTTCTGCTGGCCACCATCCGGCCAGAGGAGATGATGGCCGGCAAGGTCATCGGCGTGGGATCAGTCGGGCTCACCCAGGTCGCTGTCTGGCTGCTCACTGCGGGCATTCTCACCAGCAGCTCCCTCGTGACCGCGCTCGCCGGCGACAAGGTCCACGTCACGCTGAATGCGATGCAGATCATCTTCTTCGTCGTTTACTTCCTGCTCGGCTACCTGCTCTACTCTTCCATCGCTGCCGCCCTCGGAGCCATGGTCAACTCCGAGCAGGAGCTGCAACAGCTAAACATGCTGCTCGTGATGCCCCTTGCGGGATGTTTCTTCGCGATGGTCCCTGTGATTACAAATCCCAGCGGCCCGCTCGCGCGTGCTCTTTCACTCATTCCGTTCTGCACGCCGCTCATCATGTACCTGCGTATCTCGCTGGCGACGCCGCCTGCGTGGGAGATTGCCCTCTCCATTGTCCTGATGATCGCAACCATCTACGCGATTCTCTGGGTCGCGAGCCGAATCTACCGCGTGGGGATTCTGATGTACGGCAAACGGCCGAACCTGCCGGAGATTCTTCGCTGGCTCAAATACAGCTAGACTTCGATCTTCTGCTCGGGAACAAGGGCAGGGAAGTAAACTCATTTTCGTGCCCCACGTCTACACGCTGAAGCAGCGCCTCACCCTCGCCATCGTTCCCCGGCTGGCGTACATGGCCATCTGCCTGCTTGGCGTTACGCTGCGCTTTGAAGATGTTTGCGAACCGGGAGCCTCCACTGCGTATCACACGCCGCCGCCCCTCATCTATGCTTTGTGGCATCGCTGCATGCTGGCCTGCGCGTGGCGCTTCAGAAACGGCGGCATACGAATCCTCGTCAGCCGCAGCTTCGACGGAGAACTGATCACCCGCACCGTCAAGCCGCTTGGCATTGTGGCAGTGCGCGGCTCAAGCTCCCGCGACGGCGCCGCAGGCCTGCGCAACATGCAGCGTGCCTACCTGGAGAACAACTACTGCGTCATCACCGCCGACGGTCCACGCGGCCCCGCCCAGGTTGCCAAGGCCGGAGTCGCGCAGCTGGGCAAGCTCGTTGATGCGCCTGTTGGGGCCATTTACGTCCACCCGCACCGTGCCTGGACGCTGCGCTCATGGGACCGCTTCCTGATCCCCAAGCCCTTCTCTCGCGTCACTGTTGCGTGGGCTGCTCCCGTTCCAGCCGAACAGGCCGCCGTTCAGGCCGCTCTCGATCGCGCCGTCAAGCTCGCTGAGGCGCGGAGTGAGAAGCGCGACGATTCATCGCAGACTAAACTTGTAACTGAGTGAGGGTCTCCGACTTCCATTTCGATCTTCCCGAAGGGCTCATCGCTCAGGAGCCGCCTCCCGTCCGTGGTTCCAGCCGCATGCTCGTCCTCGACCGGCAGGCCGGCGACTACCGCGACGACTTCTTCCGCAGCCTTCCAACATTGCTCCGCCGCGGCGATCTGCTCATCCTGAACGACAGCCGTGTCATTCCGGCCCGCCTGTACGCCACACGCGCCCGCAGCCGGCACACCCAGGCCAGCTCGCCCGACCCCAGCGGCCGCATTGAGGTCTTGCTGACTCAACACCTCGGCGCGGACGACTGGACCGCGCTCGTTCGTCCCGGCCGCAAGGTTCAGCCTGGCGATCGCCTCAACTTCACCTCACCCGGCGATTCTGTTCCGCTGCTTGAAGCTGAGATTCTCACCGCCGCAGACTTCGGCGAGCGCACGCTGCGCTTTACGCACACGCCTGACTTCCAGGCTATCCTCGAGCGCATCGGCCACATGCCGCTTCCTCCCTACATCCATCGCAACGATAGCCAGCAGGACCGCGAGCGCTATCAAACCATCTACTCCCACGACCCCGGCAGCGCCGCCGCTCCCACGGCGGGCCTCCACTTCACGCCTGAGATCCTCGCTCAACTCAAGCAACACGGCGTTCAGGTTGAGACCATCACTCTCCACGTGGGCCTCGGCACCTTCCAGCCGGTTCACGTGCAGAACGTCGAAGAGATCCACCTTCACGCCGAGCGCTATACTCTCCCCGAGGCGACCGCCGAGGCCATCAACACGGCCCTCCGCGAAGGCCGGCGCATCATCGCCGCCGGAACCACGACCACGCGCACGCTTGAGCACTGCGCTCACATCGCCAGCACGGACGCCTTCGAGCCGCACACCGGCCTCCGCCTTCACCCGCACTCCGGCGAGACGAGCATCTTCCTCAGCCCAGGCTACCGCTTCCGGGTCGTCAGCGGCCTTCTCACCAACTTTCACCTTCCGGAGTCGACCCTGCTGATGCTGGTCAGCGCGTTTGCCGGGCGGGAACTGGTGCTCGCCGCCTACGCCCACGCTGTGCGCGAGCGCTACCGCTTCTTCTCCTACGGCGACTGCATGCTCATCCTCTGAAAGAACCGCTGCCACGGGACGCGCTACCATCAAGAAGGCTATGGCAAAGACACAGACAAAGACCGCCAACACAGCAACGCAAAAAGCCGAAGAGAAGCCTCCTATCTATCTGCTCGACTCGATGGCCTTCATCTTCCGTGCCTACCACGCCATGCAGCGCCAGCGGCCCATGTCCACGCGCACGGGCATCCCCACGGCGGCAACGTATGTCTTCGTCAACATGATCAACAAGCTGCGCAAGGACTTTCAGCCGCAGTATCTTGCAGCCGTCTACGATCTCTCCGGCCCCGTCTTTCGCGACGAGCGCGCCAAAGAGATGAAGCCGCTGCGCAAGTTCAACGTGAAGACACAGCAGTTCGAGGAGGTCGATTACGCGGGCTACAAGGCGAACCGCACCGAGATGCCCGCCGACCTCACGCAGCAGCTTCCCTTCATCCGGCGCGCCCTCGAGTCCTTCCGGATTCCGATTCTCAGCTACGAAGGCTTCGAGGCCGACGATGTGATCGGCACGCTCTCGCACAAGCTCTCCGCGCTCGGTCACAAGGTCTTCGTCGTCTCCTCCGACAAGGACATGATGCAGCTCGTCAACGATTCGGTCAGCATCCTCAATCCAACGAAGGACAACCTCGTCCTCGATCCTGCCGGAGTCGAAGCGGCCCTCGGCGTGCCGCCCCAGCGCGTCATCGACGTCATGGCCCTGCGCGGCGACGCCATCGACAATATCCCTGGAGCGCCGGGCATCGGCGACAAGGGCTCCGTTGAACTGATCCAGCAGTTCGGCTCTGTCGAGGCCGCCCTCGATGGAGCGGACGAGGTCAAGCGCAAGACCTACCGCGAGTCTCTCAAGAACAATCGCGACAACATCCTTCTCTCGAAGGAACTTGTCACCATCCACACCGAGGTTCCCATCGAGTTCTCGCTCGACGAGATGCGCACGCAGTCGCCCGATATTCCAGCCTGCCGGGAGCTCTTCTCCGAACTCGAGTTCACCACGCTGCTCAAAGAACTCGCTCCCGCCGCCGACAACACTCCGGTTAACTACAACACGAGCCCGACTGAGTCTGAGATCAAAGCTCTGCTCGCCGAAGCGCGCGCTCTCAACAGCAACACCGGCAAGCCCAAAGGTTTCGCCCTCGCTCTCTTTGAGGACGCAAAGGCAATCGCAGCGGAGGTCGCTGCCGAGCCCGGCGAGGAAAGCGCCGAACCCGAACCGCCTCCCGCGGAAAACCTCTCGCTCTTTGGAGCCGCAGCCCCGACGCCTCTTGCGCTGGCCGGCACACCTGCTCCGCAGGACGCAGCCTACAAGCTCGGTCTTGCAGTCGACGCGACGACGGCGCTTGAGGTCTCACTCGACGGGCCCAGCGTTCGCGAGGCCCTGCTCGACCCATCACTGCCGAAAGACGTCCACGACCTCAAAGCGGTCCATCGCGCGCTCGAGCCACACGGCATCACGCTGGCTGGCGTTCGCGACGAGGTCATGCTGTTGAGCTATCTCGTCAACCCAACCCACGGCTCGCATACGCTTGCCGACGTCACCGCCCGTTTCACCAGCCGCGCCCTCACCCATGCGCCGGAGACGCTTCTTCCCGAGGCTGCCGATGCCGTCTGCCGCATCGCGCCCATCCTGCACGCTGAGATTGAGAACGCAAAGCTGACCGAGGTCTACCAGACGATCGATCTGCCCCTCGTCCCCGTTCTCCTGCGCATGGAACAGGCAGGCGTTCGCATCGATTCTGGCGTGCTTGGAGAGATGGCGAACCGCCTCTCCGTCGAGATCGACAATCTGGCCGAGCGCATTTATACGGAGTCCGGCCACCGCTTCAACATCAACTCGCCCAAGCAGCTCGGCGACGTGCTCTTCAACAAGATGCTCCTCCCCAAGCCGATGAAGTACGGCAAGGGCCGCGTCGTCTCCACCGCGCAGGACGTCCTCGAGGAGCTTGCCGAGCATCACACCGTCCCCGCGCTTGTGCTCGAATACCGCCAGCTCGCCAAACTCAAATCCACCTATCTCGACCAGCTACCCCAGCTCGCCGACCAGCAGGGAAGAATCCACACCACCTTCAACCAGGTAGGCACTGCTACCGGTCGCCTTTCGAGCACCAATCCCAACCTGCAGAACATCCCCGTGCGTACGGCTGTCGGCCGCGAGATCCGCGCCGCCTTCATCGCTGCGCCGGGAAACCTGCTTATGTCGGCCGACTACTCGCAGATTGAGCTGCGCTTGATGGCCCACTTCTCGCAGGACCCGCTGCTGCTCGACGCCTACCGCACCGGGAAAGACATCCACACTCTCACTGCCAGCGAAGTCTTCGGCGTCCCTGCCGACGCCATGGACAAGGAGACGCGCAATCGCGCCAAGGCTGTGAACTTCGGCATCGTCTACGGCATCAGCCCCTTCGGCCTCGCCGCACAACTCGGCATCGACCAGAAGACCGCCCGCGAGTACATCGAGCGCTACTTCGAGCGTTACGCCGGCGTCCAGCGCTTCATCGAGCAGACCCTCGAGACAGTCCGCCGCGATCAGGCCGTCCGGACCTTCTTCGGCCGCGTCCGCCCCATCCCCGACATCCAGTCGCGCAATCCCAACATGCGCGGCTTCGCCGAACGCACAGCGGTCAACACACCTCTCCAGGGAACAGCCGCAGACCTCATCAAGCTCGCGATGTTGCGAATCGACGCCGAAATCACCCGCCGCAATCTTCGCTCGCGCATGATTCTCCAGGTCCACGACGAGCTGCTCTTCGATGTCGCTCCTAATGAGTCTGGCGAGCTTCAGGCCATGGTCAAGCAGGAGATGGAGCACGTTGCCGAGTTCTCAGTTCCCATCGTCGCCGAGGTTGGGGTCGGCCAGAACTGGCGCGATCTCAAATAACGGAAGAGCGGTACCTGCAAGTTATGACTTCTCCAGCACTTCTGCCGCTGAAGATGTGGCACGCATTTGGGAGAGGTAACTGATAAACTTAAGGTTCTGCGCTGACTCTACGCGCAAACCTGTCTCGCGGACGTACCGACGCGCTGCGAGCCGACAAAGGAAGAATAGATCAAGTGGATCAGCAGACCCGCCAAGCTCTCAAGCACGATCAGTTCGTCGATACCGCCCAGCACGGCCTCGAATGGGCCAGCGAGCATCGCCGCTCCGTCATCACCTCCAGCGTGAGTGCGCTCGTCGCCATCATCGTCATTGTTCTCGGTGCGCTCCTGTACAACCATCGCGCCGACCAGGCCGCGACCGAGTTCGGCAACGCAATGCAGACCTACCAGACGCCTCTCGCGCAGCCCGGCCAACCCGTGCCTCCCGGCGTCAAGACCTTCCCTTCGGCCGCCGAGCGCGCCAAGGCAGCTAATCAGCTCTTCATGCAGGTGGCCGACCGCTACGGCATGACCCCCGGTGGAAGGCTCGCCCGCTACTTCGGCGGCCTAACCTATCTTGAGGAGGGGCAGAACGCCTCGGCCGAGAGCACGCTCAAGCAGGTCGCCGATGGCTGGAACAGCGATCTCTCTACGCTGGGCAAGCTCGCCCTCGCGCAGCTCTATCGCCAGACGGGCCGCTCTCAGCAGGCCATCGACCTCTACAACCAGATCGCCGCCAAGCCGTCAGCTTCTGTTCCCGCAGGTACTGCACAGCTGCAGCTCGCGGAGCTCTACGAGAGCCAGAATCAGCCCGAGCAGGCGAAGAAAATCTACGCTCAGCTGAAGGACAAGGACGCGAAGGGCCCTGCCGGAATGATCGCCGCGCAGAAGCTGAACCCCGCTCCTGCCGTTGGCCCGATGATGCGGTAACTTCTTCCTCAGTGGCCGTGGTCGTCGTGGTGCAGGAGGGCCCAGGTGCTGCGCTTTCCTGCACTGGCCTCGGCCTCCGAGCGCAGCTGCGTCAGCACAGACCACTGATCT
This sequence comes from Edaphobacter bradus, assembly GCF_025685645.1. Classification (NCBI taxonomy): domain Bacteria; kingdom Pseudomonadati; phylum Acidobacteriota; class Terriglobia; order Terriglobales; family Acidobacteriaceae; genus Edaphobacter; species Edaphobacter bradus. The sequence goes on from NZ_JAGSYF010000004.1 coordinate 112,082, forward strand.
TTATCCTTACGCTCCGGAACCCACGGAGGCAGAGGCATCCGCAGATAGTCTGAGAGCGCGCCTGCAGCCTGCTCGTAGCGTGCGCGGATTGTGTGCAGCCGGCGTGCCGAATCGGCGTCGCCGCATATCCGCAGGTTCGCATCTACAAGTGCGTGGCACAAACGTTCAAACTCTCCCGGCGGGAGCCTGTCCTTGCCCTCCTGCAGCTTCCAGATCTCCTTGTCCTGGACGTGAAAGACCTGGCCAAGATCAATCAGTGCGTGTCTCGCCATCACAAACGTAAGCTGGGCCTGCCGCGAGGGTGCTCCTTCCAGCACGGAGATCAGCAGCGCGCAGGTGTCCAGGATTGCCACCAGAGCCGAGAGCCAGCTCTGTGTGTCATGCTGCGACCGGTAGTAGCAGAGAATCGGATAGGAGATATGCGACTCCAGAATCTCGGCCGACCAGCGCTCCCACTCTTCGAGCAGCTTGGTCATGGCCTCTTCGCCACCCTCGAAACCATGCCTCCGCAGCAGCTCAGCAGCCGTCGGAGGAGACCCGGCGCGCGCATCCAGCAGTGCTATGTTCACCTCGCGCTTTGAGAATGACTGGTACAGCACCGGCAGGTAGCCGATGACGAGTGCAATAAATCCAAGTCCAACCCCCGACTCGAGGACAATCAGGCTCCTTGCCGCGAGCTTGTGCGGCAGCACGTCGCCAATCCCCAGCGTAAACAGCGTTGTTCCACTGACATATAGGTCTGTCTCGTACGGGGAGGAGGCTTTTGCCGGCCCTCCCATGGGATCGTGGAACGGCGACCCGAGGCCATAAAAAAGAAAGCTGAACCCGAAAACGAGCAGTGCGCCCCATAGCAGCAGGAGAAGAATCAGCGACAGCGGCCCAAATATGCTATAGATCTGCTCCCGGGCCTTCGCGTCCTTCATTCGCTGCCCCATCGCTGCCCACCACGCCCAGCCGAACGTGAGGAAGAGCCGGGTGATCCGGAAGCGCCCGGAAGGCCTGCGGGGTAGAACAATCGTCTGGAAGGCATCCACAAAGACGCTCAGGCAGCAGACCATTCCCGCAATTATTGCAACAAGATGCACGGAATCTCTCCTCTCCAATCGACGGCGTGCGTCAACCTTATCAGAGTGCCAACGTTTTCGACTTGGCTACGTCTGTCACAATAGATAAGCCTTCACTTCATTTTGATGTCCTTTGTCTCCACCAAATCTGCCGGAATTTCATTGGACATCATTCATGCTCTCAGCCTAAGCTTGCACCACATTGCAGCTTGGCAGCCTGAGTGATGAAGCACGAAGGGAGCCTCTATGCAGCGCGTTCTGGTCGTTGACGACGATCGTGTTGTCGCCGACACACTGGCCCTCATCTTCGAGAGGAGCGGCTTCAGCGTGCGGGTGGCTTACGGCGCCGAAGAGGCCATGTGCTTGGCCCATGAGTTCACGCCAGATCTTCTGCTCTGCGACATCGCCATGCCGGGTCGTGACGGCATCTCTCTTATGCGCGATGTGACCAGGGAGTTGCCCTCGTGCCGCATCATTGTCCTCACCGGCTTCTACTCCAACCTCAACCATGTGCGCGAACAGGCTGGCAAATTGCCACAGCCCGTCGGAATCTTCACCAAACCCTGCGAGCCCGCGGAGCTCATCCGCGAGGCCAACTCCATGCTGGCGTCACACCGTCGTAGTCATGTCTGAACTCGGCCGCATCTTCGTCTTCTTCGGCTTGCTCTTTCTCGTCGTAGGCCTCATCGCGATGGGGCTGGGTCGCCTCCATCTGCCGCTTGGCCGACTGCCCGGAGACTTCACCTGGCGGGGCCGTGGCTGGACGATCTCGGTTCCGCTGGCCACCTGTCTTGTATTCAGCCTCGTCCTCAGTCTCATCTTCTGGGTAGTCAACCGTTTGCATCGCTAGCGAAGAAACGGCCCGCCTCGTCCTGCTAGACTCAGGCGGTATGCCCCCGAAGGGAGACAAGCCGGGAGACAAGCCGCCGACTCTCGCCAGCCTCCGCGCCAGCCGCGGCCGGCAGCGCTCTGCTGCGCGCACGGCGACCTCATCGTCCCAGCATTCCGAGTCTCTCCAGACCGACTTTCTCTTCGAAGCATACGAGCAGACGCCTGAACCTCCTCCTCCGCCCCCGGTAAGCCCCGCAGTGCCGGCAGCCCCCGCTCTCCCCACCGAGCGCCTCATCTGGACTGTCCACGACCTCGTCAGCCGCATCCGCCTTCACGTCGAGACCACCTACTCCGACCTCTGGGTCGAGGGCGAAATCTCCAACTGCCGCTCCGCCCCCTCGGGCCATATCTACTTCACCCTCAAGGACGGCGAGGCACAGCTTCCTGTCGTCCTCTTCCGCCGCCAGGCGTCTCTGCTGCGCTTCCGTCCCGCCGATGGCCTTGCCGTGCTGGTGCGCGGGCGCATCTCGGTCTACGAGAGCCGCGGCCAGCTCCAGCTCATCGCCGAGACCCTTGAGCCACGCGGGGCCGGAGCCCTTCAACTCGCCTTCGAACAGCTCAAGGCACGCCTCCTCGCCGAAGGACTCTTCGACGCCGCGCGCAAGCGGCCGCTGCCTGCCTTCCCGCAGAGAGTAGGCATCGTCACCTCGCCCACCGGAGCCGTCATCCGCGACATCGTCACCGTCGTCCGTCGCCGCCACGCCCGGCTCAACCTGCTCGTCTACCCTGCGACCATGCAGGGCAGCTCGTGTCCAGGCTCGGTAGCCGAGGGTATCCGCTGGTTCAACCGCCACTCGTCGCTCGTCGATCTCATCCTGATCGCCCGCGGCGGAGGCTCTCTCGAAGACCTCGCAGGCTTCAACGACGAGGCCCTGGCCCGCGTCATCGCCGCCTCCGGGCTCCCCATCGTCTCCGCAATCGGTCACGAGACTGACTTCACGATCGCCGACTTTGTCGCTGACCTTCGCGCGCCCACTCCCTCAGCCGCCGCCGAGCTCATCACTGCTGCCCAGCACCGCATCGAGGAGCGCCTTGAAGCCCTCGACCTCCGTGCCCGCCGCGCCGTCAGCTTTCAGCTCATCGAAGCCCATCGCCGCTACGCCCGCCTCTCGGCCGAATCGGTGCTGCGCCGCCTGCGCGACTCCATCGGCGGCCGCGTTCAGCGCCTGGACGAGCTCGACCTCCGCCGCGACGCCGCCGCGCAACGCCGCCTCCGCGCTCCAACGCAAAGGCTCGCCGCCCTCACCGACCGTCTTCGCCACCAGGACGTCACCCTCCGCGCGGCCGCCTCGCGTCGTCGTCTCGAACGCAGCACCAGCAGGCTCGATCATCTCGCCTCACAGCTCACTGCAGAGCGGCGAAACCGCCTCAGTGCGGCCAGCGCGCGACTGCACGCACTCTCGCCCCTCAACGTCCTCGCTCGCGGCTATGCTCTTGTCTACGCAGCCGATGGAACCCTCCTGCGCTCCGCTGCCGACACGGCCCCCGGGCGGACCATCCGCGCTCGACTCTCGCAGGGCAGCCTCGAAGCGCAGGTAACCGACACCAAACTAACGGAGAAAAGCACCACATGAAGAAGCTCTTCGGCACCGACGGCATCCGCTCCGTCGCAGGCCAGTACCCCCTCGATCCCCCCACCGTCTACGCGATTGGCATCGCGTTGGCCCACTCGTTGGCGGTCACATCGCCCTCGCCGCGGGTCATTCTCGGCATGGACACCCGCGAGTCCGGCTCCTGGATCGCCGCCACGCTCACCGCCGGCCTCACCGCGGGAGGCGCCTCCGTCGAGAGCGCGGGAATCATCACAACTCCGGCCATCGCTTTCCTCACCCGGGCCCACAGCTTCTCCGCTGGCGTCGTCATCTCCGCCTCGCACAATCCCTGGGAGGACAACGGCATCAAGGTCTTCGGCCCCGACGGCTACAAGCTCCCCGACGCTACCGAGCTCGCTATTGAAGGCGAGATCTTCCGCCGCCTTCAGTCTTCGGGAGACGCCGAGCCTCCGAAGGCCACAGCTCCCGAGGTCAATGAAGCCGACCGCGCCGAATACATTCGTTTCCTCCTCGCCTCCGTCCCCGGCCTCTCGCTCGACGGCCGCCGCATCGTCATCGACTGCGCCAACGGTGCCGCCTCTGCCGTCGCTCCTCAACTCTTCACTGGCCTCGGCGGCGAGGTCATCATCACCCACGCCAGCCCCGACGGCCGCAACATCAACGAGCACTGTGGCGCTCTGCACCCCGAGATCGTCGCCGCGACGGTGAAGCACCAGAAGGCATCGCTTGGAATCACCTTCGACGGCGACGCCGACCGCTCGCTCTTCGCCGACGAGCATGGCAACGTCATCAATGGCGACGCCGTCCTCCTGCTCGCTGCGCGCGACCTGCAGGCACGCGGCCTGCTCACCAACTCCACCGTTGTCGCCACCACGATGTCCAACATGGGCCTCGAGGCCGCTCTCAAGCGCTCGAATATCCAGATGCTCCGCGCCCCTGTTGGCGACAAGTACGTCCTCGAGCAGATGCTCTCCACCAACGCCGCGCTCGGCGGCGAGCAGTCCGGCCACATCATCTTCTCCGGCCGCTCCACTACGGGCGACGGACTCCTCACCGCGCTTCTTCTGCTCGATATCGTCCATCGTAGCGGCAAGACCCTCGCCGAGCTCGTCGCCGATCTCAAGGTCTTCCCGCAGGTCATCGTCAACGTCAAGGTCCGCGAGAAGAAACCACTCGATGCCATTCCGTCGGTCGCTGCCGCCATCGCTGCCGCAGAAAAAGAGCTCGCCGACTCAGGCCGCGTCGTTATACGCTACTCCGGCACCGAGGCCCTCGCTCGCGTCATGATCGAAGCCGAGTCCGAACCGCTCATGCGCCACCACGCCGACACCATCGCCAACGCCATCCGCGCCGAGCTTGGCGTCTGATCCAGGTAAACGCGTTAGTGATGGTGGTGCAGATGCTTTGACGAGCGCAGGGCAACCAGTGCCAGCACGCAAATCACGGCCAGCAATCCAACCCAGAGCAGTTCCGGGTGTCGTTCCGTGATGGCCCGCGTGTCCGGACGCGTGTGAAACGCACGGTTCGCCGTCTCCGGGCCAAGCGTGACCGCGTGTGCTGCGCCCGAGGGAGAGAAGATGCGCGCGTAATCGTACTCAGGTGCAACCAGCGCGGGATCGCCATAGAAGAGGAGATAGTTCCCCGCCGCAGGAGCATCGAAGCAGAGCTCGCGCTCCCGCATCTCAAGCCGAACCGCTGTAATCGGTAGCGGAGCATCGTCGCCGTTGTTGACCGTCACCTCGACGCTGCCCGGCCCCTGCAGATTTGAGCCGAGCGTGGCCGGTACGCTGAGCTGCTGCTGGCGAATCTCGCGGCCGCCTTGATTCAGCCGGACCCGAAGGATCGTGCCGGCGATCCTCTCGCTGGCCGTCTCCGGCGTTCCCTCCGGACGATCCGAGACGACAACGTCGCGGCTGAAGTTGGCCTTGAACTCGGGCGCAAGCTCGAAGCTGACGCGCTCCACCGGCACACGCTCCGGCAACGCAAGCTTAGCGATGGTCTGGCGGCCCCTCTGCGTCACAGAGTGGGTCTCGGCAGAGAGAGCAAAGAGCGACTGCGCCTCGCGGCTGGGAGGAACGGTAGCTCCGCGAACCATCTGCGGCGTGGCCGTGAACGGATGCGCGCCAGAAGCAGGCGAGGCCGTCAGCTCAACATGCAGGTAAGGGAAGCTCGACTCCTGCAACTGCAGCGTCGTGCTCCGCGAGAGATGCTGCGAGCGAAGATCGAAGAGTGTAAACTCGCCGAGCCTTGTGAGTGAAGAAGAGTTGGCAGCGTTGCTCCCGGAGACGACAGCCGTCGCGAGGAAGTCCTGCCCCGCGAGGTCGAGCGCGACATCCGTATACGGCCGTTCAGGCATCACGAGATCGAAGACGATCCCTTGTCCGCGCTGCCCCAGGTTCATCACCGTAGCGGTCTCGCTGTCGGGCTGCACCGGCTCGCTCAAAGTAATGGCGTAAGGGATCTCTCGTTCCCTGGGGCCAGCAGAAGCAGCATAGACGCGAAGGTCTTTGAGCGAGGCCGCGGCATGGGCGAAGGTGGCCGCGTCGAGAACAGCGCAGCTCTGCCCGGCGCCAGGCACCGCAATCATCCGCTGATACCGAAGATACTGACGGTCGGCGGTTTGCACCGAGGCCACAGGAGCAACGGCCTGCCAAAGCAAAAGAGCTAGGACGGGAAAAATCTTCACTGGCTGGGTCCTGTGTCCTGTCGGGGCTTTGTGTTGGAGTCGTGACTCTCGCGCAGCGCGAGCCAGTCCTTCTGGTACGCGAAGCTGATGGCCATCAGCAGCGCGCCCAGTCCCATGAAGCTCACAACGCGATAGCCCTCATTGAGGTTGCGCATGTCATAGAGAAACGTCTTCAGAATGGTGAAGACGAGAAGCACGAGCGCCTGCCAGCGAATGAACGCCGTTCGCCGCCAGAAGCCCAGGGCCAGCAGCAGCCCGCCGTAGGCCATCAGGAAGGCCGAGACAGCCAGCGCCTGCTGCAACTCCGCCTCGAGAGAGGTCGCCGTATTCGGCCACAGCGCCTCAATCTCGCGCACACCTGCAATCACCGCAATCAGGTTGATGACGATCACTGACGCCCCGGCCAGTTGCTGCCAGAAGGCTGTGCTTTGATCGCTGCGCCCAATACGGTGCACCACCCAGGCGACCAGGCCAATCACTGCCATTGCAATCAGGCACATCGCAAAGTCAGGATTGAAGAATGGCACTTGCGCAACATATAGCGAGCGTCCGGTAACGATCTCGCGCAGGCACAGCAGCGCCGCGATCAGGTCAACAGCGAGCAGGCAGGCCACGCTGAAACGCATCCAGTCAGAAAACGCGGCCACGGCTGGCGTCATCGCCCCGCCGGTCCGTTGCGCATGGAATGCGACCCACGCCGCTCCGGCCAACGCCGCGATGCCGATCAACGCAGCCGAGAGGTCCGAGTTGAAAAGCGGGCGATGCACCGCAGCATCGAACCAGAACGGCGAGCTGATCAAACCGCTCAGCCCCAGCACAAAGGCTCCCGCAGAGAGCCATCGCAGCACGCGCGACGGGGAAGCGGCGCCGTCCTCAGACGCTGGTGCCGCGACCCGCGCAGCGACCCACGCCAGCGCAAGGCCCTCTACTAGCCAGGCCACTGTTATCCAATGGCCGCTGGCCTTTAGAGGAATCGCAATGGTCAGCAGGACGACCGCGATGGAAAGGTGGATCGCCGCCGCAACCTCGCTCTGCGGAAGGCGCATGAGGGCGAGGTAGAACGCGCCGAGAGCGACCATCAGCCACGGCAACCACGCGCTGTGGCCCGCGTCGTGAAACACGGAGTAGAACGCCAGAGCGCCGAAGGCGGCATTCCACAGGGGCAGAAGAATCTGCCTCTTGATGCGACCCGTACCGAGCCTCCCAAACGATTCCTCGGAGGGAGTAGGTACGATGGCCGCCACGCCCCTCTGGATCGGAACACTCGCAAAGACGAGAAAGAAGAGCCCGATGAAAATCGAGGTGACAGCAAACTCGCCCGCTGCAAAGAAACGTAAATCCCAGCCAATAAAGTACGCGACCGTCGCGGGAAAGGCTCCCAGCAGAAGGCGAGACCACGGTTTCACCCGAACCAGCGCGACGGTGGCAACATCGATCGCCAGGATATAGCTGAAGAGAAAAATCTCGTGGTTGCCGCCGGTCGAGAGCAGCAGAGGCGTCGCAAAGCCTCCTGCCAACGCATAGGCGGCCAGCAACTCTGCATCCTGTGCCCACGCCATATACGCGTTCCACGCGGTTACCAGAATCATCCCTGCCAGCGCCGCGTCCGCAGGCAGCAGGTGATAAAGCTGAAACGCCGCCCAGAGCGCGAGGTACAGCACGCCGCTGCCGACAGCCTTGAGCGAATACGAAAACGCCGGGAAGCCTTTGCGGCGAAAGCGCTCCGACCAGACGACCAGACCCGCCCCGGCGACAAGCCCGGCGAGGATGCGGCCGACCGGCCCGATCCAGTGCCTGCTGAAGGCCAGCTGCATGAACCCCGCAGCGCCGATGAGCAGGGCCAGAATGCCAATACGATTGAAGATCTGTGCGCCCAGCCTGCTCTCCAGCGACGGAGAGGGGGCCTGCATCGCTGCACGGTTCAATGAGGGAAGGGAAGGCGGCGGAGGAGCAGGCCTCGCTGCAAATGGTGGAGGCGGCGGAGGGACCGAACCCTGTTCTTCAACGCGCGGCGCCGGGGAAGGGAGAGCCTCAGATACAGGCCCGGCCGCCACCGGCGGCGCTGAAGCCTCACGCAGGCCAGCCAACTGCCGTTCCAGCGCGGCGACGCGGCCAGAGAGTAATGCCAGCTCGGCCGCCAGGTCTCGTTCCTTCCCGCTCTCGCCGGGTTGACGCTGAAGATCCTCCGGACCCATGGCAACTACTGTACCCCGTGTCCCTTTCGAGTGGCATGGAAAACATGCACTTGATACCCTTTGCGCGAAAGGAACTGTGAAGCCTTTGATGCGAGTGCTCGTTGTAGATGACGATATCGTGAGCCGGGAGCTTCTCATCCTGCTGCTCCGGCGACAGGGTTATTCGGTGGATGGAACCGACTCCGGTGAGCGCGCGCTCGACCTGCTGAAGTCAGCCAGAGTCTCTCCGCCCAACATCGTGCTCGCCGATCTTCAGATGCCTGGTATCACCGGCACGGAGCTCGCGGGCGCTCTACGCCACGTCTGCGGCAACGGGACAACGCTGTTGGCCATGAGTGGCAGCCCGCCCATCGGCACGGCCTCCCAGGGCTACGACGATTTTCTGCTGAAGCCATTCACGATGGAGACATTCACGGCCGTGGTGACCCGCGGCCGCAGCACTCAGCCCTCGAAACCGGTTCACAGTCATGTAACGGTGCTCGACGAAGCTACCTATGAAAAGCTCTCGCAATCGATGAAGCCGGAGAAGCTGAAGAGCCTGTACCATCTCTGTCTTGGAGACGCGAAGCAGCGAATCGCTGCGATGCGTCAGGCCGCTGCCGCCGGCGACAACGCGTCCTACAAGCGAGAGGCGCATGCCATCAAGGGAGGCTGCGGCATGGTCGGCGCGATGGAGTTGCAAAGTCTTGCAACTGCAATGGAAAACAAGGGGTTAGCTGCTAATCATGTAGCTACGCTCGATGAATTCCTTCTGGCCTGCGAGCGCCTGGAGGTTATGCTGAACGCACGCGAAAACGCAAGCATCACCACAAGTACCAGAGGTAGTTCAGGAGAAGCCGCGCATGAGTGAAGCCGAGAAAAAGTCCATCGGGGTCGCAGGGGCAGTAGCGCCCATCCGCATCGTCGTCGCCGACGACCATCCAGTCGTACGCTTCGGCGTCAAGAACATGCTGGAGAGCGAGCCGGGCTTTGAAGTGGTCGGCGAGGCCAACGATGGCGACGACGCCATCACGCAGTCCCTCGAACTCGAGCCCGACATTCTGCTCCTCGATCTTCAGATGCCGCGCCTTCCTGGTCTCGAAGCCATGCGCGCCATTATGAGCAAGTCGCCGCGTGTGAAAATTCTCCTCCTCACCAGCACCATCTCGACCCAGCAGATCATCGAGGCCCTGCAGATCGGCGCCCGCGGCATCGTCCTCAAGGATTCGGTCGCCGCGGACCTCCCCAAGTCGCTCCGCGCCGTCCTCTCCGGCGACTACTGGATCGGCGGCGAGCGTGTCGTCAATCTTGTCGCCGCGCTGAACGAGCTGATGAAGCAGGCTGCAGCCACCTCCGACAAGAAGACCTACGGCCTCACGCCCCGCGAGCTCGAAGTCGTGACCTGCATCGTCGAAGGCTGCAGCAACAAGGATGTCGCCAAGCAGTTCGCCATCAGCGAGGAGACGGTCAAGCGGCACCTGTCGAACATCTTCGACAAGACCGGCGTCTCAACGCGCCTCGAACTCGCGCTCTTTGCCATCGCGCACAAGCTGGTTACGCTCGAAAACTAAGCAACATCCCATCAACCGAGGCTCGCTCGACATTTCAGTAAGATGGAAGTATGAGCGAAAGCCACGCCAGAGACACCACCGAACCGCAGGCAGACCTTCTTGTCATCGGAGCCGGACCCACCGGCATGGCCTGTGCGATCGAGGCGCAGCGTGCCGGATTCAAAGCCGTGCTCGTCGATAAAGGCTGTCTCTGCAACTCGCTCTTCCACTACCCGGCGCACATGACCTTCTTCACCACGCCGGAGCTGCTGGAGATCGGTGACATCCCATTTTCCAGCCCCAACCAGAAGCCGAACCGCAACGAGGCGCTCGAATACTACCGCAAGGTCTCCGAGCATTATCACCTCGACGTGCGGCAGTACGAGAACGTCGAGCGCGTCACCGGCTCCGACGGAAGTTTCGTCGTCCACACCACCGATCGCTTCGGCCGCCCTCTCGCGCATCGCGCCCGCAAGCTCGTCATCGCGACCGGTTACTACGATCTGCCGAACTACCTCAACATTCCGGGTGAAGATCTGAATAAGGTGCGGCACTATTACGACGAGCCGCATCCGTTCTTCGGGCTCGACGTCGTCGTGATCGGCGGCAAGAACTCCGCTGCAATCGCCGCGCTCGATCTCTGGCGGCACGGAGCGCGAGTGACGCTCGTGCATCGCGGCCCCGAGATGCACCGTCACGTAAAGTACTGGATCCTGCCCGACATCAACAACCGCATCAAGAACGGCGAGCTCACCGCCTACTTCAACAGCAGCGTGACCCACATCGCAGAGGACGAGATCACACTCGCCACCCCACAGGGTCTACTGACGATTCCGAACCACTTCGTCTTCGCCCTCACGGGCTATCATCCTGACTTTGAGTTCATTGAGCGTCTCGGCATCAAGCTCGACGAAGACAACCATCGCACGCCGGTCTGCGATCCCGTAACGCTTGAGAGCAACGTCCCCGGAATCTACCTTGCGGGCGTCGTCATCGCAGGCGAGCGCACCAACGAGATATTCATCGAAAACGGGCGCTTTCACGGACAGCAGATCGCCGCCGATCTGCAGGCGAAAAACGTCTCCGCCTCGGTCTTCGATTAAGTCAGAACGACCCGCTACCCGATAATCCGGCGCAGGAACCCCCGAATCCCGAGCCACGTCAGCAGCACAAGGAAGAACACCAGCATGCCGAGAATCAGCACCGGTGACATATGCGGCAGCGCCGGCGTTAGCGCCGAGCGCAGGCCCTCGCTCATGTAAACGATCGGATTGACCAGGACTCCGAGCTGCAGCCATCGGATGTGATTGAGCGCAGCCCACGGATAGTACACGCAGCCCAGAAAGGTGATCGGCATCACGACGACGCCGAAGATCAAGCCGATCTGCTGCGGCTTGACCGTCGTGCCAATGGTCAACCCGAGCGCGCCCGAGGTCACGCTCGCCAGCACAAGCACCAGGATGAGGTAAGGCCAGCTCGCAACGTGCGCCACGACCGGCGTAGTCGGGATGTAGTAGGCCAGCGGAAAGACCACCGCTGCCGCGATGATGCTCTGCATCGCCGAGAAGCAGATCTTCTCGATCGCAACCGCCGCCACCGGCAGCGGACACATCACGCGGTCGTCAATCTCACGCGTAATGCCGAACTCCTGCGCCAGCGGAAGCGCAACCGCAGCAATCCCGCTGAACATAATCGCCACGGCCATCAGCCCGGGTAGAAGAACCGTGCTGAAGTTTCCTCCTGCCATCGCAGCCGTTGGGTTCATCGCCGCGCCGCCGCTCATGTGCGGCATGATGAACGTGAAGACGAACAGGAACAGCATCGGATTCATGCAGACGCGGATGACGAAAGGGAAGAGCTCGCGCCGCAGCACATGAAGATCGCGCAGGAACAGACCGGCAAACGCACGCGCATACTGCGTCATCGTTGAGCGTGAGCCGCCAGGGCCAGACGACGCCTGCAGTTGAGTGCGAGAGGCCTTCGCTCCGAGTGGTTCGAGTTGTGTCGTAGGCGTCATAACTACTCGCGAAGGTCTCTTCCCGTGAGCCGGATAAAGACCGTCTCCAGGCTGGTTTCCGTGATGGTCAGATCGCGCAGGCCGTAAGGGTCGGCGGCGTTGACGACCTCCGAGATCAAACCCTCGGTGCCCTCTGCAAGAATCCGAACTCCTGTAGCTGTCGTCTCAACGCTGGCGACTCCGGGGCGGCGTTCAAGCTCCTCAACCAGAACCGGAATCCCTTGCTGGCTGCGAAGATCAAGCTCGTACACCCGCTGCGCGCCAACCGAGTTCTTGAGCGCAGCAGGCGTGTCCTCCACCAGAATCTTTCCGTGGTCGATGATGGCGACGCGGTCGCAGAGCTCGTCGGCCTCTTCCATGTAGTGCGTAGTCAGCACGACGGTGATGCCCTCTTCGCGCAGGCCGCGCACCGCCTCCCACATCGCGATGCGGCTCTGCGGATCGAGCCCTGCGCTCGGCTCATCCAGAAAGAGCACCTTGGGATGGTGTGCGATTGCGCGCGCAATCTGAACGCGCTGCGCCAGGCCACCCGAGAGCTGTGACGGATACGCATCGGCGCGCTCCGTAAGGTGAAACTGCTCCAGAAGCTGGTTCGTCCGTTGCTTCGCATCCGCCCGCGAAAATCCGAAGAACAGGCAGTGGAAGTAGATGTTCTCGTAGATCGTGCACGCTCGGTCGAGTGTGTTGTACTGCGGCACCACGCCGATGCCCCGCCGTGCCGCCGCCGGCGCTTCGATCACATCGATGCCCGCAATCCGCACCCTGCCTGCGGTTGGCAGCGCGCGCGTCGTGCAGATGCTGATTGTCGTGGTCTTTCCCGCGCCGTTAGGCCCCAGAAGACCATACAACTCGCCTTCCTGCACGCCAAGGTCGATGCCGTCGACAGCGACAACGCGTTGTTTGCCGTCATACACCTTGCGGAGCCCTTCGATCTCAACAATCACGGTTATCTTTCCTCCGTAGCCCCTATGCGCGGCCTGCCGCCCCAACACTTCAGATTATATGCATCGCCGTGTCAATCAACGCTGCTGCGGCTGAACCTTCGCCCCATCCGTGACCGCGTCTCCCGGGCTCAGCACAACAACATCGCCGGCCTTCAATCCGCCGACGACTTCAGTCTGCGTCCCCAGATCCCGCCCCAGCACGATCGACCGGAAGTGAGCAATATTATTGCTATCCACCACTACTGCCTGCGGCCCCGAGGTGCGGATGACCAGCGCGTTTGCCGGAAGCAGCACAGGAGCCGGACCGCCTCGCGGCAGATCGAAGATGACCGTCGCATACATGCCCGGCAGAATATGCCCGTCGTTCCTCAGGTCCACCTCCACCAACAGTGTGCGCGTGCTGGGATCGATGCTCTGGCTCGTGCGCGCAACCCTCCCGGTATAAACCTTCCCGGGAAGCTCACGAAGCGCAACCCTGGCAAGGGAGTCCTTCCTCAGCCCCACAGCGCTGGCCTGCGGCACGCTCACGAAGACGCGGATGGTATCTGCCTGACCGATGGTAAACATCTGGGTCACGCTGTTCTGGCTGCCCGAACTGATTAGCGAACCGGTATCGACCGAGCGCGACAGAATAATGCCGTTGAACGGAGCGACCACGCGGGCGAACGAAACCTGTTCTGTAAGGCTGCGGACATTGGCCTCGCCCGCCGCAATGTTGGCCTGCGCGGCGGCGACGGAAGCGGCATCCGCCCCGGCCTGGGCATATCTCTGGTCAGCATCCTGCTGCGCCACCACGCCCTCCTTCTGCAGGTTCTGCCACCGTTCATTTGTCACTTTGGAAAGCGCCGCGTTGGCCTGCGCCTGAGCCAGCTGCGCCTTGTTCTGGGCAACCGTTGCCCTCGCCTGCATCAGCGCCTGGTCGGTCTGCGGATCGTCGATCACCGCCAGCAGTTGCCCCTTGTGTACGTGGTCGCCGATATCGACATACCGGGCCTTCAGGTAGCCGGAGGTACGCGCATAGATAGGAGTCTGATCAAACGCCTGCACGGTCGCTGGAAGCTCAATATGGCCACCGCTCTCGCCCTCCTTGAGGACCGTGGTCATCACCGTGGGCGGCCCTGCGGCCTCCTTGGCCTCAGCCTCCAGTGCATCTCTGTGGCGCAGCTTCGGCAGCAGGAACATAATGCCGACCAGAATCAGCATGAGAAAAAACGCCGCCGCACCAATGTAGGGTGCTCGGCTTGAGGATTGCGTTCCGGTCTGGGCGTTGTGCGTCATCGTTCTCTCTCAGGATAGGGTGTTTCGTGATATCTACGGTGGCTACTCCGGCAACTCTTCGATCCGCATCGTCTCCGGATCATGCCGGCGCAGACGGCTGTAGATAATGGGCACCACCAGCAGCGTGGTAAACGTAGCGACGATCAGGCCGCCGATCACCGCGCGTCCCAGCGGAGCATTCTGCTCACCGCCTTCGCCCATGCCCAGTGACATCGGCAACATGCCGATGATCATGGCCAGTGCCGTCATCAGCACAGGACGCAGACGCGTCACGCCCGCCGCCGCTGCGGCCTCCAGCGCATTCATACCGGCCCTGCGCTGGTCGTTGGCGAACGTCACGATCAGGATGGAGTTCGCCGTCGCCACGCCGATCGTCATAATGGCCCCCATCAGCGAAGGCACGCTGAAGGTCGTTCCCGAAAGGAAGAGCATCCATAGAATGCCGCACGCCGCGCCCGGCAGCGCCGTCAGGATGATGAACGGGTCCAGCCAGCTCTGGAAGTTGACGACCATCAGCAGGTAGACCAGCAGCACAGCAAAGATCATCCCCAGTCCAAGGCCCGTGAAGGAGTCGCGCATGCTCGAAACCTGCCCGCGCATCGTGATCTGCGTGCCCGGTGGAACCTGCTTGCGATACTTGTCGATGATCTTGTCGATGTCGCGCGCCACGCCGCCCAGGTCGCGTCTGCTCGCCGAGGCGAAGACGTCGAAGACGGGCTGCACGTTGTAGTGGTTCGTCACCGCCGGACTGGTCGCGCGATCCACGCGCGCCAGGTTGTTCAGCAACTGCGGCCCGGGAGCGAAGCTGCTCGTATTCGCGGCAGGACTGTTATTCGCCGTGATTGGGATGCTCTCCAGCGCGGCAAGTGAGTCCAGTTTGTACTGAGGAGTCTGCACCACTACCTGATAGTTGACGCCGTTCTCCGGGTTCAGCCAGTAGTTCGGGGTCGCCTGCCCGCTGCCCGACAGCGCATACAGCATGCTGTTGGCGACGCTCGCCTCCGTCAGGCCAATCGTCTGGGCGCGGCTGCGATCGACGTTCACGCGAAACTCCGGAGCGTACACCACCTGGTTGATGTGGACGTCGACGGCTCCCGGCACTCCGGCGACCTCCCGCCTGACTTTCTGCGCCAGAGCGTAGTTCGCATAAAACTGTCGTCCGCTGATCTGGATATCGATCGGCGCAGGCAGGCCGAAGTTTAAAATCTGATTAACGATGTCGGAAGCCTGAAAGTAGAACGTCACATCGGGAAACTTCTTGCGAAGAATCTCCCGCAGTCGTATCCGGTATCCCATTGTCGGATGGTGCTTCTCGTTGAGCGCGACCAGGATCTCGCCATCCTGCACATCGGTCAGGCTTCCATCGCCGAAGGCCAGATTGAAGCTGCCATTCGGGATGCCGATGTCATCGAGGACCAGGGACAACTCGCTGGCTGGAATCTCCTGGCGAATCGTCGCATCGATCTCGCCAAAGATGCGCTCGACCTCCTCAATGCGCGTCCCCGGAGCCGTGCGCACATGCAGGCGGAACGTGCCCGCATCGACGGCAGGGAAGAAGTCCTGCCCGATAAATGGAGCGAGGCAGGCCGAGAGCAACGCGAACAGCGCAAAGCATCCCAGCGAGAACGCGGCATGTTCCAGCACCCAGTGCAGCACCTTCTGGTAGCGCTGGCGAAACCGCTCGAACGCTGCATTGAAGCGGAAGTGAAGCCTCCAGAACAGGCCCGGCTTCGTCTTCTCCACGTAGCCGGCCTCGTGCTCCGCGTGGTCCTGATACATCTCCACCTCGCTGGCCAGCAGGAACTTGACCATCGTGGGAACCAGCGTGCGGGAGAGCAGATACGACGCCAGCATCGCAAACACCACCGCCATCCCGAGCGGAGTGAAAAGACTCTTGGCTGCGCCCGACAGAAAGACCACCGGCACGAAGACAATGCAGATCGCCAGCGTCGAGACAAAGGCGGGAACCGCGATCTGCGCTGCGCCATCCAGAATCGCAGGCTCGATCTCCTTGCCCAGTCCCAGATTGCGGTGGATGTTTTCAATCTCCACCGTGGCGTCGTCCACCAGAATGCCGACCGCCAGTCCAAGTCCTCCCAGCGTCATCGTGTTCAGCGTCTGGCCCAGGAACTTCAGCACGATGATCGACGTCAGGATCGACAGCGGAATCGAGATGGCAACAATCACCGTGCTGCGCCAGCTGCCGAGGAACAGCAGAATCATCAGCGCCGTGAGGGTCGCGGCAATCACGGCTTCCTTCACCACTCCCTGCAGCGCCGCGCGAACGAAGATCGACTGGTCGAACTGCAGATCGATCCTGAGGTCCCGTGACAGCCCTGCCTGGATCAGAGGCATCCGCTCGCGCACACGCTTGACGATATCCAGTGTCGATGCCGAAGCCGCTTTTAGGATGGTCAACAGTACCGCGCGTTGCCCGTTGACGCGCACGATATTCTGCTGAATCGCTGCGCCATCGTGCACCTGGCCGATGTCGCGTATATAGATCATCGCGCCATTGATGCTCTTGATAGGAAGCTCATTGAGCTGATTGAGAATCTGCGGACTCGCGTTCGTGCGGACAATATAGTCCGTCGTTCCCACCTTCGCCGTTCCCGCCGGCAGAATCAGGTTCTGCGCCGTCAGCGCATTGACCACGTCGGTTGGCGAAAGGCCCTTAGCGTATAGCTGCCCGAGGTCAAGGTCCACCATAATCTGCCGCGACTTGCCGCCATACGGCGCCGGAACCTGCGCTCCCTGTACCGTAGCCAGTTGCGTGCGCACAAATTGCAGGCCAAGGTCATAGAGGTCAGACTCGGAGAGCTTGTCGCTCGAAAGGACCGCCTGCAGAATCGGCACATTCGACGCGCTGAACTGCAGAATGAAGGGCGGCGTTGTGCCCGGAGGAAGGACGCGCAGAATCGTCTGATTCACCGCCGTCACCTGCGCGACCGCGGCCTCGATCTTCGTGCCCGGCTGGAAGAAGACCTTGATGATGGAGACACCGCTGACGGACTGCGACTCGAGGTGCTCGATGTCGTTCACAGTCGTCGTCATCGCGCGTTCACTTATGGTCGTGAACCGCTTCTCCATCTCGTCGGGGCTCGTTCCTGAGTAGCTCCATACCATCGTCACCACGGGAATATCGATGGTCGGAAAGATGTCCGTGCTCATCGTCTCGATGCTCACGATGCCGAGGACGAGAATCAACACTGACATCACGACGAAGGTGTACGGCCGCCGTAGCGCCAGTCGAACAATCCACATATCAGCTTCCTTGGTGTGTGCAGGTCTGACCTTACGACGAAACCTGCACCGGTTTGGTTTCAGCGAGAACTCAGCCCGAGAATCCAGCATTGGATCGATCGTGCGATTAACGGTTTCGCCGACCCGAATCGGCCCTGTTGGCCCGACACTCCCACGCATGAGTTCCTTAGAGGTTGCATCTTATTGTTTTTGCGGCACATCCTTTAAGCATAGGACTTTACATTCGACGGCGTAGAATGACTATATGTCGCGTGGATGGGAGAGCAAATCAGTGGAAGAACAGCAATCACAGGCAGACGCACCCAAGCCCGATAGTTCCGCCGCTCGCACCGAAGACGCCGAGCGCAAACGGCAGCGGCAGGCACTTGAGCTGCAACGCGAACGCATCCTCTCGGAGCGGACCTCCAGCCCGCACCGGCGATCGGCTTTGGCTTACGCCCTGGCCGACATCGAGGAGAAGCTTGCCGAACTCGGCTGGTCCGTGCATATGTAACTGTGGCGCTGCTGCGCTTCAGCTATGTCGATGAAAGACCACCGAGTTGGCCTGGTCGATCGTCGTCATAACTACCGTGTGGATGTTGACATGCGCCGGGCGCGAGGCCGCCCACACGATGGCATCCGCCAGGTCCTCCGGCTGAAGCGGCGTAATGTTCTGGTACACCTTCTCCGCCCGCTCCCTATCGCCACGAAACCTCACTTCGCTGAACTCCGTCTCCACCATCCCCGCATCCACTGACGTCACGCGCACCGGCGTTCCCATCAGATCGATCTTCAGCCCTTCGCTGATCGACTTCTCCGCCGCCTTCGTTGCGCAGTACACCGCGCCATTCGCATACGTAATATAGGCCGCCGTCGATCCCAGGTTGACGACATGGCCCCGGCCCCGCGACACCATTCCCGGCACGACGGCGCGTGTCACATACAGCAGCCCCTTAACATTGGTGTCGATCATCTCTTCCCAGTTCTGCGGATCGTCCTCGTAGACCTTGGTCAGCCCTCGGCTCAGGCCGGCGTTGTTCACCAGAACATCGATCTCGCTCCACTCGGCCGGCAGCGCCGCAATCGCTGCCTCAACTGCCGCGCGGTCCTGAACGTCGACCTCAAAGCTCGCAACAGCCTTTGCTCCAGCTGCCGTCAGTGAAGGCTCCAGCTCCTTGAGCCGGTCCACACGCCGCGCACACACTAGCACCCGCGAGCCCTCGCGTGCAAAAGCCATAGCGGTCGCCCGGCCAATTCCGGAGCTCGCGCCCGTAATCAAGACTGTCTTCCCTTGTAGAGATCCCATGCCTTCTTATAACCAAAAAACGAAGAGGCCGCACGAAGCGGCCTCTTCCGTCATTCCCCCGTGCATTACTGCGGCGGGGTTGAGGTTCCCGTCTCTGCAGCAGCACCAGGCGCAGCAGCGGCCTCCGAATCCTCCGGCGCGCTCGACTGCACGCCGATCGCGTCGCCTGAGACGACGAGCTGCACGCGCCGGTTCTGCGCGCGTCCTGCCGCTGTCTTGTTATCGGCGACCGGCTTGTTCTCGCCATACCCGGCCGCCGCAATGTTGCCCTCTGCGACGCCTTGTCCCACCAGGAACTCCCGCACGGCGCCGGCCCGGTTCTCCGAGAGCTTCTGGTTAAACTCCGGGGTGCCCGTGCTGTCTGTATAGCCCTCAACCTGCAGCTTCAGCCCTGGGTACGCCTGCAGAATGCCCGCCACCTTCGCCAGGCTGATCTGCGTATTCGGCTTCAGCGTGTACTTGCCCGTATCGAACAGCACGTCCGACATATTCACAATCAGGCCGCGCGCCGTCTCGCTCGTCGCAAGCACGCTGTTCAACTGCGAGCGCAGCTTCTCGCGGGCTTCGGTTGCGCTCTGTGCGCTCTTTGCAGACTCCGCGGCCTTGGCCTGGGCGGCTGCAGCTTCTGCCTCCGCGCGGGCGCGCTCGGCGTCGGCCTGGGCCTTGGCGGCCGCGGCGCGCTCTGCCTCAAGCTGGGCCTGTTGTGCCTGCAGTTGCGCCTGCTGTGCCTGCATCTGTGCCTGCTGCGCCTGCAACTGGGCCTGCTGCGCCTGAGTCTCCGCATCGCGCTTGGCCATCTCGGCGTTCATCTGACGCTCCGCAGCCTGCTTGCGCAGCGTCACCAGCCGGGCATCCTCGGAGCGTTGCACCGCCTGGCGCGCGAAGGTGATTTCCATCTTGCGGTCCGGTTTCTTGCCGCGATCGATATCAGCCGCATTCTTCAGGTCCTGCATCGCCTCGCGCAGGATGTCCGGAGCATATTTATCTGCCTCAGCCTGCTGCGCAATGCGAACTGCATTGTTGGCCTGGTAGAACTCAAGCGGAGACTTCTCATTCCGCGTAATCGGATTCGCGATCGTCTTCGCTCCATCGGTCTCCGCATACGTTCCACGCGGAAGCAGCAGATAGTGCGCGTTCACCTTCTCCAGAACGCCGTTTGTCTTGTCTTGAAGGATCTGGTTCTGCAGCACAACCACGTCGCTCGGCTGCGTCACGGAGAAGTAAGGCTCCGCCGTCACCACAAGCCCAAACGACTGCAGCGCCGTCGTCACCGTAATGTCGTTCTTCGTACCTGCCGGTAGAACCTCGCCCAGGTTACTCGGGCGGCCATCGGGAGTAATCGCCCACAGCACATAGGTCAGGTACTCCGCGCCAAAGCTATTGGCAGGCGGCAATCCCTGAAACCTTGCTTCGATCACAATGCCGCCGCGCTCGCTGGTCACCTTCGCCTCGCCCTTGGCCAGTGGCAGCAGAGTCGTTCCCTTGAACGCAAGCATCGTATAGCCGGTGCGATGCAGGAAGTTCACCGCGTCCAGATCGCGCTGCACCACCTTCACCCGGTACAGGTAGACGCCATCGTCCTGCTTTGTAATTGCATTCTCTTTTTGCTCCGGCGAGGTCTGCGCAGTTGGATTTGCTTCCTGAGCATGGAGGACGCCCGAGTAGTTGGGGAGGATCAGACCCATCAAAGCCAGGGCCGAAAAAAACCGTTCATTCGTTCTCATGGGGATGCTTTCTCCTTGGTAGTGCGGCAAGTGCCGCTTGTAAGGTACTAAGGTAATTTACTGACAGCAACCACTATTTAGATGCGATGCGTCTGCCGGGGGAAAAGGCAGCCTGCAAGCCCTACAAAATAAACGCCCCGCATTTCGTCGCCTGCTGGCGGCAAAATGCGGAGCGCGATATGTGAGCCCTGCGTAACGTTGTCAGGCCGAGTGTTGCGCGCCTGAGCGATGCACAAAGTGGTACGGAGGCCACGGGCCCGAAAGCTGCATCTGGCACTCCTTCATCTGCTGGGTCGCCGACGTGTACTTGTTCTGGTATCGCTCCACGGTCTTGTGGTCGATCAGGTGGGCGATGTCCAGAAGCATCTTGCCCGAATCCGTCCGCTTGCAGGTGATCTCCTCGGCGAGCGGAAGGAACATGCGGTGCATCTGGACCGAAAGCGCGCGCGCCTTCGACTGACGCTCTCGCTGGCGACTCGCGCTCTCACGAAGGCTGGTCAGGTACTGCTGACCCACCGTCATGTTGCGCGTCGTCGTGCCGGGGCAGGTGTCGTCGACGAGTACCTTCAGGTGCATCTCGGCCTTGCCACGCAGCCGCTCGACGTTGGCCAGGAAGTGCCGTTGGTTTGACCGCACCGAGCGACGCAGCGCGTCGTCATCTTCAAAGGTTGTACCAAAGCGGAAGGGAAGTACGGTTGAATGTTTGAAGCACTCAGCGATAACGCGGGCGTGGTCCTTCTGGGCCTGCTGGTCCAGGCGGGCACTGTCCTCGGCGTTGTGCTCCGAGACGACGATGGCTAACTCACTTGCGGGAAAGAGGAATGTTTGGTTTCCGAACAGCCCGGCGACCCCGGTCAAGGGCATCGGACGTCGGTGCCGGCAAAGTTCCGGAAAGGACTGTCTCTCTGCAATACAGTATGCGTACCATGCCATGTTTTTCTCTTCCTTCCAAAGCGCGCTAAAGGGTAGAACCGCCCCCTTCAGGGAAGTTGATAAGTAACTCAGACGGATACGAAAGTTGTCTGGAAACAATTCATTCGCAATGGTTTTGAATTCCCGGCCGGTTCGGGCATTTTCGAACCGTACCGTTCCGAGCAGGATAGTATGCCTATTCGAAGACGATTGGCAACAGTTCCCTTCAAAAAATCTCCGCCAGTCACGGGGCACTCTGCCCTCTAACTTCCCTCTGCAACCTGACTAAATTGCAGCCCACCATAAGATACGCAAATATCGAGCCCGGGCTTCGCTCTGCGTGTCTTTGCATTAATCTCACCCCTCCAGACCCCCGTTTTGTCCTGTCCGCGACTTGATTTTGAAGCCGCGACGAGTTCGCCCTCCCAGTCGTCTCGTGTCGATCAGGCGCGGCCCACCTGCCTGTCCCACGCAAAGTCTTTCCAGTAACACCAACAAGAGCCTCGGCGGGGAAGCTCCATAAGTCCCGTGCCGCGCTATCTTGGACGGATGAATTCACGCCAGGAACCGAAGCGATTCAGGATGCGTGCTCTCTGGAGCCTCGCCGCGTTGGGCCTTGCCTCGGCGCTCTTCTTTCAAACGGCGGTCGCACAGGCTCCCGCCCCGGACGAGATCGTCTTCAAGAACGGCGAGCGGCTCATGGGAACTCTCGAAAACGGCGTCGGCAACACAGTCATCTTCAAGAGCGAATCCGTCGGCGAGGTCACCGTCTCTCTCGACAAGGTCAAGGAACTGCGGTCCCGCGGCAACTTCGTCGTGCTCAAGGCTGGTGAAAAGATTACCCGCACCTCCAAGACTCCCGGCGCCATCGCCTTCGGCGAGTCAACCGTGACGGCCCGCCCCTCCGGTAGAGCGCCAGAGACCGTCGCCAACAAGGACCTCGCCTACATCATCGATAGCGCCACCTTCCAGAAAGAAGTCATCGAAAACCCCGGGCCCCTCCAGGGCTGGAACGGATCCATCACCGGAGGAGCCACCGTCCTCGACTCCTCCTCCTACGGCCAGACCCTCACCCTCGGCATCGGCCTCATTCGAGCCATCCCCTCAGTCCCCTACCTTCCTGCGCGAACCCGCACCACCTTCAACCTTCTCGAAACCTACGGCAAGCTGACCCAGCCCGTTATCCCGCAGACCAAACCACCCTCACCCGACTCCGTCGCCAAGACCAACATCTTCCACACCGACTTCGAGCACGACAAGTACCTCACCCCGCGCTTCTACATGCTCGGTGACCTCTCTTACGACCACAACTACTCTCAGGGGCTCGACCTCCAGCAGATCTACGGTGGAGGTCTCGGTTACACCGTCTTCCAGACCCCCATCCAAGAGCTCGACTTCAAGACTGACATCCACTACGAGCGCCAGAACTTCGTCCAGTACCCTCCGCCCAAGGTCTCCACCCCCAACCAGAACCTCATCGGCTCCACCTTCGGCGAGGCGTACAAGCGCAACCTGCCCTACAAGCTCCTCTTCACCGAGAGCGGAACCTACATCCAGTCCTGGAACAACACCCACGCCTACTCGGCGATCTTCGCTTCGGGCCTGACGCTGCCCACCTACAAGCGCCTCAGCCTCAGCGTGAACCTGCTCGACACCTACCTCAACAATCCGGCCTTCGGTTACCAGAAGAACAGCCTGCAGTTCGTCACCGGCGTCACCTACACGCTCCACTAGGGCGCGAATCACGGATCCATTCCAACATAAGGCTGTCATCCCGACCGGAGCGCAGCGGAGTGGAGGGATCTGCTGTTCGAGCAGCCCAGCTAGGGACGACACACCAACAAAAAGGCGAACGACCCAAGCCTCGGATCGTCCGCCTTCTCTCTTACAATCTCCGTCTCACTGCCCCTGCAAAATCTTCATCACCGGATCTGGCATCTCCTTGTCGGCATTCTTCAGCAGCAACGAAACCTGCCACATCTGCGTGTCCGACAGCACATGCCTGTACGACGGCATCCCCGTCAGCCGAATCCCATTCGCCACCTTCCAGTAGGTCTCACCCGGCGCATCATCGCTCACCCCGACGACGTTATTGCGCGCGTGCTTCTTCCACAATTGCGGCGCCGCAGGATACATCGACTTCGCAAACGGCACATCGTGTCCCGGAGTCCCATGGCAGCCCGCGCACTGCGTCTTGTAGACCTGCGCGCCGCCTTCAAACACATCCTCGCCGATGCCGAACGGCGCGTCTTTCTTCTCGCGTTCGATCCGCCCCTCGAGCGGCAACCGCACAATCTGCTTCTCCATCGGCAGCGGAGCATCCGCCACCGCCACCGGCAGCGGACCGAACCGCAGGTACAGAAACAGCCCCGCGGCCGCAGCTGCCACTCCCAGCAGAAAGCCCAGAAACACCTTGCCGAATCCACCGCCGCTGCTCTTCTTGGCCATAACCTATGTCACCTTTAATGAAGCGATTCTCTCCGCCGGCCGCCGCCGAAACCCTCTTCCGATGTTCTAATAAGAGTTGGCCCGCGGTTCGAGTCCAGGCGGCGCGCCTCAGGTTCCACAATAGCAAGAGCTCAGCATGTGCAGGAGTATTGGTTGATGTTCGGTTTCAGGATCAGTGTGAAGTCTGTAGCAACCCTTTTTATTGCGACCCTTGTCATTGGCGGAGCAGGCCACCTGCAGGCGCAGGTCAGCCGCCGGCCCCGCCACGAGTCCACCGCCAACCGCAAGGAACGCATCCAGCGCATCATCCATGACACCTACAGCCACCGCTATGAGGTCGCCGGCGGCGGCGGATACCTCCGCTTCCGCTCCGGCGAGACCCTCCAGAAGAACAACGAAGTCACCTTCTGGATGACCGGCACTCGCTACTTCAACCCCAAGCTCGGCATCACCGCCGACATCCGCGGGGCCTACGGCCACGCCAAGGTAGGCAACACCGCCTTCAACATCCCCAACCCGCAGATCTCCCAGTACAACTTCATGGCCGGCCCCACCTACCGCATCTACTCCAGGCAGAAGTACGCCGTCAGCATCTACGGAGTCGGCGGCGCCGCCCTCGGCAAGTTCGACACCGGCTCCAAAGGCATCCCCTCATCTGAACTCCACCTATGGGAGACCGGCTACCGCCCCGCCTTCAGCGTCGGAGCCAACCTCGACTACAACTTCTTCCCCAACTTCGCCATGCGCATCTCGCCCACCTACGTCGGAGGCCTCTACCGCCTCTCACCCAACGACACAGTCACCTCCAAGGGCTCTATCCAGAACAACGTCGGCTTCAACATAGGCCTCCTCTACCGCTTCGGCCGCATCAAGTAGCTCGCAGTCCATTCGAGCGGAGCTCGATCGGTCGCGCTTAAGGGCACGGCTTCAGCCGTGCCCTTAAGCGCACTCCCATGAAACATCCTTCGATAACCGCGCACCTGCGCCGATGTACGGCGACAATCGCTATATCAGCCGCCTAGAATTGATGGTGACATGGCCACCATCAAGCAATCCGACTTCATCCAGTCCGTAGCCGACGCCCTCCAGTACATCAGCTACTACCACCCCGAGGACTTCATCACCAACCTCACCCGCGCCTACGAGCTGGAAGAATCCCCCGCCGCAAAGGACGCCATGGCTCAGATCCTCATCAACTCGCGCATGTGCGCCGAGGGCCACCGCCCCGTCTGCCAGGACACCGGCATCGTCACCGCATTCATCAAGCTCGGCATGGAGACCCGCTGGGACAACGACGGCCAGCCTCTGATGACCGTCCAGCAGATGGCCGACGAGGGCGTCCGCCGCGCCTACCTCCTCCCGGACAACAAGCTCCGCGCCAGCATCCTCGCCGACCCTGCCTTCTCCCGCAAGAACACCGGCGACAACACCCCCTCCGTCGTCTCCGTCGAGATGGTTCCCGGCGGCGAGGTCGACGTCACCGTAGCAGCCAAGGGCGGCGGCTCCGAGGCCAAATCCAAGTTCGCCATGCTCAACCCCTCCGACTCCATCGTCGATTGGGTCCTCAAGACCGTCCCCACCATGGGCGCCGGCTGGTGTCCTCCCGGCATGCTCGGCATCGGCATCGGAGGCACCGCCGAAAAGGCGATGGTCATGGCCAAAGAGTCCCTCATGGACCCCATCGACATGCAGGAGCTCAAGGCCCGCGGCCCGCAGAACAAGATCGAAGCCCTCCGCATCGAGCTGCACGACAAGATCAACCGGCTCGGCATCGGAGCCCAGGGGCTCGGCGGCCTCACCACCGTCCTCGACGTCAAGATTCTCGACTACCCCACCCACGCGGCCAACCTCCCCATCGCCATGATCCCCAACTGCGCCGCCACCCGCCACGCGCACATCCACCTCGATGGCTCAGGCCCCGTCGCGCTCGATCCACCATCGCTCGACGCCTGGCCACAGCTCACCTACGACGTCTCCAAAGCCACGCGAGTCAACCTCGATGGCATCACCCACGAAGAAGTAAAGACCTGGAAGCCCGGCGAGGTCCTCCTCCTCTCGGGCAAGCTTCTCACTGGCCGCGACGCCGCCCACAAGCGCATGACCGACATGCTCAACCGCGGCGAAAAGCTCCCGGTCGACCTCAAGGGCCGCTTCATCTACTACGTCGGCCCGGTCGACGCCGTCCGCGACGAGGCCGTAGGCCCCGCGGGCCCCACCACCGCCACCCGCATGGACAAGTTCACCCGCCAGATGCTCGATCAGACCGGCGTCCTCGGCATGATTGGCAAAGCCGAGCGCGGCCCCGCCGCCGTCGAGGCCATCCACGACCACGAGGCCGTTTACCTCATGGCCGTCGGAGGAGCCGCCTACCTCGTCTCCAAAGCCATCAAGAGCAGCCGCGTCCTCGCCTTCGAAGACCTCGGCATGGAGGCCATCTACGAGTTCGACGTCAAGGACATGCCCGTCACCGTAGCCGTAGACTCCCGCGGAGTAAGCGTCCACAACACCGGCCCCGCCGAGTGGAAAGCCCGCATAGCCGGCGAACTCGCAGGGGTCCCCATCCTCCAGTAGCGCAGCCAGCCTTCTACGGCGGTCATTCTGAGCGAAGCGAAGAATCCCCGCAGTTCGCACAGCGCGCCACAGCAGATCGGGTGCACCATCCATCGCGGTTTCATCGCGATGGGTGGGAATGAATCCTGTCCGGACGCATCCGCAAAAATTTGTCTCAAATTCCAACCTGACAAACTACCTGCGAAGCGTTTACATAATCCTCATGCCGCCTTCCCGACTGGCAAGCGGAATCATCCTCGGACTCTCTCTCCTTTGCTGCACGGGCCTCGCAACGGGACAGACACCCGCACCCTATTCGCAGGTCGCCCTCGCCGTAATCGATGAGAACGGACTCCCCGTCCCCGACGCCCAGGTCATCATCTCTGAGCCGGGACGCAATGCCGTTCAACTCCAAACCAATTACGCCGGCCGCTGCGCCTACGCGTTACATCAGGACGCTCCTTACCAGATTCGCGTAGAAAAACCCGGCTTCTATCGAGCTCTCGAAGAGAACGCTGACGCGCACCAGAAAACCGCTGAGGTCATTCTGGCCCATGAACAGATCGTGCGTCAGGAAGTTGATGTCGTCGCCTCAACCACCGGAATCGATCCTCAGCAGATCTCTGACAACAGCACGATGAACACGCCCGAGATCGTCAACATCCCTTATCCAACCTCGCGCGACATTCGCAACCTCCTCCCATTCAATCCAGGTGTCGTGCAGGACAACTTCGGTCGAATCCACGTCGCCGGATCGGAGAGCTACGCCACCCTCGATCTCTTCGACGGATTCGACATTCGCTCGCCCGTAAGCGGCGCGCTGGCCATGCGCGTCAGCCCCGACGCCGTCCGCACCATCGACGTAGAAACAACACGCTACCCGGTCCGCTTCGGCCGAGCCACAGGAGGCGTCGTGGCCTTCTACACCGGCATGGGAGATAACCGTTTCCGCCTCAACGCCACCGACTTCATCCCTTCGTTTCACCAGATCAACGGAATTCGTTTCGACAAGTTCGTCCCCCGCCTCAGCTTCTCCGGCCCGATCGTCCGCAACCGCGCCTGGTTCTTCGATGGAGTTGAAGTCGAGTACGACAACATCTACATCAAGGAACTCCCCGCCGATGCCGATACAAACCACCTCACGCGCGGCAGCAACTTGCTTAAGGCGCAAGTCAACCTTACCTCGGCGAACATCCTCTCCGGCGGCTTGCTCTTCAACGGCTACCATTCCCCATACGACGGCATCTCGCCCTTAGTCCCGCAGCAGAGCACAACCAAACGCGACACCACCGCCTGGCTCCCTTACATCCGCGACCAGCACAGCTTCCACAACGGAGCCGTGCTCGAAGCAGGCTTCGGAGTCGTCCGTTTCCGCGACTCCTACGAGCCACATGGAAACAGCCCCTACCAACTCACTCCAGAAATCGCCAAAGGCAGCTACTTCGAAAACCAGACCTCCCATTCGCGCCGCGAGCAGGCAATCGCGACCCTGTATCTGCCGCCACGAAACCTCCACGGTCGTCATGACCTGATGGCCGGAATCGAACTCAACCACATCACCTTCGACAGCGAGACTTCCCGCGCGCCGGTCAACTACCTGCGAGAAGATGGAACCCTCCTCCGCCAAAGCACCTTCCCCACGATCTCCCCATATACTCGCCACAACCTGGAAACAGGTGCCTACATTCAGGACCGTTGGCTCGCCCACCCAGGGCTGCTCGTCGAACCCGGCCTGCGTTTCGACTGGGACGAGATCATCCGCCGCCCGCTCTTCTCGCCCCGCATCGCCTTCGTGTACTCGCCGCCCGGAGCCGAATCATCACTGAAGCTATCAGCCGGCATCGGCCTCTACTACGAACACACTCAGCTTGAATACCTCACGCGGTCTCTCGCCGGAGTTCGCTACGACACCTACTACGCCGCCAACGGAGTAACGCCAATCCCTCCTCCGCTGCCAACCGTCTTTACAACAACTCAGTCCTCGCTCACCCAGACGCACGCTCTCAACTGGAGCATCGGCATCGAGAAAAAACTGCCGCACGAGATCTACGCCAGCGTGAACTTCCTCGACAAGCGCATCTACGACGGCTTCGTCTACGCCAACCAGAACGGCCCAGCCGCGCTATCAGGCACCTACCTGCTGACCAACCAAAGACAAGACCACTACCACTCGATCGAAGTCGACGCGCGGCACACCTTCGCGCGGGATTACACACTCTTCGCCTCCTACACCCACTCCTCGGCCCGCACGAACGCCGCTCTCGACTACGTCCCCACCATCTCGGTCCTCGGTCCGCAGCAAAGCGCCCCTCTCCCATGGGATGTCCCCAATCGCCTGATCTCCTGGGGATGGCTGCCCTTCCCATTGCAAAGGCTCAAAAAGAGCTGGGACCTCGTCTACACCCTCGACTGGCACTCCGGATTCCCATACACCCCCGTCAACGCCAACCGCCAGGTCGTAGGAGCAGCAGGCTCAGGAAAATTCCCCGACTACGTCTCCTTCAGCCCCGGCATCGAATGGAAGTTCCACCTCCGCGGAGCCTACTTCGGACTGCGAGGAGTCATGGAAAACGCCACAGACAGCAAAAATCCATTGACTGTATACAACGTCGTCGATTCACCCCAATACGGAACCTTCAGCCAATATCTGGGAAGAGCCCTGACCGGCCGCATCCGGCTCATCGGAAGAGTGAAATAAAAATTCAGAGAGGGATAAGCGAGCGATCACCGTCGCCGTAAAAGACGTCCCTACGGAAGGGGACGGCTTCAGCCGCGCCGGAATTTCGCTTCTAGGTACCCCGAGGCTTTAGCCTCGGGTCTCTCAAGCACGCCGCGAAGCGGCAACCGCTCTGCCGAAGGCCTGAGCGAAGTCCGAAAGACGAAGCGACTAGATTTTGCCTCTAACGATGCCAAGAGCATACGAATCAGTAACTTGGAAAAGCATGCCCCAAAATCCCAGCAAACTCCATGTCAAGCCTCCAAACCACTCAACCCAATAAAAACAAACAACTTCCTCGTGGCAGAGCAGTTTCCCCAATTTGCTAAAATAGAGAAATAGATACAAAAGCAATAGAGAAATAGATACAAAAGCCCCGGGTATCCGGGGCTCCATTGTTTAACCCACAAATCTACGAGTTCGACGGACGGGATATGTCGGTGACCGTGGCAGTGGTCAGCAAGGGCACGAGCGTGCACAAGACGTGGCCAAGGGAGTGGTCGCGCAGGCGGGAACTCCGATTCTGCAGTGATGGAACTGGGGGTTGTCGGCAGGTAATCTCGCTAGTTTGCCAGTGTTGATAGCCGCTTGGTGGAGGAGCTTGAGAGCTGTCTATACCGCGAGTCGTCGAGGAGAAAGGTATAGTCGCCGCGACGTTTGTGGACAATTTTGTAGCCGGCTTTGCGCATCCTCGTGATCATCCTGGCGGTCTGCCGGGGCTTCAACCAGGGGTGAAACTCGACGCATATCTGCCGGACGGGAATTTGTTCGGACAATACCTGGTCGATCACTTCGTACTCGAATCCTTCGATATCCATCTTTAGGAGATCGATGCTTGTGTGACCGTTATCGGACATGATGGTTGATAGCTTTACGCAGGGAAATTGCACTTTATCGATCCCTTCCTGGGGGACGGAGTAGGAACCTTCCTCAAAATCCTTTGGTACTGAAAACTCAATGGCGCCAGTCTCTGCGGCAAGTCCGATTGGGAAAAAGTGCATGTTGCGCAGGTCGCTTTTCGCAATGGTGGCGCATCCGGTGGGAGAGGGATCGAAGAGTAGAACCGGCTCTTTCGTTGTCCTGGCAAGCTCAAGCTCGAAGGATATGCCCAGGCCGACTCCGGCGCAGTATGCCACCTCCGTTGGATGCCCGGTATTGATGAACCAGCCGCTGCTTTCATTGCCGACAAGCTGCATATCGGGAGATGAAGAACAGAAGAAGCTGTCAACCGTTTTGCGAGCCTTACTGCGTAGCCATGTTTCAAATCGCATGGCCTAATAGAAATAGACAAATGGCTCCGGGTTGTCCCAGGCTCCATTGCTTAACTCGCAACTCGTTTGTTTTTAATACTTTGCACGTAAACCTTTTAGATGGAATACTTTACCATCAAAGTCCAAGCCTAAGTCTTGTAGATAGAATACTTTGCGCAAAAACAGGGGGGAGGGTCACACAATCCGGGAAGGATGCTCCGGAGAAGGCGGAGCAGGCTTCTTCCGGCTGAGCACCACCCGCCGGCGACGCTGCCGCTCGGCCGCATGATCGATCTTCTTCCAGAAGGCGACAAAGTAGTCCACCGCCGAGATGATCGACACGGTAGTCATCCAGTAGATCGCCGTAAGCGCAATAAACCGCACCGCGATGATGAAGCCGCCGCCCAGACTCGGGAACCAGATCCAGTAGTCCCAGCGGTGCGCCAGAATCGCAGCCACAACCGAGACGATCTGGATCACCGTCTTCAGCTTTCCGATCTCGCTGGCTTCAATTGTGAATCCTTCGGCCGCTGCAATCGACCGCAGCCCCGAGACCAGAAACTCCCGCCCGATCACCAGCACGGCAATCCACGGCGGCACAATCCGCGGGTTATACGCCACCAGCACAATGTAAGCCGCCGAAACCAGCAGCTTGTCGGCCAGCGGATCGAGCAGCATCCCCATCGTTGTGATCTGCCCGCGCTTCCGCGCCAGATAGCCGTCGAGCCCGTCCGTGATGCTCGCAAGAATAAAGACGATCGAAGCGATGATCTCCTGCTCGCCGCCCTTCAGGCCCGCCTCGCCGTGGCCCTGAAACGGGAACACAGGCGACAGAATCCAGATGAGCAGCGGGATGCATGCAATCCGACTCATCGTGATGGAATTTGGCAGGTTCATCGGGGTGTCGTCTACGAACAAACCGGTGGCGAAAGTGTTCGCACCAGACAATAGCATTCTGCCACACTGAGCCGCGACTCGCGATGCACCAGAGATCGCACCGGGCGCAGCCGAACCTCGGAACGGGAATCCAGCAGCCTGGTTTCTTTGAAGGCCACTCTCACATTCGGCTCTCCAGCCGATAGAGACAGTGTCTGCCCAGCCCGCTGGGAGCCTTCAAGGGGATTTGCGATGCCGTTTCGACATCTTGCCTGTCTGTCCGCCGTTCTGCTTACCGCCTCGGCCGCACAGGCGCTGGAGCGGCCAGCCGCTCCGCGCAACGCGACGCTGACGCCGACCAACCTCGTCCTGACCATCGCGACACCAACGACGATGGTCTACGGTCAGGTCGTCGACGGCTCAGCCCAGGTCACAGCCAGCGACGGTAGCATAATGACCGGCACGATCACCTTCTACGACGGAGCGGTCAACCTCTGCGTCCTTGAGATCGCTCCGGCGGCAAGCTGTCCGGCAAGCGCTGGCGAGGGCTTCGCTGCCGGCGCCCACGTGCTCACGGCGGTCTACTCGGGAGATGCTACCCACGCGCCCTCGACCTCGAACGCCGTCACCATCACAGTCCTCCAGGACACAACCACGGCAACTCTCACCAGCTCAGCCAATCCCGCCACAGCAGGGCAGGGAATCGTCTTCACCGCAAGCATTCAGGGCACGCACGCCACGCCAGCCGGAACCGCCACCTTCCTCGACGGAGGCGCAGTACTCGGAACCGCCCCGCTGGATGCGACCGGCACGGCAACCCTGAACACCGCAGCGCTCGCCGCCGGAAACCACATGGTCACCGTGACCTATGCCGCGACTCCCAACTTCACCGCAGCCACCACCCTGCCGCTGAGCCAAACGATTCAACCGGCAGCCGTTGTTCCGCCCACCAAGCCGTCCTTCACAGTCGGCGTCGGCACCGTGACTGTGCGTGTAGGCGAGAAGGCCGCGGTCCCCGTAACAGTAGTGCCAGCCAACGGCTTCAGCCAGCCGGTGAATCTGGCCTGTACCAACCTGCCCGACGAGACGACCTGCGCCTTCGGAGCCGTGACGATCCCCTCCGGCGGTGGTGCGACGATGCTTACCCTGAGCACCGCTGCGCCGCACGACTGCGGTGCGACGGCTCCCTACGGAAGCGCGAGCCTGCCCTATGCAGCACCGGCCGCGGCGGGGCTGCTCGTGCTGCTCCTTCCCGGGAGACGCCGTCCGTTGCGTGGACTTGTGGCGACGTTGATAGCCTTGAGCGGCCTGGCCGGAATGACCGGCTGCGGGACCGGCAACTGCACCGACTTCGGAACGCGCCCCGGAACCTACACGATCTCGGTGACGGGAACCTCGACCGGAGCGACTCCGGCGACGGTATCGCAGAAGGTCGTCGTCAGGGTAACGATTTAAAACGGAAGAGGCAGCGCGAGGCCGCCTCTTCCGTCCAGCCGGGAACTTGCTTAGGCGTAGATTCCGCGCTGTTTGGTGGTATAGGCGACGCGGTCGATCGCGAGCATATAGGCCGCAATGCGATTGTTCACGCGGTGGTTCTCCGCGTAGGCGATCACATCGCGGAAGCTCTCCGACATGATGCTGTCGAGCCGCTGGTTGACCTCGGCCTCCGTCCAGAAGTAGCCCATGCGGTCCTGTACCCACTCGAAGTAGCTGGTGGTCACGCCGCCTGCGTTGGCGAGGATGTCCGGGATGATGAAGACGCGCTTGTCGCCGAGAATCTCGTCGGCAACCGTGGTCGTCGGCCCGTTGGCGCCCTCGCACAGGATGCGGCAGCGGATCTTGTCCGCATTGCGGCTGGTGATGACGTTCTCGGTCGCCGCAGGGATCAGGATCTCGCACTCGCGCGTCAGCAGCTCGGCGCTATCGATGGCCTCGGCCTCGCGGAAGCCGTTAATCGTACCGGCGTTCTTGCGGTGCTCGATGAGAGCGGGAATATCGATGCCCTTCGCGTTGTAGAGCCCACCGTCCCACTCGGCGATGCCGATGATGGTGTAGCCCTTCCTCTGCAGCAGCTTCGCGGAGTTGGAGCCGACGTTGCCGAAACCCTGGATGATGACGCGGCAGCCGTCAACGGCGATGCCCAGATGCTTCAGAGCTTCGTCGCAGACGACGGAGACGCCGCGGCCGGTAGCTTCGGTGCGTCCGCGCGAGCCGCCGATGTTCACCGGCTTGCCGGTGACGACGGAGGTGACGGTCTGGCGCATGTGCATGGAGTAGGTGTCCATGATCCAGGCCATCGTCTGCTCGTTGGTGTTCATGTCGGGAGCGGGGACGTCTTTTTCAGGGCCGATGAACTCGATGAGTTCAGCGGTGTAGCGGCGGGTCACGCGTTCGAGCTCGCCCTGCGACATCTTCTTGGGGTTGCAGATCACCCCGCCCTTGGCTCCGCCAAACGGGATGTTGACGACCGCGCACTTCCAGGTCATCCAGCTTGCGAGCGCGCGGACCTCGTCGAGCGAGACATCCGGGGAATAGCGGATGCCGCCCTTCGCAGGCCCGCGGGCGATGGAGTGCTGGACGCGGTAGCCGGTGAAGACTTCAATGGAGCCGTCGTCCATGGTGACGGGAATGTGAACGATGATCTCGCGAGAGGGATAACGAAGGACCTTCCAGATTCCCTGGTCGAGGTTAAGTTTCTTTGCTGCGAAGTCGAAGCGAGCTGCCTGGGCTTCCCAGGGATTGGTCTCCTGCTCAATGCTGAGAGTCTGCATAACTGGTTCTTGTTCCCTTTTCTTCTCTGTTGCTGGTATCAGCGATTCTCCGGCCATAGTCTTTGCCCTCGTGGAAAGCAAACATACAGCTTGTGCCAGGCCGGTCTGTGGCCCAAACCCGATGGAGTATAGGCCTCTAAAGTGACGATTCGCAAACGCCAGCCATAGCACAAACGGGGAATAGTAGGAAGTGGGCGGGACGTTGTCAAGCTGGCAGTTATCATGAGAACAATCATGCCTTCCGCTGAAGCCCGATCTCTGCCTTCCGCCCGCGACTTTGCAGCGTTGAGCCGCAAGCATACGCTTGTCCCCGTTTACCGAACCGTGACCGCAGACCTGGAGACGCCTGTGTCCGCGTTTCTG
This sequence comes from Edaphobacter bradus, assembly GCF_025685645.1. Classification (NCBI taxonomy): domain Bacteria; kingdom Pseudomonadati; phylum Acidobacteriota; class Terriglobia; order Terriglobales; family Acidobacteriaceae; genus Edaphobacter; species Edaphobacter bradus. Next base: position 146,398 of record NZ_JAGSYF010000004.1, read on the forward strand.
CGAATCGCGGCCGAGGAGCCGGAGGCGTTTCTGCTGGAGTCGGTTGAGGGCGGCGAGCACGTAGGCCGTTATACCTTCATCGGAATACAGCCCTATAAAAAGATGTTGGCGCGAGGCCACGAGATTACGGTTGAGGAAGGGAAGCGGCGGCGCAGCTTTACGGGAGACATCTTCGAGGAACTGAAGCAGGCGCTGGGTGGACATACGCCGGCGCGGCTGCCGGGTCTGCCGCCGTTTACCGCCGGGGCGGTGGGCTTTTTCGCTTACGATGTCGTGAGGCTCATCGAGAAGCTGCCCGCTACTGCGAAGGATGAGCTTGGCGTTCCCGACGCATGCCTGATGTTCTTCGACCAGGTACTCGCCTTCGACCACGTCAAGAAAGAGATTCACCTGATGGTGACCGCCGACCTTACGCGCGAGAAAAAGGAAGGGGCGTACCAGCGCGCTGTGCAGCGTCTGAATCGTCTGGAACGCAGACTCGCAGGCGCACTGCCGAAACCCAGCAGGAAAAAGCCAGGAGGCAAACTAAAGCTTATACCGCGAACCCCAAAGGCGACATTTCTCAAGTCGGTCGAGAAGACCAAGGAGTACATCGCCGCAGGGGATGTCTTTCAGTGCGTGCTCTCGCAGCGGTTCGACTGTGAGCCGGGAGTCGATGCCTTTGAGGTCTATCGCTCGCTGCGCATCGTGAATCCTTCGCCGTACATGTACTTTCTCCGCTTCGGGCTGGATGATGACTCCTCGAAGAAGAACGCCGCGACGCACCACATCGTGGGCTCGTCGCCGGAACTGCTGGTGCGAGTGCACGGCCGTGAGGTGGAGTACAGGCCGATTGCGGGCACGAGGCCGCGTAGCGCCGACGAGGTCGAGGACCGCGCCATTGAAGCTGAGCTGCGTTCCGACGAGAAGGAGCTCGCCGAGCACATCATGTTGGTGGATCTTGGCCGCAACGACGTTGGCCGTGTCAGTGAGTTCGGCAGCGTTAAGGTGAAGGACTTGATGTTTGTCGAGCGCTACAGCCACGTGATGCATCTGGTCACTGCTCTTGAGGGCAAGTTGAAATCCGGCCTCGGCTCCATCGACGCATTTCGTGCGTGCTTCCCAGCGGGGACCCTGAGCGGTGCCCCGAAGATCCGTGCCATGGAGATCATCGAAGAGCTCGAGCCGGCCCGCCGCGGCGTCTATGGCGGCAGCATCCTCTACGCGGACTTCAGCGGCAACCTTGATTCATGCATTACCATCCGCACGCTGTACATGAACGGCAAGCAGGGGCATATTCAAGCAGGGGCGGGGGTTGTTGCGGACTCGGTTCCGGAGAAGGAGTTTGAGGAGTGCAGGAACAAGGCGCAGGCGGTGGTGAGGGCGATTGAGCGCGCACGGCAGCAGTAGCGCAAACGCAGCAGCCGACGGTGTTGCGGCGTAAAATCAACCTATGGTCTTCGTCCTCGACAACTACGACTCCTTCACCTACAACCTGGTGCAGTACATGGGCGAGCTGGGCGCGGAGATCGTCGTTCACCGCAACGATGAGCTCACTCCCGCCCAGGTGGAGGCGCTGGGGCCGGACAGGATTCTCATCTCGCCGGGGCCATGCACTCCGCAGGATGCTGGCATCAGCATCGACCTTATTCGTCACTTTGCGCAGGCGAAGAAGCAGATTCCAATTCTCGGAGTCTGCCTTGGGCATCAAGCCATCGGCGCGGCCTTCGGCGGTCAGGTGGTCCGTGCGGCGAAGCTGATGCACGGCAAGACCAGCGAGATCGAGCACGACGGCAAGACCATCTTTCGCGGGATTCCCCCGAAGATGACCTGCACGCGGTATCACTCGCTGATTGTGGCCGACGAGGGACTGCCGAAGGAGCTTGAGGTCTCGGCGCGAACCCTCGACGGCGAGACGATCATGGCGCTGCGGCACCGCGATCTGCCGATTGAGGGTGTCCAGTTTCACCCGGAGAGCGTGCTGACGACGCACGGCAAGCAACTCATCGAAAATTTCCTGAAGATGTAGACGTCAGGGACGCTTGCAGTCCACACCGAGGCAGCCGGTCCAGCGTCCTTCAGACTCGACCTCGCTGAAGCGCGGGTCCGGCGAATCCCCGAGCTGCGCGCGGCGGATGTTGGTGAATCCTGCCTCGGCAAGCTGTTCTGCGATGCCTTTGTAGTCCCACATCCACAGATGCCGCGCGCGGCCGAAGAGGGCCGTCGGCATCGCCCGGAGACCGCGCGGGAGATTCGTCTCGCCGAGGTAGGTCTCACGCATGAAGCGCGAGGATGCCTCTGGACTGGGATCGTTTACATAGCTCTTGATGAGCTGTTCAAGATCAGGCAGGACCAGCCGGAAGGTTCCGCCCGGACGCAGGTAGTTGAAGACGTTCCGGACGGCGACGCGAAACTCTTCGAGGGTCATGTGCTCCAGAACGTGCGAACAGTAGACCGCGTCAGCCGACTGTGGCGGAACAGGCAGTCCCTTGATCACGTCGCCGTATTGAATGTTTCTGGGATAGTCAGGAAAACCTCGCTTCACGAGCAGCGGTGTGAGGAAGGGAAACCGGCTCTGTAACCAGAAAGCAGGGCCCGCATCGAAGTTTTTCCAGGTTGCCGGAGCACACATTCCACACCCAAACTGCACGTATTGGCGATCCATAGGCCGTATTATACAAAGCGTGAAGTAAGCTTCGAATGCTGTGAGTGTGTCGCGTTCCAACGTATTTCGATATGCTTCTGCAATGCACCACGCTGACGAAACGAGGGAAGGGATGAAGGCTGGTTGGTTCACGATCTGCCGGCTCGTTCCTGCTCTATTCCTGGTCGCCGTGGCGCGCGGGCAGCAGCCGATCGGCACGGTCGGAGTGCAGGATGCGACAGTTGCCGGCTCTCTCGAAGTGACCAATGGACGTGCGGTGCTGGTAGGGAGCACGACGGTAACGGCGCGAGAGCACACGGCTGAGGTCACGCTCAGCCGTGGCGGCGAGATTCGCGTCTGCGCTACCAGCGGATTGCACGTCACGGCAGGCAAGAGCGCAGAAGGTACCATGCCGTTGATGCTGGCACTTGATCGCGGAGCCATTGAAGTTCACATGTCCGCAACAGCAAACGATGTCGTGATGACGCCGGACCTGCGCTTTTCCATGCGCGTTGCCGGCCCGCTCGATCTGCGGATTCGCGTGGCTCCGAACGGCGATACTTGCGTGGAGAACCGAGGCGGGCAGGCTCCCGCTCTGAACATCGCAGACCAGTTTGGGGAGGCGTCGTATGTACTGCTTCCCGATCAGCACGTGTTGTTTGAGCACGGCAGCCTCAAAGAGGTAGTGGACCACGAGAGCTCGCCGTGCGGCTGTCCTCCCGATCCAGTGGTCTCGGTGGCGGACGGAGGTAACACTTCGGCCACGCCCGCCGCTCCAGGAGCCGCGGTGTCCACAAAGGCTGTCGAGGAGGAACATCCCTTCCCGGCGGCCATCAGCGACGGGCTCGCTCCAGGAAGTGCTGTGCCTCAGGCCGAGGCCGTTCACGCGCAGGTCACGACGACCATGAGCTACGGCACATCGGAAAGCGAAGGCGGGACGGGAGCGCCGCACGCTGCTGCCTCTGCTCCGTCCGGTGCCGGCGCGGGAGCCGTCCCGATAGCACCAGTCCCAAGTGCCGCCCCTGCAACGACGGCTACCGCCGTGGCGCCCGTGGAGACAACGGCCCAGGCGCCTCCGCCTCCGCCCGCCCCTGCGCCGCACGGCGTATTTCATTCGATTGGCCGCTTCTTCAAGCGGCTCTTTGGCGGCTGATCAGGAGCCTGACGACCGCCTTCGGTCCTCTAGCTGCGTTACAATAGAAGGGTTGTGGAGATGGGACTGCCGCCGTGGCGCGCCCTCCACGCACAACCAACACAACCGTTAGAGATCAGGGGTTTTCTTATGTCGATTCCCGCTACGCAGATGCGCCCGGGCATGATTATCAAGTTCAAGGACGACCTTCACCTCGTCTTCTCCGTGGAGCATCGCACGCCCGGTAACCTCCGTGCGTTCATCCAGGCCAAGCTCCGCAATATCCGCACCGGCGCGATGTTCGTCGAGCGCTTCCGCTCGCCGGACCCCATCGAGCGCGTCGTCGTGGACGAGGTCAAGATGGAGTTCCTCTACAACGACGGGGATGACTACTACTTCATGGACATGGAGAGCTTCGAACAGACGCACCTCAAGCGCGAGACGCTCGGCGACGCGGTGGACTATCTGCTGCCGAACCTGACCATCGCCGTGAGCTTCCACGACGGCAAGGCCGTAGGCATTGAACTGCCCGGCGTCGTCGAGATGACGGTGGTCGAGACCGAGCCGGGCATCAAGTCGGCGACGGCGTCCTCCGTCACCAAGCCTGCCAAGCTCGAGACCGGGCTGGTCGTGCAGGTTCCGCCGTTCATCAACGAGGGCGAGAAGATCCGCGTCGATACCGCCGAAGGCGCGTACATGAGCCGGGCGTAACGATTCGCAGAGGAATCACATACAGAGGCAGAGTGACAACTCTGCCTCTTCGCCTCTCATCAGCAGATTCTTGCAAGGCGAAAGTCGCTCTGCGACACTGAGGACTCCATGGTCTGCCATTACCTCGTCAAAGGCCGCGTTCAGGGCGTCGGATTCCGCTGGTTTGTGCAGCAGGAGGCCGCGGAGATTGGCCTGCGTGGCTGGGTGCGAAATACGGACGACGGCCATGTTGAGGTGGTCGCTGCCGGCAGCCCCGAGGATATAGCCGACCTGAAAGCCGCGCTCAGGAAGGGATCGCGAGGCAGCCGTGTGGACGCTGTCATTGAACATGAATTGACCGATAGCGAAGGCGAGAAACTCGGTCCATTTGAGATTGAAGGAGCCTGGTAAGAACGAATGTCGACCCCGATCAACTGCGATTCCCTCAAGCCGCTCATCAGGACAGTTCCGGATTTTCCCAAGCCAGGCATCCTGTTCTACGACATCACGACATTGCTCAAGGACAAGACCGGCTTCGCGCAGCTGATTGATGTCTTCGCCGCCTACTACATCGGCAAGGAGATCGACCTTGTGCTGGGCATCGAGGCGCGCGGCTTCATCTTTGGCCCCGCTCTGGCTTACCGTCTCAATGCCGGGTTTGTGCCGGTGCGCAAGCCGAAGAAGCTGCCCGCAGCAACTGCACGAGTGAGCTACGACCTCGAGTACGGCACAGATTCACTGGAAATTCATCTGGACGCGATTCAGCCCGGTCAGCGCGTGATCATCGTCGATGACCTGCTGGCGACCGGCGGAACGATGCAAGCGACCGTGCAGCTAGTCAGGCAGCTTGGAGGCGTCATCGCCGGTCTGGGATTTGCGATCGAGCTAGACTTTCTGAAGGGCCGTGCGAAGTTTCCCGAGTACGACGTATTCAGCCTTTTGCACTACGACGAGTAGAGACTCAAGCGGCCGTCTCGGTAATGCGGAGGCGGTCTTCCGGTGCGAGGTAGCCTTTGCGGCGGAACCAGTCTTCCATGCCTGTCTGCAGCCGCTCGAGCGGAACGCGATAGCCGGCTTCGAGAACGCCGTCCTCAACTGGCAGAGTATCGTCAAAGACCGCGTCGTTGGTGAAGTTCCGCATAGCAAAGCTATCGATCCACTTGATGGGGCACCGCTCGGCGCTGCCCGAAAGATCAACGCGTTCAACCACAAGACGGCGCGCAAACATAGCTCTCAGGCGAAGAGACTGAACATGGGTGAGTCGACGTTGACTGTCTGAACGGGCCCGGTAAGCTGCCCCGAGCCAGGATCGCGGCGGAAGACTGTCACCGTAGCCGAGTTCTGATTGCCGCAGAGGATCCAGCGCCCCGTCTGGTCCATCACAAAGTGGCGCGGTGTCTTGCCTCCGCAGGCGATGCGCTGCACGACTGACAGTGAGCCGTCCTTGGGACGGATGGCGAAGACGACAAGCGTGTCCTCGCCGCGGTTGCTGGCGTAGAGAAAGCTCCCGTCCGGAGAGACCGCGACTTCAGAGCCTGTGTTCTTCCCCGTAAAGTCCGGAGCCACCGTGCTGATGTGGAAGTTCGCGTTCACCAGCAGTCCCTTGGGGGTGTCGGTGGACTGCGTCGTCGACCACAGATAGTGGTCGATCGTGGAATCGAGCTCGCAGATGCCGTAGACCCAGCGACAGTTGGGATGGAACGCGACATGGCGCGTGCCGGAACCGGGACGGTTGTTGCGAAAGAGATACGGATCGCTTGTGGCCAGTTGCGCGGTTCGGGGATCGATCGAGAAGACGGCAATGTCGTCAGAACCAAGATCACTTGCCAGCAGAAATCGGTTGTCGGGCGAGATCGTGGCGGAATGGACGTGGGGCCCATCTTGTCGCGCTGCGTTCGGACCACGCTTGCCGAACTTCGAGGCATGAAAGTCGATGCGGTCGACCGGTTGACTCAGCGTGCCGTCGGGCGCAATCCGGTAGGACGCAAGCGTACCCCCGGAATAGTTCGCTACAAATGCGGATTTTCCGGTCGAGTCGACGGAGACGTAGCAGGGACCGGCGCCACCGGAGGGAACCTGCCCAATCTGCCGAAGCGCTCCTGTCTTCGGATCCATGGCGAAGGTCGTGACAGCATCGCTTGAGTCGTTCGTCTCGTTCACTGCATAAAGAAAGCGGCGTCCGCTCTGGGAGATTGGCGCGAGAGCAAGGTAGGAGGGCCGCGGCGTAACTGCCGCAAGGGTAGGAGGTGTAAGGTGGCCGCTTGCAGGATCGAATCGCGACTGATAGATCCCCTTGCTGACTCCTTTGCTCGTGTCGGTTCCAAAGTAGACAAAGACGGGGGCCGGAGGTGCAGGCGGCTTTTTCCTGAAGGGGAAAGCCGCGTCATGCATTACGGCGGCGAAGGCCGGAAACGTGACGAGGAATCGGCGGCGCGTGAGCATCAGGAGGGTCTCTCGCTGGTTAAGCTGGTTCGCCTGGCAGGTGAATCGACATCTCGTCTTCAGGACGAATGTCCGCGTTGATCACGGGAAGGCTGGGGAGCTTGGTCGTGTGGCCGGCCTCGTGAACGACGGCATCGGCGTGCTCCAGGACCTCATCGACCGTCATGGTGTACATCTCGCGCCCGTTGTCGTAGCCGGATTCGATGGCGTGCTTCAGGTAGCGGCCTGCGGCCTGTGCAGCCAGGTAGTCAGTGATGACGTGGCCTGTGCGGCGCTTCTGCTCGACCCATGCTGCATTCGGCATGGCAATCCACACCGGCTTGTCGTTGACGGAGAAGCGGATATCGGTCGCGTCGGCATGGCGGGTTGCGATGGCAACGATCGTCCCCTTCCAGGAACAGTGAAGCTGCTCCCCGGTCCAGCGGTCAGTCACTTCGAAGTCTTCATACATAGCAACTCTAGCTTAGTTGTATTGGGGAGGGATGGGCAAGGCGGGCCTCGGTGTCCCCGGCGGGCTATTCTTCCACTACGGCAAAAATCGTCTGGGCCGTAACGAGGAGTTTTATGTCGCCACCTGCATATTCCCGAAGGGACTTTCTTAAAGCCGCGGGAATCATCGCCGGAGGCCCTCTGCTGCCTCATGCGAGCTTCTGCCAATCGATCACCGATGCCGCGAAGGGATCTGTTCCACTCAACGACGGCCCCGCTGACTATGCTCTAACGATTGCAACGACGCCAGTTGAGCTTGCCTCCAACCGCATCCTCTCGACGAAGACCTATAGCGGTCAGTTCCCCGGTCCGCTCCTCCGCCTTAAGGAAGGGCAGAAAGTGACGATCGATGTTCACAACCAGACGGACACACCGGAGCAGTTGCACTGGCATGGTCAGTTCGTCTCTGGAGACGTGGACGGCGCTGCAGAGGAGGGAACTCCATTTATCCCCCCCCATGGCAGCCGCCGCATCACGTTCACCCCTGGGCCTTCGGGTCTTCGCTTCTACCACACGCACGTGCGCGCAGGAGCAGACCTGAACGCAGGCCAATACAGCGGGCTGGTCGGGCCTGTCTACATCGAACCAAGGGACAATCCAGGCGCGTACGACCGCGAGGTTTTTCTGACCATGAAGGAATTTCAGCCTGCGTTGAGCCGCGGCGGCGACATGGCGATGGACTTTTTGTCACCCGCAGCCGTCGTCAAAGAACTCAAAGATAGAGGCGAACAGGCGATGAACGCGTCCCTTGCGAAGGGCGCGGCCCATGGCTTCGAGGTCGGTTATGACGCGTTCACGATCAACGGCAGAATGCTCGGCCATGGCGAGCCTATCCGGGTGAAACAGGGCGAGCGAGTGCTGTTCCATGTGTTGAATGGAAGCGCTGGAGAGATACGCAGTCTCGCACTGCCGGGCCACAGCTTCACGATTGTTGCGATGGACGGCAACCGGCTTCCCAGGCCAGTCCGCGTGCCAGGGTTGTGGCTCGGAACGGCGGAACGCATCTCAGCCATCGTTGAAATGAACCACCCCGGCGTCTGGGTGATGGGTGATCTCTCAGACGATGACCGTCATCACGGCATGGGGATCGTAGTCGAGTACGCCGGATACAAGGGGAAGCCGCAGTGGGTCGCTCCCAGGCCATTCAAATGGAACTACGCGCACTTCGGCGTTCCAACTGACTCTGTGATCGAGCCGGACGAGACCTTCAACATGCTCTTCGAAAAGCAGAACGCCGCCGCGGACGGATTCAATCTCTGGACGATCAATGGCGTTGCATATCCCTCTGCCCAGATGATGGCTCCGGCGTTATTTCACGTGCGCGAAGGCAAACGGTATCGTCTGAGGATGCGTAATGCCAGTGACGATATCCACCCGATTCACCTGCATCGGCACAGCTTCGAGCTGAGACGCATCTCAGGACAACCCAGCTCGGGCGTGATGAAGGACGTCGTGATGGTCGGAGGCTTCCAGGAGGTTGAGGTCGATTTTGTAGCCAACAATCCCGGGCCGACTCTCTTCCACTGCCACCAGCAGCTGCACATGGATTTCGGTTTCATGGCGCTGTTCGACTACACCTAGCCAATCTTCCCAAGAGCTCCGATTTCCCACAGAAATCCTTGTCAAGCCCCAAAATCACTTAATTCGTTCAAAACAAAAAGGATTACAAGTGGCATGATAGTTTCCGTGGTTTGCTAAACTAGAAGTAGCAAAGAAACAGAGCCTCGGCACAGCCGGGGCTCTATCTTTTTCTGACAACTCATCTGCAATGAATACTTTAGGAGGAATAGCCGCAAAAAAGCTGTACTTCACGGTATAAGTCCAAACCTAAACAACCTATTATGAATATTTTGCGCAAATTGCACGGGTGTGGGAGTCTACCGCATTGCCGCATCCACCTCGCTGATCCAGTTCGGAGACTTCAGCAGTTCGCGCGGCTTCGAGCCATCGGCAGGACCCACTAAGCCGTCGTTGTACATCATGTCGATCAGGTGGGCGGCGCGCCCATAGCCGATGCGCAGCCTCCGCTGCAGCAGGGAAGTGCTTGCCTTGCCGAACTCGAAGACGAGGCGCACAGCGTCGTCGTACATGGGGTCGTCGGCCTCGCCTTCTGAGTTGCCGTCGATCTCCTTGCCGGCTTCATCCTTCGGGCCTTCGAGGAAGCCGTGGACGTACTCGGCCTCGCCCTGCGCCTTCCAGAACTCGGTTACAGCGGCGATCTCTTTCTCCGTGACAAAGGGCGCGTGGACGCGCTGCACACGGCTCGTTCCCGGTGGCAGGTACAGCATGTCGCCGCGGCCCAGCAGGCTCTCGGCGCCGTTCGAGTCGATGATGGTGCGCGAGTCAACCTTGGTGGCGAGGCGGAAGCTCATGCGCGTCGGTACGTTGGCCTTGATGAGGCCCGTGATCACGTCCACCGAAGGCCGCTGCGTCGCCAGCACCAGGTGGATGCCGACGGCGCGAGCCATCTGCGCGAGCCGCGTGATCGCCTCTTCCACGTTGGCGCGGTCGAGCATCATCAGGTCGGCCAGCTCGTCGATGACGATAATGATGTAGGGCAGCGGCTCCTGGTTGACATCCTCGAAGAGGTGTCCGCTGCCGCTGTCGAAGAGCTTGTTGAACTGGTCGATGTTGCGGACGTGGTTCGCCGCCAGCAGTTTCAGACGCCGCTCCATCTCGCGCACAGCGTTCCTGAGCGCGTTGGCCGCAAGCTTCGCTTCGGTGATGATCGGCGTGAAGAGGTGCGGGATGCCCTCGTACATGCCTAGCTCGACGCGCTTGGGATCGACGAGGATCATGCGGACCTGCTCGGGCGTCGACTTGAACAGCACGCTCATAATCATCGCGTTGATCGCGACCGATTTACCCGATCCTGTGGAACCTGCAATGAGAACGTGCGGCATCGCAGCGAGATCGGCCGTTACGATGCGGCCGTTGATGTCCTTGCCCAACGCGATCGGCAGCCGCGACTTCGACTGCGCGAAGCTCTCGCATTCGACAACGTCGCGCAGCCAGATCGTCTCGCGCTCACTGTTCGGAACCTGGATGCCGACCGTGCTCTTGCCCGCCATGCGCTCGATCAGGATGCTCTCGGCGGCCATGGCCAGACAGAGGTCGTCGGCCAGTCCGGTGACGCGCGCGTACTTCACGCCCGCGTCCGGCTTGAACTCGAAGGTCGTCACGACTGGGCCGGGGTTGATCTGCGTCACCTGCCCATCGACGTCGAACTCGGCGCACTTCTCCACCAGCACACGGGCCTCTTCGCGCAGTTCGTCCTCGCGCACGGTAGACTGCTCGTCGCTGTGGTAGAGCAGGGAAGAAGGCGGCAGCTTGTAGCCGCGAATGCTCTTGGGAGTAATTGCAACTGCCTTGATGTCCGCATCCGCGCGCTTGCCGAAGGAGATCCCATCCTCGGGTGCTGGGGCCGGTGCTGCGCCCGGTCTCATCTCGACAAGCTTCCTGGTCATACGCTGCTCTGGCTCTACAGCAGGCAGCGGAGGCTCCGGCTCGTCGTCTGCGCGCAGGTGGAAACCATGATCGTGGAAGTTCGAAGTATCGTCGATTGCGCGCACAGGAGCCGCAGCCTTTGCCAGCGCGTCGGCAAACGGAGCTGCCGCGGCGGTCGCTGTTCTCAGCGGCGTCACTGGAGGAGCATCCACCAGCGTCCGCGGCATGGCGTGCCACACGGAGGCGTCTCCGTCATGCGCGGCGGCCTCCTCTTCAGGCGTCATCTGGATCGGCTTCGTAATCTTCCTGCGGCCAAGCCAGCCGAAGAGACCTCCCAGCAGCGTCGAACTCCGCCGCTGAGCGTCTGCGTCAGCCTCGGCAGCCTTCTGCTCGGCAAGCTCGCGCGCCTGTTGCGCCTTCAGTTCGGCTCGCTCCCGCTTGCTGGTGAAGGCCTCAGCCGCATCAACCTCTGCGCCGCGACGGCTCGCGCGCCACTGCGACCAGCGGTCCCACATCCGCGCCAGGAAGCCGAAGCGCATCGTCGCCCACTCGCGCGCCGTATTGAAGGTGAAGGTCGTAGCCAGATAGAGCGACAGCGCAACCATCAGCGCCAGCACGATCGACGCGCCGGGCAAGTTGAGGTAGTGCACCATGACATCGGCGAGCAGGCGGCCAGTCGTGCCAGCAATTGGAAGAGCTCCACGCCACAGGAGGTTCCCGGGCAGCAGCGCGATGGCGGCCGGTCCGAAGACAACCCACATCGCAAGACCCACCGACTTGGCAAGCGGCGATCCTGCGGGCCGCGAGCGCATCCAGCACAGCCCCAGCCGGCCAATCACCAATGGCAGAAAGAACGCAGCTATGCCGATCAACTGCAGCATCGCGTCCGAGAGGTAAGCTCCCACGAGGCCGGTCCAGTTGTGCGCGGGACGGCCCACGGCATAGCCGCCCACGGTGTTGAACGAGCGGTCCGTCGGGGTATAGCTCGACAGCGCCAGCAGCAGCAGGCTTGCCGCCACCAGCATCATCAGGCCGAGAATCTCGTTCAGTCGGCGGTGGCGGGTCGGTGCGGAGACAAGTCTTAGGGTCTTCATCAGGGGTAAGCGCAGCCTCTCTCGCGCCGGCGCAGGCCCTCTGCACACGGGCGGTCTACACCGAGGCCGAGAACCACCAGAGCACCTCCGATTATCCCAGACGGATCTCGTAACCCCGTCTGCTAAAAAGGGAAAACTCCCGGTAGGTATCCGGTTACAAACCATCGGCCGGACCCGTGTGGGTCCGGCCGCATCCCCTTGCAAATCTTCTTAGTAGCCGATGTGGTGTAGGTAGAAGACGGCCACAGAGGCCACCACGCAGTAGATCCCAAACAGATACCAGCGCCCCGCCTCAAGCCATGCGCTCAGCCACCTCAGCGCCACAAGCCCGGCGAAGAAGGCAAACACCGCGCCCAGCAGGCTTGTGACCACGCTGCCGTGCAGATCGATCGGCGTCCCCGCCGCAGCAGCCTCGTGCGATGCCTTCAACAGCCGCAGCGCCTCGCGAGCGACGACCGGCGGAGTCAGCACCACGGCTAGCGCAAAGCTGAACCGTTCCGCCCGCTCCTTGCTCGCGCCCGTCAGCATGCCGGTCGAGATCGTCGCCCCCGAGCGCGAGAACCCGCGAAACGGCAGGCACAGCCCCTGCACGAAGCCCATCCATCCGGCCTGCCGCATCGTCACGCTGTCGCCGTAGAACTTCTGTTGCGCTGCGGCAAGGCGCCTCTCCATCAGTCCGGCGATCAGGATGAGAACTCCCGCCGCCAGCAGTGCCGGAGCAATCAACTCAAGATGGCTGAACAGGTCCTCGATCTGCGCCTTCGGTGCTCCCTTGAACACCGTCTTCTCAATTGCCTTCTGCAGAATGACGCCGATGATACCGGTCAGCAATGTCGCCCAGATTACGCGAATCGCAAATCGCTTGAAAGCATCCGAGCTTGCGAAGTACGTCCGCTTCCACTGGTTCCAGAAATACGCGATTACGGCGAACATCGTGCCCGTGTGCAGCATCACGAGCAGCAGCGTCATCTGTGGGGAGGAGGGATCAAGCCCCATCAGCTTCTCCGCTACAACAACGTGGGCCGAACTCGAGACGGGCAACAGTTCTGCCAGTCCTTGCACAATCGCAAGCACAATGACTTTCAAAATAGGCATAGTCCAATGCTACATGCTCCACCTCAAGACAAGATGAAGAGGATCGTAGCCAGGAGAGTACCTTTTCGAACACCGCCGAAGCCTCAACTCCGCGCCGCGGCCAACGTCACGACCTTGCCTCAGTCCCGGTCGTTGCCATAGATCGGAATCCCCTGCTGCACGCGATAAGCGATGCTGGCCCCGCGCGCAGCGTAGTCCGTCTGCGGATACTTCGCCTTCAAATCCTCGGCCAACGCCTGGGCCCGCGATGCGGCTGCGCCGGCCCTCTTCTTGTCGTCCTGAACTGTGTACATCGCCACCACCACGCCCTCGCGATAGATCGCGTTGTAGAGCGCCTCTGCGGCCTTCGGCCCGTCTGGATACTGTCGGGCGTACTTCTCATACAACCCTGCCTCCATCTCCGGACACTTCGGCAGGCCCTGCCAGTCGCCGCACATCTTGTTGTCGAGCAACTCGTAGGCCGCTAACGCCGCATACTTTGTCCCCTGATAATTCTTGATGACTTTCTTCATATCGCCGTCGAAGATCTGCGGCCGCAGGGAAGCATCCTGCTCCTTGGCCGAGGGCAGCGTGCTGATATCGCGCCGCTCAAGCTGCCAGCGAATATCCGCCGAGCGCCATGCCGCCTCAGCAGCCAACGGCGACTGCGGATAGTAGTCCGCCACACGCCGGTAGATCAGATGCGCAGCCATCGCCGCTCCCTTGCGGGCGTTCGGACGTGACGCCTCGTCTTCGAGGTTCGCCGCCGCTCCAAAGAGAATCGCATCGCCGCCAGGAGTCGTCGGTGTCACAATCCCTTTGTCGCGAATCCATCCCGAGGCTGGCGTTACAGTCTCATCTTCGCTGAACTCCGGCTTATCTTCCGCGTCGTCCTCGACGTCCGTGTTGGCAAACACCTTCACCCACGGCCCGCTGCGCTCAACAATCACGACCTCGTGGCCCGGCGTCACCAGCGAGACCCTCTGCGAGTCCGCGTCCGACGCAACGTACACATTTGCCTCGTGCAGCACTGTGGCCCGCGCAGAGCGATCGTAACCGGACTTGCTCTTGTCGGGCTTCTGCGCCCACGTCGCACCGCAACCGGCCAGCAAGGCCACGCCCAATGCTGCCCTCTTCAGCCAGCGATTCGTCATCAGTTCGTTAGACGCGGTCCGCACGCCTGTGGGGGCCATGGTCATCCGACCCGCTCCATCATCTCGCTCTCCAGGCGCTCCCGAAGGGAAGGCTCAAGATTGCCCCCGCTCAACACCACGGCCACCTTCTTCACGCTGGGCAATTCGCGTGCGTGATAAAGTGCTGCCGCAAGCGTCACCGCCCCGCTCGGCTCAGGAACGAGCTTCGTCGTGGTCAGCATCACCCGCATCGCCGCCAGAATTTCGTCTTCCTTCACGGTGACGATGCCATCCACATACCGCATCACGTGCTCGAAGTTCAGCACGCCCAGGCTCTGCGTGCGCAGCCCGTCACAAATCGTCCGCGTCGTCTTCTCCGCCGGCCACTCCACCAGCTTCTTCGAGTAGAAGCTCTCGTGCGCATCGGCGGCCAGCTCGGGCTCCGCGCCCCACACTTTCACGTCAGGTCTGGCGAGCCCTGCCCCTGCCGCCAGCTTCACGGCAGTTGCGATGCCGCTCAGCAAACCGCCGCCGCTTACTGGCGAAACCACAAGGTCCACATCGGGCAACTGTTCCACAATCTCCAGTCCGCACGTCGCCTGCCCGGCAATGATCTCCCGCGCATCGTACGGCGGAATCATCGCGTAGCCGAACTGCGCGACCAACTCCTCAGCCTTCAGCTTCCGCTCGGACGAAGCCGGCCCGACCTCCACAATCTCCGCTCCCAGCGCGCGCGTCGCGGCCTTCTTCACCTCAGGAGCGTTCGACGGCATCACAATCACCGCCTTCGTCCCCAGCGCCCGTGCCGCATACGAGACCCCCTGCGCATGATTACCACTGGAATAAGTGATCACGCCGCGCTTTAGAGCCTCCGGCGAAAGCTGCGACACCATGTTGTATGCCCCGCGCAGCTTAAAGCTGCCAATCGGCTGCTCGCTCTCTGCCTTGATGTAGAGATCGAACTCCGGCTCAGCAACCTTGGCCATGCGCAGCCGCGCGCGTTCCACGCGATAGAGCGGCGTCCTCACGGCGACTCCTGCAATCCGCTCTTTCGCGGTCCGAATCTCATCCAGCGTCACAAACTCAGTCATTTCAATCTCCGCTGAGGCAATGATAACGTTGCCCCGCGCGGAAGCGAATAATCCGCCTAGAACACACGCCCCACCCCGAAGTACCACTTCCTGTGGTCGCTGTCGCCGATGCTCAAGCCGCCATACACCGGCCCGATCAACGTCTTGATCACAACCAGCCCGGCAACGTCATTCGGCAGCGTCGGCGTCTGTGAATTGCCGCCGTACATCTTGCCGATCTCGTACAATCCGCCCGCATAGATTGCATCCGCAAACACAGGATTCAAACGCACCAGGCGATATAGATACCCCACCTGGCCGAGAACATAGTCCGTGCCAAGGAGCTCGTTCTGGCCGTAGGCACTCAGCCTCAGAGGCCCGCCCAGGGTCAGGCCGGCAAGGCCCAGATTATCAGTGCCAAAGCTCGTTCCTCCCTGGACGACCCCGTAAAGAATTCCCCGAGACCGGATCGGGACAAAATGGGCCAAAACCCCAATCATCTGCGAGTACCCACCTGAACCAAACGGGCGCTTCGTGTAGTAGCTATAAACGTTCTGCAGAATGGTTCCGCGCGTAGGTACGACCACATCGTCCTGACCCAGGTACTGGAACTTCACGTTCGTTGCAAGCGGCGTCAGCGTAAACGCCTGCTGAGCGGCTGTTCCGACTGTGGCTCGTTCGCTGAACCACTGGTAGTCCTCGCCAACGCGCAGTTCCGTTCGCGTATTGAACTGGTAGCCAAGGTCGACTCCCAGACCATTTCTTTTCTCTTTATATTGCTCCAGCTGAGTGCTGCCCTGATAATAGGCGTTGACCAGATGAGATAGGTAAGCGTGCGGAGCCACAAAGGCATGCGACCCGGTTTTCAGCGGCTTGTACAACTCACCGCTCAATCCGGCAATTTGCCCGACCATCCCGGTCACGCGCAACTCTGAGTCCGGCCCCGTCAGGCCGAAGAATGTTGCTCTGCCTCCTAATCCGAGCTGCACATTGTTGGAATCGTTGGCAAGAATCGTCACTCCTAAGTTCAGAAACGGCGGCCCGTAGCCCTTGTCCCGCGCACGTATCAGCAGGCCCGGCTTGCCATCTCTGTCCACGATGTTGTAGTTGATCGTCGAGAAGATTCCGGTTCCCTGCAGGTCGGCAATGCTCGTCTTGAGCTTGTCTGCATCGATCGGTTCGCCGACATACTTTTGAAACTCGCGTGCAACCCCGGACTGTTCAGCCCCGCTGATCCCATGGACCTCGACAAACTGCGGAACCGGGACCTTCGTCCGCCGACGTGCCTGCCTTTGTGCCATATAGGCCGCCCAGTCGGCATCGTTCAGCGCATACTTCTCTAACTTCGAAGCCTGTTGCGCAGCGGCCTTTTCCCCTAGCGGGATAATCTCGGAGCTCTTGGAGAACTCAAGCGTGGCAAACTTGCTCACGTCCGACGAGATGACGACGTCCGCGCTCTTCAGACTCTGCACCTCATTGGCCGCAACCATGATCGACACGTTCCTGCCGGCGATGCCAATCAGCGAGTTCAGGCCGCCCGGATCCGGAGGTCCCGAATTCAGGTACGACGCGATCACTACATCCGATCCCATCGATCGCGCCACATCCACCGGCAGATTATCTACCGCGCCGCCGTCCGAGTAGATATCGTTGCCACGCTGCACTGGCGCAAAGACACCCGGGATAGACATCGTCGCCCGCAGCGCCTGGGGAAGCGATCCGTCCGCAAACACATGTTTCTGGCCTGTCCTGATCTCCGTTGCCACGCACCGGAACGGGATAGGTAGGTCGTCAAAGCTCTTCAGATCGTAGTACGGCAGCATCGTGCGGTCGAATAGTAATCCCACCTCGGAGCCACTGTTCAATCCACTCGGCAGGCTGAACCCGCCCTTTAGCCCAAACTCCAGCCGGTTCGGAAACGCGAGCTTGTCTTCCTTGCGCCGGAAGTTCAACGCCTGAAAGGGCACCTGCCCGCTCAGCACTGTCTGCCAGTCGATGCGTGAGATAAACGTCTTGATCTCGTCCGTGCTCAGGCCAGAAGCATACAGGCCGCCCACAAGACCACCCATGCTCGTTCCAGACACATAATCGACAGGAATGTGATGCGCCTCAAGCCACTCGATCACACCAATGTGGGCAAACCCCAGCGCCCCGCCGCCCTCAAACGCGATTCCAATCTTTGGCCGCGGTTTGGGAGCATCCTGCTGCGCGGTTCGCGGCGATTCAGGCTGTACGCTGGACTGCGGTTGCGACGGCTGCTTCTGCGCTGGAGACGGGACACCCCAGACTCCAGCCACCGATCCGACCAATGCCAAAGCTGTGCGGCGGCACCATGTCAAACTCAACATCGGGTCCCTCGCCTTCAGGCCTTGCGGGCTGCCATTGCTGTGTCTGCTACCGTCCGGCTGCTGGCCGCATATTTTGACGACAATCTTACCCTTGCCGATGCGCTCGTCTCAACCGTCAGCATCCGCTTCGGTAACCTACAGCCTACGCCGCGTAACCCCCATCCCAGGTGCCGCCCTGGCTCAGATCTCCAGAATCACCGGCATGATCAACGGCCGCCGGCTCGTACTCTTCTGGATATACCGCTTCAGATCAGTCCGAATCTTCTCCTTGATCACGCCGTAGTCCGCCTTCTCCTCGCCCGACGAACCATCGAGCGTGCGCTGCACCACCTGACGTGCCTCTGCGATCAGGTCCTCCCCATCGATGGCCGTGCCGCGCATCACAATCTCCGGTGCGTTCTCCACCTTGCCTGTGTGCTTGTTGATTGCGATGATCGGCAATACGATTCCGTCCTCGCTGAGATGCTTGCGGTCGCGGATCACCATGTCCTCCACGACGTCCGTCGAGGCCCCTCCCGAGTCGATGCACACGCGGCCCACCGTCACCTTGCCCGTCTTCGTCGCGGAACTCCTGTCCATCTCGAGAATATCGCCGTCTTCCAGCAGAAGCGTCTTCTCGACCACTCCCATCGAGCCTGCCAGCTCGGCGTGCCGCTTCAGATGGCGGTAGTCGCCGTGCACAGGGATGAAGAACTTCGGCCGCACCAGGTTGATGATGAGCCGCAGCTCCTCCTGGCTCCCGTGTCCGCTCACATGGATCAGCCCCGAAGCTCCGTCGTCATAGATCACTTTTGCATCGCGCCGCTCCAGGTGGTCGATCATGCGGTAGATCGACTTCTCATT
Organism: Edaphobacter bradus; assembly: GCF_025685645.1. NCBI lineage: Bacteria > Pseudomonadati > Acidobacteriota > Terriglobia > Terriglobales > Acidobacteriaceae > Edaphobacter > Edaphobacter bradus. Next base: position 164,783 of record NZ_JAGSYF010000004.1, read on the forward strand.
CCCCGGAATCACCCGCGAGCTCAACAGCACCGTGTCGCCCGGCTCAATCTGAGCGTGCTTGTGGTTGCTCACCGCTGCGCGGCTCAGCGCGCTCATCGGCTCGCCCTGCGTGCCCGTGATCATCACGCAGACCTTGTGGTCTGGAAGCTCCTTGATCTGTCCCGGATTGATGATCAGCCCCGGAGCAGGATCGAGATAGCCCAGGTCCTGCGCAATCTCGGTCGAGTTGTCGAGCGACCTCCCGACGATCGCAATCTTGCGTCCATGCTCAGCCGCCAGCTCCATTGCCAGCCGTATCCGGTGTATCGACGACGAGAAGCAGCTGAAGAACAGCTTCTTCTGCGTCTGCGAGAAGATCTCATCCAGTCGCGGCCGCACCGCCTTCTCGCTCGGCGTATATCCGCGCCGGTCCACGTTGGTTGAGTCCTGCAGCAGCGCCAGCACACCCTGCTTGCCCAGTTCAGCGAAGGCATGCAGGTCGAATGGCTTGCCGTCCGGCGGCGAGAGGTCCACCTTGAAGTCGCCGGTATGCAGCACCACGCCCACCGGCGTATGAATCGCCAGCGCAACGCAGTCCACCAGCGAGTGCGTTACGCGAATCGGAGTAATTGCAAACGGCCCCAGCGTAAACCGCTCGCCCGGCAGAATCTCGATCAGATCTGCATCGTCCAGCAGACCATGCTCCTCAAGCTTGCCCTCGACGAACGCAAGCGTGAACTCCGTCCCATAGACCGGAACATTCAGCTCCGAGAGGATCCACGGCAGTCCGCCGATGTGGTCTTCATGCGCGTGCGTCAGCACGATGGCGCGCACCTTGTCGCGGTTCTCGGTCAGGTAGCTGATATCCGGAACCACAATGTCCACACCAAGCAGCTCTTCTTCAGGAAACATCAGCCCGGCATCGATGACGATAATGTCATCCTGCCAGCGGAGGACCATGCAGTTCATGCCGAACTCGCCCAGGCCCCCCAGCGGAATCATCTTCAACTTATCTTGTGCCATGAAACTTAAATCTTAGCACTCGGGCCGCCAACACCTTAGGGCAGAACGTCTCTGTAGCGGGCAATCGGCTCCGTTACCGCAGCACATCCTCCAGCACCAGCGACAGCTCCGTCTTCTCATCGCGGTACTTCACAATCACCGGAGCCGCAATGCTCAGCCCCCAATCCGCGCCCTTGCCCTTGCTCACAGAGCGCGAGCCCGGCACGACCACCGCGCCTTCTGGAATCACCAGCGGCGCCTCCGACGTTGCCTTGTAGACCTCGCCCTTCACCAGGTCATACACCGGAGTTCCCCGCGTCAACACTGTGCCAGCCGCAATAACCGCGCGCTTTCGCACCACCGTGCCCTCGTAGACGCCCGTGTTTCCGCCCACAAGCGCATCGTCCTCGATAATTACCGGGCTCGCGTTCACCGGCTCCAGCACGCCGCCGATCTGTGCCGCCGCACTCAGGTGCACGCGCTTGCCGATCTGCGCGCAGCTCCCGACCAGCGCGTGCGAATCCACCATCGTCCCCTCGTCCACATACGCGCCGACGTTCACGTACGCCGGCGGCATCACAACAACGCCCTTCGCCAGATAAGCCCCGCTGCGCACGCTCGAACCGCCCGGAACCACGCGCACCCCGTCGGTCACGGCAAACCGCCGCGCGGGATACGTCCCCTTGTCCACAAACGAGAGCCCGTCCGTGCAGCCCATCTCCGTCATCGCGCCCAGCCGGAAGCCCAGCAGTATCCCGCGCTTCACCCATGCATTCACGCGCCAGCCAAGGGGAAGGGAAGCGTCCGGCTCCGCCGACCGCAGCGTGCCAGCCTCAAGCGCCCCGCGCAGTTCGAAAAAAGACGCTTCTGCCTCTGCATTCCCAACAACCGCCGCACCCTGCGCAAACCAGTGCTCAATCTTCTCCTGCAACGCTCCGCTCAAACTCACACAATCACCTTTTCAAGAACATGATCTTCAATCTGTTGGGATGCTCAGCGTGCCCGTGCCGCCTCACCTGCGGAAACACCTGCGAGCAGCCCCAGCTCACCAAGCATCTGCTCCAGCTTCCGCCGCAACCCATCCGACACAGGGACCATCGGCAGCCGCAGCACTTCTTCACCGCGCCCAAGCATCGCAAGCACTGCCTTTATCGGAGCCGGGCTCGGCTCCCAGAAGTGCGCCTGCATCAGCCGGAAGAACTTCCGGTTGAACTTCCGCGCCGTCACCCAATCGTTATCCAGTGCAGCATGCACCATCTGCGACATCTGCGCCGGAATCGCATTCGAAGCCACTGAGACGAGGCCCGCCCCGCCCAGCCCCAGCACCGGCAGCGCCATGCTGTCGTCCCCTGCAAGCACCTTGAAGCCCTGGGGCGCCGTCGTAATCAGCTCCGTAATCTGCGCAATATTGCCGCTCGACTCCTTCACTCCGATCACGTTCTTCAGCTCGGCCAGCCGCAGAACAGTCGCAGGCTCAAGGTTCGCGCCCGTTCGCCCGGGAATGTTGTACAGCAATACCGGCAGCTCCACCGCCTCGGCGATCGCCTTGAAGTGCTGGTACTGCCCCTCCTGCCCAGGCTTGTTGTAATAAGGATTCGCCGTCAGAATCCCTGTGAGTCTCGGCACCCGCGCCACCCGCTTCGCGCGGACGACCGCCTCATGGGTTGCGTTGTGCGTGCATCCTGCAAACACAGGAACCCGGCCCCCGGCGGCCTCAACCACAGTCTCCACTACCTGCAGCCACTCCGCCTCGCTCAGCGTCGCCGCCTCGCCCGTTGTTCCGCAGGGAATCAGGAAATCGATTCCGCTCTCGATCTGCCAGTTCACCAGTGCGCGCAGTGAGTTCGCATCCACGCTGCCGTCTCTCCCAAAGGGAGTGACCAGCGCCGTTCCACAGCCCATCAGATCCATAGTGCTTCAAAGTTTACCGCGCCAGAGCGAAGGATTTCAGGGCTTAGGCGGCAAGAAAAAGCCCCGGCGCGTCGCCAGGGCTCTTTCCTCTTGTGGCAGACTGAGTTAGCCGCGGTAGAGCTCCGAAGGAACGTGGAACTCGGGCAGGTGCAGATAAGCCGCTCCGTTCACAGTTCCCGGCGGAGTATCCATGCACTTCACGAAGGCAGTCTGGAACTTCTGCATCTCATCCTTCGTGCCCACAGTGACGCGAACGTAGTTCGGCATCGCGGCCCACGTGCGGCCAATCGCGACGTTCTCTTTCAGCATCGCCTGCTGGAAATCGCGGCCCGGACGCTTCACATCCACCATGAACATGTTGGCCTGCGAGCCCGGAACCGTCTTGTAGCCGTGCTTCTCCAGGAACTCTAGCGTCTCCGAGCGGACATCCGCGTTGATCTTCCTGCGCAGCGGAACCAGCTGCTTGTCCTCGAGGCTCGCGCGAGCAGCTGCAGCGCTCGTGATCGAGATGCTGGCAAGGCTGCGCGCCGGCGGAGCCACCGTGTTGAACTTCGCCAAAAGGTCGGGCCGCGCAACCGCCACGCCTGCCCGCAGACCCGCCATCCCGTAGATCTTCGAGAACGTCCGCAGCACGATGATGTCCTTGTCCTGCGCAACCAGATCAATCACGGACTCGTCATTCGAGAAGTGGTGGTACGCCTCATCGACAATCACCACCGACCCCGCCGGCTTGTTGTTCAGAAGCCAGACGATGTCTTCCTTCGGTGTCATCGTCCCCGTCGGGTTGTTCGGATTCACGATGTAGTACGCTCCCGGCGAGGGGTGCGCCTTCAGCATCGCCTTCACGTCGTGAGCGTAGGTTGCAGTCAGTGGAACGGGGAACTTCGGAGCCTTCATCGTATCGGCTGCGCGCGGCCCCTGCTCATAGCTTGGGTCGCCGTAGACCAGCGGCTTGTCCGGCCCGATGTTCGACATCAGCGCCAGGTCCAGCGGCCCGCCCGATCCCGGAGTCAGTGCCAAATAGCCCTTCTTCAGTCCGAACAGATCGTTGAAGACCGCGACCGTCTTCATCGTCTCCTCCTGGTGGTAGCGTCCGCCCATCGGAGCCGTCGTGCTGATCGCCGAAAGAGCCGACTGCGCCGGCCCAAGCGGGTTCTCATTGGAGCTGATGATCACCGTGTCAGCGGAGAGATGGCGCATCTCGCCCATGTCCCCGCCACCTAAGCCGCGGCGGCCCTGTGTCTGCGCCGGAGCGCCCGCGGCCTGCTGAACCGCTCCAAACGCCGGAAACGCGGTGGCCGCCGCCGAGGCAGCTCCCAGAATCCGCATGAAAGACCTGCGAGATACACCTGTATGGATCGAATTCATAAAAATTCTCCTCGTGACGCGTTCGAACGCGAAAAATGCGATTTGGGGTGTAGAGATGCGACGACGCAACGACAGAGCGTCGCGCGCCTGCTGCGAATTCGGCATCGTCTTGCCTGCGGAGCGTCGCGGCTCACGCAGTAACTACTTTGTGGTGGGAATTACCGGGTCTGACGGCTCAGACCTGCGATGAGTCTCAATTTACCGCGAAATTCTCGCTCGCGCACAAAAAATATCCGATCATGCGTCAAGAGTCGGGTAAAACATAGCATTCACTGCGAAACCCAAGCGCCCTTGCGGATCAGCGGCTCGGCCGTGCCATCGTTGGCGATGCCGTCCACGTCCATCTCGCCCGTGCCGATCATCCAGTCCACGTGGATCAGGCTCGAGTTTGCTCCACGCGCCGTCAACTCGGCGTCGCTCATCTTCTCCCCGCCGATCAGGCACGTCGAGTATGCCTGTCCCAGCGCAATGTGGCTCGCCGCATTCTCGTCAAACAGCGTATTCCAGAACAGCACGCCGCTCTGAGCAATCGGCGACGCATGCGGAACCAGCGCCACCTCGCCCAACCGCCGCGCGCCCTCGTCAGTCGAGATCAGCCGGTTCAGCACATCCTTGCCCGCCGTAGCCGTCGCTTCGACAATCCTTCCCGCCTCAAACCGCACCGTGATGTTCTCGATCAGCGTTCCCTGATGCGACAGCGGCTTCGACGCCCGCACCGTCCCATCCACACGGTCCTTATGCGGAGTCGTAAAGCACTCCTCCGTCGGAATATTCGGCTGGCAGTAGATCCCGTTGCCCGCCATCGTTCCTCCGCCCGCCCACAGATGGTCGTCGGCCAGCCCCACCGTCAGGTTGGTTCCCGGCGCCTTGAAGTGCAGCGCGTAGTACCGTTTCTCGTTCAGCATATCGACGCGCTTCTTCAGCCGCTCGCCATGCCGCTGCCACTCCCCAATGGGATCATCCACGTTGACGCGCGAGGCCGCAAAGATCGCCTCCCACAGCTTGGCAATTGCAATATCCTCGCGCTCACCCGGAAAGACCAGCTTCGCCCACTCCGGCGTCGCGCTCGCCACGATCGTCCAGTTGATCTCGTGCCGCGTAATTAGCTCCATCGCCGGCTTGCTGGCCTTTGACATCGCGACATTCGCCCGCGAGACCTTCGCCGGGTCCTGCTTGGCCAACAGCGCCGGATTCGCTCCCGAGATCGCCAGCCGCGCCGCGCCGCTCCTGAAGCCATTCGCGATCCCGTCCTGCAGCCACACCGGAGCAAAATCGAAGCTCGCATCCGGCCCATACTCATACCGCGCCAGCACGCTCGGATCGTCCGAGTACAGTGTCGTCACCAGCACCGCTCCAGCCTTGTAGGCCTGCTCCGTAATCTTCCGCGCCAGCGGCAGGGCCTCCATCGGAGCCGTCATAATCAGCTCCTGCCCGGCCCGCAGAGCCAGCCCCACCTTTACTGCTACCTCGGCCAGACGGTCGAGCTTCTCATCCAGCGTCAACCCGGCAAATTTCGTAGTTTTCTCGGCCACTGCAACGCGCATAACGGTTCCTTCTTTTTCGACGCAGAGATGTTATATCTGCGTGTAAACATCCTGAAAGTCATAGCAGCCGGTGCGCGTTGAAAGCCACTCCGCCGCCCGCACCGCACCCTCGGCAAACCCACGCCGCGAGTGCGACTCATGCCGCAGCACCAGCTTGTCCGCAACGCCCTTCGCCTCAAGCTCATGGACCCCCGCGGCGTCGCCAACCCGGTGCGCAGTGATGGGAATCTCCTGCAACCCAGTCGCGCCCTTTACCACATCTGCCAGCGTCAGTGCCGTCCCTGAAGGCGAGTCGAGCTTCGTCACATGGTGGGTCTCTTCGATGGAAAACGCATAGCCGCTGCTCTTCAGTAGCTCACTCATCTTCCTTGCGAGCTGCAGCATCACCTGCACGCCGATCGAAAAGTTCGTCCCATACAGCAGCCCTGCCTGCTTGCGTTCGGCCAGTCCACGCATGTCGTAGAGCTTGTCGTACCAGCCGGTCGTGCCAACGACCATCTTCGCCCCCGTAGCCAACACCGCACGCATGTTCTGGATCACTGCCTCAGGCGAGGTGAAGTCGATCACCACGTCGAACCCTGTAACAAACGGAGCCGTCAGCGCCGAAGCATTGGCATTCTCCTTCGCATCGAGCACGTGCACGCTATGCCCGTGCTCTGCCGCCACCTCAGCCACCAGCTTGCCTGTCTTCCCATGCCCCAGTACCAATACCCGCATTGCAGACCTTTCTTATGCCTTGCTCTCTACCTGGCCCCGCGCTACATCGCGCGCTGTCACGTCAAAGATCTCTTCATCGGGATCGGCAAAGAAGTGCCTGTGAAGACTGCGCACCGCCTCCTCCACGTCCTCTTCTTCGATCATGAAGCTCATATTGATCTCGCTGGCTCCCTGCGAGATCATCCGCACGTTCACATGGCTGATAGCTCCGAATACTTGGCCTGCGATGCCGTTATGCCCGCGAATGTCCTCGCCCACCATGCAGATCAGGGCCTTGTGGCCCTCCATCTTCACATCGGCAATCTTCGCCAGCTCCTCGCAGATCTCCGGCAGCCGCTCGTTCGAGTCCACCGTCAGCGAGATGCTCACCTCGCTCGTCGAAACCATATCGATAGCACACTTGTACCTGTCGAAGACGTCGAAGACCGACTTCATGTACCCGTACGACATCAGCATCCGGCTCGCGACGATATCGATGATCGTCAGCTTCTTCTTCGCTGCGATGCTCTTGAACGGATTCCTGCAGTGCGGAGCCACCGCCGTGATCTTCGTGCCTTCGTTCTCTGCGTTGCGCGAGTTCAGCACCCACACCGGAATGCTCTTCTGCACCGCCGGAAGAATCGTCGCCGGATGCAGCACCTTTGCTCCGAAGTAGGCCAGTTCCGCCGCCTCCTCAAAGCTGATCGACTTCACCCGCAGCGCATCCGGACAGATCCGCGGATCGGTCGTCATGATGCCGTTCACGTCCGTCCAGATCTCGATCGCGCCTGCGTGCAGCCCTCCGCCCACCAGCGCCGCAGTATAGTCGCTCCCGCCGCGTCCCAGCGTCGTCGTAATCCCGTCCACGGTCGAGCCAATAAACCCGCCCATCACCGGCGTCTGCTTCGCCTCAATCAGCGGCAGCACCAACTCGCGCAGCTTGGCTTCAATCGCCGTCTCCAGGGGAGCAGCCTTGCCGTAGTTGGCATCGGTCACAATGCAGGTCCTCGCGTCGACATGCACGCCGTTCAGCCCGCGCTGCGCAAACGCCGCCGCAACCATGCGGCTTGAGAGCCTCTCGCCGAAGCTCACCACCAGGTCGCCTGTTCTCGGCGTCAGCTCGCCGACTGCCGCGATTCCGCGCAGCAGATCATCCAGTGAATCAAACTCCGTATGGAGCGCGGCATGCATCTCGGCAAACTGCTCTTGCTGCAACAGGTCCGACGACGTGTCGATGTGCCGGTTTCTGAGCCGCGCGCTGAGCGCCAGCGCACCAGCCTTGTCTCCTCGTCCTGCCGCGGCTGCGGCCGCAATCAACTGGTCCGTCACCTTCGCCATCGCAGAGACGACGACGATTGCATCCAGGCCCTTTTTACGGCGTCCCGCCACGATGGCCGCGGTGCGCTCCATCGCCTTGGCGTCTTCCACCGACGTACCGCCAAACTTCATCACCACTAACGATTCATGCGCACCGCTCAAGCCAGCACCGCCTGTCGTTGTGCTGCATTTCCAGTCGGTACACCCAGCTTGTCCAGCTTGCCCATCCGCGCCAGCACCTCAGCGTTCAGCAGCGCCGCCCCAGCCGCTCCGCGAATCGTGTTGTGCGACAGCACGACAAACTTCCAGTCCAGCAGCGGGCACTCCCGCAGCCGTCCCACCGTCGATGCCATCCCGTGTCCGCGCATCCTGTCCAGCCGAGGCTGCGGCCGGTCAACAGAGGAGTCAAACTCCACCGGATGCTCCGGTGCCGAAGGCAGATGTTGTCCCCGCAGCGGAGCAAACTCGCTCCATGCCGCCAGAATCTCCTCGCGCGTCGCCTTCTTCCTGAACTTGATGCTCACGCACTCCGTATGCCCGTCTTCGACGGGGACGCGGTTGCAGTGCGCGCTCACCTTGGCGTCAAGCATCTCGATGCGGTTGCCGCGCGATCGGCCCAGCAGCTTGCCGACCTCTTCCTGCATCTTCTCTTCTTCATTCTTGATGAAGGGGACGACGTTGCCCAGGATGTCCAGCGATGCCACGCCCGGATACCCCGCGCCGCTCACCGCCTGCATCGTGCTCACAAACAGGCTCTCGATGCCGAACCGCTCCTCGAGCGGCTTCAGCGCCAGCACCAGCCCAATCGCCGAGCAGTTCGGATTCGTCACGATATAGCCGCCCGAATTCTTCCGCCACGCCTGCGCTTCCAGCAGGTCGAGGTGGCCGGCGTTCACCTCCGGAACCACCAGCGGAACATCTTCCACCATCCGGAATGCGCTCGAGTTCGAGATCACCGCGCACCCGGCCGCCGCAAACTTCGGCTCCAGTTCGCGCGCATGTTCGGCGTCCAGCGCCGCAAAAATAATCTTTGGAAGGTCGTCCTTGGCCAGCTCAGGAACGTTCGGTTGCACCGTCATGGCCCCAATATTTGCCGGAAGCGGAGTGTCCAGCTTCCATTTACAGGCCTCGGCGTAGGCCTTGCCCGCGCTGCGGTCGCTCGCGGCCAGCCATGTAATCTCGAACCAGGGGTGATTGTTCAACAACTGAATGAATCGCTGCCCGACCATTCCGGTCGCGCCCAATATGCCAACCTTACGCCGTTCCATAGTCCATTAAGAATACAGTGCTCTCCGGCCCCGCGTCACCGCCCGGCAGCGCGTTGCATCCACTGCCATCCCCTCACAACCTCAGGAGTCGCGACGCCGGCGGCCTATTTGTTGTCCGCCCCCACTCCATATCACCACCGCAACAGTAAGATGAATCAGAAACCACAGGCTCACCCCCTGATCCAGATAAATCAGAAAGAGCACCAGCGCCCGCGGCAGGAAGACCGCAAACAGCAGAGGAATCCATCCATGCAGTTCAAACGGAATCAGCAAACCCTGCAGCCACGAGACAGCCAGCGACACCCGTGGCAGAAACAGCGCAAACACCAGAAACCAGAACGGCAGCTTATTGATCACTAACGTGAAGCTGAATTCATGGTGACTGGATCCTCGTTCCAACGCCCACCCGAGAACCGCCGCACCCAGCGCCGCAGCCGCCATGCCAGCCTCCTGGTCATTTCGTCGAGTAGGTGAAATCCGTCGTCACCGTCTTCTTCGGTTCCACGGTCACCTTTACCGTCTGCTCCCCCATCTTCTCGTGCACTACGGCCAGCGTGTATGTCCCCGCCGGCAGCCCTGTGATCATGAATCTTCCGTCTGCCCCGGTCACGGCAAAAAACGGAGTAGGCGCAACATTGATGAAGGCATTCATCCACGGATGATTGTTGCACCGCACCGGAATCATCACTTCAGGCTCCTTGAACTGCTTCATCTGCGGTGCTCCCTTGGCCCCCTGAGAGACATCAATCGTCTCGTTGCCCACGACCGTCGGCATCGTGTGGATGTTGTGCATCGTCCCATCGGAGTTCCGGAACTCCACCGTCCCTCCGCGCATCACCGCGACCACATGCGGCGTATACCGGCAGCCCACCTGGTCCATCACCACCGCCTCCGTCGAGCGCACCGGCGCCGACATCGCCGCCGCCGGCCCATCCTTGATGTACACGTAGACGCTCGCCAGCCTGCCGTCCTTGACCTCATACTGCTCGGCATAGTTCGTCCCACCCGTGATCGCGCACACCGGGTCCATGCTCATGTCGATCTTCAGCCGCTCCGGAACCCTTCCGGCGAACTTGACTATTCCGGTAACCGATCCCAGCGTGGCCTCATCGAGCGGGGCCGCCGCCGGAGCAGCCTCTGCCGCCTTGGTGCCCTTGCCAATCAGTGCGCCGCGCTTCACCGCATCATCCGGCTTGCAACCCGTCACACCGGCAAGCGCGCCAACGGCCACTCCAGCCACGAGCACCCAACCCAACCTCTCCCGCATCCGACTCCGCTCCTTGATTTCGTCTCTAAGCCCGAACCGCCGCCGTCTCCATCGTCGCCAGCACAGCATCCGAGAACGCCTGCGTCCCGCTCTGGCCGCCCACATCGCGCGTCAGCACCTTGCCCTCGCGATACACCTGCTCCACGGCGGCCTGCACACGCTCCGCCGTCTCACCCTCGTTCAGGTGATGCAGCATCAGCACCGCGCTCTGCAGCAGAGCCGTCGGGTTCGCCATGTCCTTGCCCGCAATATCAGGAGCCGACCCATGCACCGCCTCGAAGATCGCGCACTCCGCTCCCAGGTTCGCTCCCGGAACCAGCCCCAACCCACCCACAAACGCGCTGCAAAGGTCGCTCAGAATGTCCCCATACAGATTCTCGGTGAGCAGAATGTCGTACTGGTAAGGATTCAGCACTAGCTGCATGCACGTGTTATCGACGATGTGCTCCTTGTACTCCACCTCAGGAAAGTCTTCTGCAACCTTCCGGCAGCACCGCAAAAACAGCCCATCCGACAGCTTCATGATGTTTGCCTTGTGGATCGCGTGAACCTTCTTTCGCCCATGCTTCCGAGCAAAGTCGAACGCATACTGCGCAATCCGCGTCGATCCCTTATCCGTGATGATCTTCAGCGACTGCACCACCCCCGGCACGATCTCGTGCTCCAGCCCCGCGTACAGGTCCTCCGTGTTCTCGCGCACCACAATCAGGTCGATGTCCGGATACTTCGTCTTCAGCCCCGGCAGGCTCTTCACCGGCCTGAAGTTCGCATACAGATCGAACTTCTTCCTGAGCGTCACGTTGATCGACGCAAACCCTCCGCCCACCGGAGTCGTCACCGGCCCCTTCAGCGCCACGCGGTTCCGCTCGATCGACTCATACAGCGCCTTCGGAATGTATTCGCCCGTCTGCTCGAAGGCCTCGGCACCGGCTGCAAACTTGTGCCACTCAAAGCCCACGCCCGTAGCGGCCCCGGCAGCCTCAAGAACCCTCACGACCGCGCCTGAAACCTCCGGCCCGATACCATCGCCCGGAATCAACGTAACCTTATGCGTCCTCTTTGTTGCCATCTTCCTTTTACCTACTTCCTTTTCTTTGAATCTCTTCCGTTCAGCAGTTCTTCCAGCTCCTGCTTGAACTCGCGAACGTCCTTGAAGTCCCGGTACACGCTTGCAAACCGGATATACGCTACCGTGTCGATCTCCTTGAGCCGCGTCATAATCAGCTCACCCACCTCGCTGGTCGAGCGCTCGCGCTCCGGTGAATCCACCACGTAGGCCTCCGTCTCATCGACGATCTGCTCCAGCTTCACCGCCGGTACAGGCCGCTTCTCGCACGCGTGCAGCAACCCGCTCAGGACCTTCTGCCGGTCGAACTTCTCCCGCCGGCCGTCCTTCTTCACCACCATGTAGGGAATCTCGTCGATCCGTTCGTACGTCGTGAACCGCTTGTTGCAGCCCTCGCACTCCCGCCGTCGACGAATCGAATCAGCCTCTTTGCTCTCGCGCGAATCGACAACTCGATCCTGGGTAAACCCGCAGTAGGGACACTTCATCGCAATGCCTTGATTCTACCAGCGTAAACGCTTGTGCCCGCGGTGCCTACTGAGCCAACGAACGCTCGGATGCCCCATCCATGTCGCAGCTCCATCGCGACATGGGTGGGAATGTAAGCCGCTACCCCAGCCAGTCGCCTTATTGAAGCCTACTGAGCCAGCGACTGTTCCCCGGCCGCAGCCTCGCTCTCCTCGGTCACCCTCTTCAAACTCACATGCTCCAGCCGCGCGCAGACGAGACCCGCAGGAATGATGCAGATGAAGGTCACCACCAGCAGTATCGCGCCGCACGCCGTCGCCGCTTCAATCGGCGCGCCATAGAACGCATGCATCGCCGTCGCCGTCACGGCAATCTGTGTGAACCACCCCACAATCGGCAGTTGCAGCGCCGAGCCGCCGATGCTCGCCGCCATCAGCAGCATCGTCCGCGAAAACGTCAGCCCCGCCAGCTCCGGAGTCTCCACGAACGCATGCGCCGTCTGCACATACGCCGACCCGATCATGCCCCACATCGCCAGCGAGATCGCCGCTACCACCAAAAACTCCCGCACCGAACTCAGCGCATTCAGCCCATCGCGAAAGCCCGTGATCTTCTCTGCAATCGACTCGGCTACCGGCTTTGACAGCGGCCTCAGCGCCACCTCGGCGAACCTCGCCACCGCGCCTCCCGCCACGCGCACCACCGCGGCAAACACGGCAATCGCCAGCGTCAACGCTAGGCTCACCACTCCTGCTCGCACAAACACCTCATGGTGTGGCAGGTCCTTCGGAGTGAAGGCCAGCGCGCTCGAAAAGATCAGCGCCGCCGCCCCCAGGTCGAACATCCTCTCGATCGTGTACACCGCCACCTGTGAGCTCAGCGGCAGCGAAATCCTTCGCGCCACCAGGTACGGCCGGGTCAGATCGGCCAGACGTCCAAACACCGCCACCGCGGTAAACCCGATGAACTGCGGGCCCAGCAGCGACTTCGCCGGAACCTTCTTCGTCGGAGACACAAACACGCTCCACCGCACCGCCCGCAGCCAGTACGTCGCATAGATCAGCGCGATCCCCGCGACGATATGCCCCACGCTCGCATGCCGCAACTGCTGCCAGAACGCGCCCCAGTCAAAGTGGATCCTGTCGCGAAAGACGATCACGATGATGGCGAGCACAACCACCACGCCCACCCACAACGCTCCACCACGCTTCTTCATCGAATGTCCTCTTGATTTTCCCCGGCGCTGTCCGGCCCGCTCACTTCGCCTGTGCGATCACGGTCCCGCGCGCTGCCTGTTTCCGCCGGTTGAACTCGCGAATCACCCGCGCCACATACGCTCGCGTCTCGCGGTACGGAGGCACGCCATGATACCGGTCCACCGCTGCCGACCCCGCGTTATACGCCGCCAGCGCCAGGGCGACATTGTCGTGATACCGCGTCAGCAGCTCATCCAGATACGCCGTTCCGCCCGCAATATTCTCCTCCGGGCGAAAGGCGTCCTTCACTCCCATCTCACCCGCAGTTCCCGGCATCAACTGCATCAGCCCCCGGGCCCCGGCACGCGAAACCGCACGCACCTGCCCGCCGCTCTCCGCCCGCACAACGCTGGCCAGCAAGTCTTCGTCGATGTTGTGTGCGTCACCCGCGAGCCCCAGCATCTCGTGCATCTCGGCCTTCGTAAGCGCAGCGACAGGAGCAGCAACAGCCGTCTTAGACGCAGGAGCTGCGACCAGTAGAGCATCGGGAACCGTCTCCACCCGCACCACCGCGTCCGAAGCCACTTCCAGATAACCCGCCTCGCTCCCCTGGGACGAATCCGCCAGATAAAGCCGCACGCGGTCCCCCACTACCTCACGCCGCGAGCAGTCCATCTCAAACCCGTTCTTTAGAGTCACATGTTCGGCCGCGCGCGCCGGCAAACCCATCGCCGCCAGCACGCCCACTACTGCCAATCCTCGCCGAACTGCAAAGTGCATCATCCCCTAAAAGCCTACCATCGGCCCACCGTGCTCGTTATCCCCCATCGGCACCAGCAAGGAGCGCAGGACGTTCGGGCACAATCTCCCTTAGCCAACCGATCCCCACCAAGGTTCCCGAGCCAAAGACTCGTCATTTCGGAGAAACCCGCTTCTCTACCCAAACCCCTTCCGGGCCAGAACCCTCAAACCCCGCGCAAAGCCCCATCCAGCACCATCGCCACTACCTCCGCCACCCCATCCTGATCATTCCGCCGCCCGATCATCCACCCGCGCCCTTCCGCAATCGACTTCAGGTCTTCAGGAGCGTTCGCCATCAGCACCGCGTGCCCCGCCGCCTCCAGCATCGAGATGTCGTTCCAGTTGTCCCCCACCGCCACAATCTCCTCGGGCTTCACTCCGCGGTCGGCCGCCAGCTGCAGCAGCGCCAGCCCCTTGCTGCAACCCGCCGGCAGAATATCCACAATGCTCAGGTCCCTCTCGGGGTACTCCGTCCGGTGCAGCGCTGCCTCTGCGTTCTCCGCCGCCTGTGGAACCGCCTGCATCCGCTCCGTAGTCTCCTCCGCTCGCTGCTCGTCACGAACCTCGTCCTTGCGCAGCGGAGTAAGCCCCACCGCCGAAACCTTCGGACTCTCCAGCAGCCGCGCCTCCGCCTGCCGCATCTTCTCCACCGGCCCCGTCAGCATCATCTGGATCAGCCCGCCGCTCTCGATCGCCCGCTCGATCGGAACCACCTTCTCGATGTACTGTGCATTGGCCGCCATCCATCGCGCGATGCTCCCGTTCAGCTCCTCCATCTCCTCCACCACCAGGGCCCCGCGCGCATCGTCGCCATCCGGCATCACGCGGTCGAAGGTCAGCAGAAGCGATCTCCTGTACTCCCCCAAATGCCCGCAAAGCCACTCCGCCGTCGGCCCCGGCAACAGAGTCCGCTCCAGCAGCTTCGCCCCCAGTGTCCGGGTCACCGCCCCATTTGAGCTGATCAGCGCATTCTCCTCATTCAACCCCAGCCCGCGCAGCACCCTCATCGCATAGCTGTGCCGCCGCCCGGTCGCGATCACGACCTCCACGCCAGCCCGTTCAGCCGCCTCTAAAGCCGCCAGGTTCCGCCGACTCACCTGCCCATCGAGTCCCAGCAGCGTCCCATCCATGTCCAGGGCCAGCATCCGCATCCGTCAATCCCTCATCCTCCCTATCCTCTCACCAGCGCAGCCGCCTCTTCCGCCACTTCCGCCCGAACCGGACACGAATCCACTACTGCCTTCCTTTGCGTTTGCAGCCACGGACGGGTGCCCCAAGTCTCGATTTTGAGACCTGGGTTTCGCAGGATGCATCCCTCGCCACAGACGTCATCTGGATGACGGAGCAGCAGACCGCCTCAAATTGTCTTTGCGGCCTTAGCGTTACCTTTGCGAACTCTGCGTTTGCAGTTGCGTTGTTGCCATTCCGCAGCGCAGTAGCAGGCCCTGAGCAAATCGAAAATGGGGAGGAATCCGCTTTCGCTGACTCCCCCCATGATTTCCACAGAAAATCCTGTCAAGCCCCTAAATCACTCAACCCACTAAAAACAAGCCACTTCCAAGTGGCAGAGTAGTTTCCACCAATCCGCTAAAATAAAAACAGACAGGAAAGCAGCAAGCCCCGGAAACCTCCGGGGCTTTTTCATTTACCCCCGCAACCCGTTTGTTTTGAATATTTTGACCTTTAAGTCCTTTGAATGGAATATTTTACGAGGAGAGGTTTCGATAAGACATTGAAGACAAGCGATTTACAAAAATACCCCCGGGGGGGATCCCTCAGGGCTCGGAGACATGCCCGGTCAGGCTGACCCTCACCCGGTCGATCCGGCGGTCGGTCGAAGCCAGAACCTCCAGGCGCACCCCGTCTTTCTCTACCACCTCGCCGGGCAGGGGAATATGTCCGGCGAGTTCTGAGACCAGTCCGCCCACCGTCGTCGACTCATACTCGTCAGCGAGCCGGGCAGGATTGACCTCCTCCTCGTGGGGCGTCTCCTCATCGCCGTCGGTTGGCTCGATGTCCTCAACCGGCCGCGTCGGCTCACCCATCTGGTCGGCGAACAGCTCCCGCAGCCGCGAGACCTCGAAGCCACCCGAAACCGCATACGCGCCGTCTGCCTCGCGCACAGGGGCCTCATCTTCTCCCTGCTCGTCGTGCTCGTCGGCGATATCGCCAACAATGGCCTCCAGCAGATCTTCGATAGTCACCAGCCCGGCCACGCCGCCGTACTCGTCGATCACCATCCGCATGTGCTGCTTCTCGCGCTGCATCTCGCGCAGCAGCTCGGCAACCTTCTTCGTCTCCGGCACGAACGCCACAGGCCGCTGCATCTGCGCCACCGTTCGCGTCCCTGCCTCGATGTCCAGCACCTTCAGCAGGTCATGGGCAAAGGCGATGCCGGTCACATGGTCCAGCGTCCCGTCAAACACGGGAACGCGCGAAAACGCATGCTCGTTGATCTCCGCCGTAAACTCGCGCAGCGTCAGCGTCCCGGGCACGGCAAAGATCTCCGGTCGCGGCGTCATCACCTCGCGCACTACCTTGTCGCCGAACTCGACCACCGACCGCACCAGCGCGCGGTCCGAAGCCTCGAGGATGCCCTCCTCCTGCCCCGCCTCGAGCAGAGCTTCCATCGCCTCCGAAGGATGCTCCTCAACCGCGACGTCCTCCGGCTCGGCCAGCGCCGCAATCGAAAGCAGCAGTCCCAGCAGCAGCGTCACCGGCAGAATCAGGTAGTACAGCACCAGCAGCAGCAGCCGGATACGCACAACCCATCGACCGCGCGTTCTTGCAAAAAGAATCTGCGGAACCAGCCGGTCGAAGGCCAGAAGCAGCAGGATCAGCTCAATCACTGCGCGCACAATCTCGCCCCAGCCCGGAGCATGCGCGGGGAACGGAGGCCCGTAAAAGAGCCTCACGCCCCACAGCAGCGCAATCGCCGCCAGCGTAAGCTGCCGCAGCACCGAGGCCGACAGCGCAATCGACTCGCGGCCAAGCCGCAGCCGAGGCTCCACCAGTTCCTCCCACGAGTCCACGTTGTCCTGGTACTCGCGGGCAAGAAACTTGCCCATCTCCGAGTAGATGCGGTCCACATACGCCGCCAGCGCTAGAATCGCCAGCAGCAGCGTAATCAGCGCGTTGTAGCCGTATGTCATCGCCGCCGCCTGTCGCGCGGTCTGCTCACGCGCTCGATCAGCGTCACCGGAAGCCGAAGCTCGCGCCGCAACTCCGCCTCGCGCGCGGCCATCTCGCCGTGATCGGTCTCGTGGTCCATGCCTGAGAGGTGCAACAAGCCATGCAGCATCAGCACGCGGACCTCATCGCGCAGCGTATGTCCGAAGCTCGCCGCCTGCCGCTCCGCGGTCTCAAGCGAGATCGCGAGATCGCCTGCATGTTCGCCGGCAATCTCCTCCGGTGAGGGAAAACTGAGCACATCGGTGGGTTTGTTCTTTCCCCTGAAAGCGCGGTTCAACCTCTTCAGTTCAGCATCCGAGGTCAGCAGCACCTCTACGTCGCCGGCAAGTTCCACCGCGCCCCGCGCGCGATTGAGAAACCGCGTCAGGCCGGCCCTGGAGAGTGCCGCCACCGCGGAGTTGGAGAGTGTACTTGGAGGCTCGATGGTAATCATCGCTTGCAGAAGATCGGCAGAGGGAACCGCAGGCTCCCTCTGCCACGATGTTACCTTACTGCGGCTTGGCGACAGGCTTGGTCTTGCTCGTCGCAGTCATCGGCGGCTCCGGCATGGCCGGCTCGCCCATCGAGAGCGGGAGTTCCTGCTGTGCCCGCCCGTAGCTGTCATAGGCGCGCACAATCCGCTGCACAAGGTGGTGCCTGACGACGTCGGTGTCCTCGAAGTGGCAGAAGCGGATGCCCTCGACGCCATCGAGAACATGCAGCGCGTCCAGCAGGCCCGACCTCTTCGGATTCGGAAGATCGATCTGCGTCAGGTCGCCTGTAATCACGGCCTTGGAGTTGTTGCCCATTCTGGTAAGGAACATCTTCATCTGCTCGCTGGTCGTGTTCTGCGCCTCGTCCATGATGATGAAGGCGTCGTTCAGCGTCCGCCCGCGCATGAACGCCAGCGGAGCCACCTCGATCACGCTGGACTCCAGCATCTTGTCCACCTTTGGCGGGTCCACCAGATCGTACAGCGCGTCGTACAGCGGCCGCAGGTAGGGATCGACCTTCTCCTGCAGCGAGCCCGGGAGAAAGCCCAGCCGCTCGCCCGCCTCAACCGCTGGACGGACGAGAATGATGCGGCTGACCCGCTTGGCCATCAGCGCCGAAACCGCCATCGCTACAGCAAGATACGTCTTTCCGGTACCGGCTGGGCCCAGCCCGAAGGTCATATCGTTCTGCTCGATGGCTTCGACATACTTCCGCTGGTTCGGAGACCGCGGCTGCACCATCCGCTTCACGCCGGACGAACGCTGCTTGCCTGAGTCCACCAGCGAGCGCAGCGTCACCGACGGATCGGCGACGACCACCTTGAGCATTCCGTGGAGTTCGCCATTGTGCAGATTTACGCCGCTCCTGCGCAATGCGTCGAAGTCGGCGAAGACACGCTCCACCCTCGCAACGCTGTCGGCGTTGCCTGTCACATGGATGGCGTCAGATCGAAGGTCGATGGTCACATGCAGGCCATCTTCCATCAGACGGAGGTTTTCGTCGTGGGTGCCGTAAAGCGGCTCGATACCGGGGGTGATTTCAATGGCTTGTCTGATCAAGTGTGTAGCTGACCTCCGTCAGGGAAAACGCGGTTAAGGTCTACTCCATTGGATACATGGCTGTGGGCAATAGTTGCGGGGGAAGTAGTCGGGCAGGTAGCGCGGGAAGCCCCCAATGCTTCCTGAGAGCCTGCGACCGGGATGGCGAAAGTTGCCAATCGTGTGCCGAAGATGGGCAAAGAGTAGAACGACACATCGCCCACGTCAAGCTCCGAATGAATCAGAGGAAATACACCGTAGGTTCGGCCAAGCCAGGCGCACCGAGCTCGTTTTTCACCCCAGGGCGGTTGATTTTATGCCCCACCTTCCGTAAACTTAAGGGATTGCAGGGGATGGGCAGGGCTGTGTTTCTGGCCAGCCTCCGGTCTGCATCCCGAATTCCCCGAAAACCACGGGTGAGAGAAAGAGTTCAGAATGGCAAATCATGTTTCTTCGTTGAAGCGCGCACGTCAGACAGAGTCCAAGACCGCGGTAAACCGCGCCAACAAGAGCAAGCTCCGTGGCACCCTCCGCTCGCTGCGTGAGGCCATCGCGAAGGGCGACGCCCAGAACCTCACGCAGGCCTATCGCGAGACCGTCTCGGTGCTCGACAAGAGCGTCCAGAAGGGCGTGATCCACAAGAACACAGCGAGCCGCTACAAGAGCCGCCTGAACGCCCGCGTCAAGGCGGCGTCCGCGAAGAAGGCTGCCTAAGTCCTCAAGCTGTAGAAAGACGAGATCAAGAAGAGGGCCGCTCACCGAGACATCGGGAGCCGGCCCTCTTCTATTTTTGCTATTTTTGCCGCTGCGGTGAGTCTTCGGGCTTGTCTCCCGGTAACGTATAGAGGGTAGGCGGCTTCCGTGGCGCACTCTGCTCGTCAGGCTTGATCTCGGGGGAAGCCGGAACTGCAGAAGACGTGGCGTCGGGCGCAGCAGACGCGGTTTCGCCTGCTGCGCTTGTCGTGGTCGCCGTGTTCGTGCTGGCTGCAGAGTTTGCTGTACCCGCGGCAGTGGTCGCGGCATCGACAAGCGGAGCCGCCGCGGCCTGGCTGTCACCATTCACAGTGCTTCCGGGCGAGGCGCTCGTCGCCGCAGAGTCCGCGGTTCGGCTCAGCGTCGCCTGCGATTCGGGTGCGTCCGAGGTAGCCCCGAACTGCACCGCTGCGTCGTTCGCCTCCGGAGCCGACTTTACCGCCAGTTCGACCGCCTTCTGCTCTTGACCGGTCAGCGGAGGAAGAGGGTAAACCTCAATGGCCTCGTTTCGGATGACCGCGAGGCTCATCCCGTCCGGCGAAAGCGCGAAGTTCTGTCCGGCCCGTTCAATCGGTGAGCTGTCCACGCGAAGAATCTGCTTGCCGCTATCGGTCTGATAGACCACGACAGTCTGCGGCCCGACGAGCTCCGGCAAGAGCGAGTCATCCATCGCAAACGCTGAGTCGCGCACAGCCAGCCGGCTCATCGCAAACCGTCCACCCACCGAAGCGAAGTCGAAGGTCGGCGCAATAAAGGCTTCCGAGATGTTCTGCTGCCACATCTCCTCTCCGCGCAGATTGAAGGCGCCGATGACCTGCTTCGTGTGCCCATTGTGGCAGCCGAAGGCGACGAACTCGCTGCGGCTCACCAGAACCGGAAATGGCCTGCAGTTTGAATCGAAACCTGCCAGCTCTTTCACTTTGCCGGTAAATAATCTGAAGTCGAAGGCCCAGTGCTGGCGTCCCTGGTCGAGAATCGCGACATACCCGGAGGAGTTCGCCGGCACTCTGCCTATACCCCGCGCAAAGATCTGTCCGGCGCGCTGCAGACGCACCTCATCGCCTGGACTCTGAGGCAGCGCGACGCGGAAGAAATCGACCTGAACCGGATCTGGCTCGGGCTTGCGCACCACAGCCACGTCCGGCACGCCCGGGTCAGGAAGAGCGTCAGTCTTGGGCTGTCTGGATTCGACGATCATCAGGTCCGAGTCCGGTGAAAACAGGATCGCTTCAACGCGGCGTCGAGTCGTCACCAGAGGCCGCTCAGCAAACGGATGTCCCGACGCCAGGTTCGCCAGCGGAGCGAAGGAGCTCACCGTATTCCGCACGCGGAGAAGAAAGCGTCCATGTCCCAGGTTCCACAGATACTGCTCGCGGTCGTGGACGCGCCACTCTGTCCGCGCCAGGACCTTGCCACTTGGCAGTTCCAGCAGCAGTGCAACAATGGTTCGGTCCTGATCGTCCGGTGGACAGTCAGACAGGCGCTTCAGCAGCCGTTTCGCGTTGTACGTCAGCAGGAGATGACGGTCGTCAACGAAGTGCACGGTCAGCATTGAGCTTCCGGCCAGCAGAAACTGCTTCGAAAGCGCCTCGTATCCGAGAGGTTCCAGCGGAATGCGGATGGCTTGCTGTGGTCCCCGCGGCCCGGACCCCGGCATCGCAGGCACCGCGAGCAGAGCGAGGCCGAGCATGCAAATGAGCCGGAGACGGGCGTGAGCGGTCATGGGAACCATCGCGACGCAGGACGCGTACCAACTCTCCTGAGGCAGGTATCAATACTGTTTCATAGACGCGGACTGCTCGCCAATAGTGGCAGCGGGCTGAAAAAGCGTATTTATCGGTTTGGGTGGCCAATGATACAAAGACTGAGGGATCTCTGATCCCCCTGGAGGAGAGGCATGAGGAACGGACAAAATTGGATGGGTACGCGCATGTGGCTCCGTCTCGGGGCAGGGATTGCAATTGCGTCGGCCGCGACAGGCGCGGGGCTCGCCCAGCAAAACCACCCAGCCCCGGCCGCAATTACCAAGCCCGTTGAGGTTTACAAGCCCATCCCAGGATTCGACTCCACATCCATCGACACTTCCGTCAATCCCTGCAACGACTTCTACAAGTTCGCCTGCGGTAAGTTTGCGAGCAACCATCCCATTCCTGCTGACCAGCCTGCGGTCGACGAGTTCTACGCCCTGTTCAACGTCAATACGCAGTCCCTCAACAGTATTCTCGCCAAAGCGGCGACCGGCGGCTCCGCGCGTACGCCCAATGAGCAGAAGATCGGCGACTACTACAAGAGCTGCATGGACACGGACGCCATTGAAGCCAAAGGCCTTGCGCCTCTCCAGCCGATGCTCGACGAGATCAAGGCCGTCGAGGATCTGTCCGAGCTTCCGTCGCTCATCGGCAGGCTGCAGCGGAATGGCGTCGATGTCTTCTTCGGCTTCGGCGAACAGCAGGATTACAAGGACGCCAGCAAGCAGATAGCCTTCATCGATCAGGGTGGGCTGGGGCTTCCCGAGCGCGACTACTACCTCAGGACGGGAGCCAAGGACGAGACGCTTCGCAAGCAGTACGTCGAACACGTTGCGAAGATGCTCACTCTGGCCGGTAGCACGCCCGAGCAGGCAACCACGGACGCGAACGCCATCATGGTCTTCGAGACGAAACTCGCAAAGGCCTCCATGCCTGTCACCGAGCGCCGCGATCCTGAGAAGGTTTATCACCTCCAGACCATCGAGGTCCTCGAGAACACGATTCCTGCCGATGCCTTCAATCCTTTTCTGGACGCTGTCGGCTCTGCACGTGTCTCGGAGCTGAACAACGCCAATCCGGAATTTTTGGCTGCGATGATGCAGTCTGTTCATGAGTCCGATATCACGACGATTAAGGCCTACATGCGCTACCATCTGCTCTCGGCTGCCGCGAACCGCCTGCCCAAGCGCTTCGACGACGAGAACTTCGACTTCTACGGTCGCAAGCTCAACGGCCAGCCCGAGCAGAGCCCGCGCTGGAAGCGTTGCTCGAATGCGGTCAACGGCGCGCTTGGAGAGGCTCTCGGTCAGGTCTACGTTGCGCAGTACTTCGCGGGCGACAGCAAGGCCAAGACGCTCCAGATGGTCTACGACATCGAGAACGCCATGGACCGCGACATCGACCAGCTCGACTGGATGTCTCCAGCGACGCGCGTCCGCGCCAAAGAGAAGCTGCATCTGGTGGCCAACAAGATCGGCTATCCCGACAAGTGGCGCGACTACACGAAGCTTGAGGTCAAGCCCGACGACGCGCTTGGCAACAAGTTCCGCGGTAATGCCTTTGAGAACGATCGCCAGCTCGCCAAGATCGGCAAGCCCGTCGATCACAACGAATGGGGCATGACTCCGCCGACGGTCAACGCCTACTACGACCCGAGCATGAACGACATCAACTTCCCGGCGGGAATCCTGCAGCCGGCCTTCTACGACCCCAAGCAGGATGACGCCGTGAACTACGGGCACATCGGCGCGGTCATCGGCCATGAGCTCACGCACGGCTTCGACGACGAGGGCCGCAAGTTCGACGGCAAGGGCAACCTGAGCGACTGGTGGACTCCCGAGGACGCCAAGAAGTTCGAGGCCCGCACCGACTGCCTCGTCAACGAATATGGTTCGTTTACTGCAGTTGATGACGTCAAGGTCAACGGCAAGTTGACGCTCGGCGAGAACACTGCCGACAACGGCGGCCTCGTCCTCGCGTACCTCGCTTACCTTGAACGCGCGAAGATCAACAACGTCGATCTTAAGGCCAAGGTCAACGGCTACACCGCGCCGCAGCGCTTCTACATCGGCTTCGCGCAGAACTACTGCGAGAACTCGCGCGATGCGATCATCCGCGAACAGGTCCTCACCGATCCGCACTCGCCCGATCACTTCCGCGTCACCGGAGCGATCGTCAACCAGCCGGGCTTCGCTGACGCCTTCGGATGCAAGAAGGGATCGCCGATGGTGCCGGTCAACAGCTGCCGCGTCTGGTAACAAAAACGTTGTGAATCAACATCGAGGGCGCGGCGCTGGCTGCGCCCTCGATGTTTTGTGCGACAGTGGAAGTATGGCTGCCCATTCGAACCAGCGTGCTCTTGGCTTTGCCGCTTGCGCGCTGGCAAGCTCGCTGTGGGGGTGCGGCTTCTTCTTCGGCAAGATCGCGCTCGCCGAGATGAGCTTCGCCCACATGGTCCTCTACCGTTTTCTCTTCGCCATGATCGTGCTCGTACCGCTCCTGGTGACGCATCGGCCGGGACTCAACCGGCGCGAGTGGGGAGTGCTGGCGGCGGCGTCGTTTCTCGGTGTGCCGCTGCAGTTTCTCTTCCAGTTCTACGGCCTTTCGCTGACTACGGTCAGTCACGCGGCGTTGATGGTCGGCACGATGCCGGTCATCCTCGCCGTCGGCGCAACACTGTTCGCGCATGAGCGGATGGATACGACTGGCTGGCTCGCGCTGGCGGCTTCAACGACTGGCGCGGCGATGATCGCGCTTGGCGGCACGCACCTCGCAGGAGCGGGGCAGGCCACGCTCAAGGGCGATCTGCTTATTGTTTTTTCGCTCGCGATCGCACTTTTCTGGATCCTCTTCAACAAGCAGCTCATGGAGCGTCACTCCCCTGTCGTCGTTACGGCGTATGGCATTCTGCTCGGAACATTGATGCTGGTGGTCTGGGTTCCTGTGCGCTACGGAATGCCTCCAGTTGAACACGTCTCGCACAAGGCGTGGCTGGCGCTTGCGGCGAGCGGCATTCTCTGCACTGCCACGACGACGCTGCTGTGGAACTGGGGAATGACACGCGTTCCTGCGTCGCAGGCCGGAGTGTTGCTCAACATGGAGCCGCTGATCGGCAGCCTGCTTGGCGTCTTAGTGCTCGGCGAGCACCTCGGCCCGACGGCCCGGGTTGGCGGCGCGCTCATTCTTGCCGCGGCCATTACGCTCACGACGCGCTCGAAGACCAAGGTACGCGAGCAGCTTCCTGTCACCTGAACTAAGCGACGAGGCTCTTCGACGCGAGAGACTTTGTTGTGCGGCTCCAGATTGTCGTGAGGGCTGTGCCTGCGACGATCAGCCCGGCGCAGAGGCCAAGCCATAGTCCGACGGCTCCGTGGTGGGAGCGGAAGCCGAGGATGTATCCCACGGGCAGGCCGATGAGCCAGTAGCCGATGATCTGGACGATGAGTCCGGCGTGTGTGTTGCCCGCGCCGCGCAGCGCTCCGGTGGCAGTGATCTGCAGGCCGTCGAAAAACTGGAAGGCGGCGGCGACGAGCAGCAGCGGAACGGCTGCGGCGATGACTGACTGGTCCGGCGTAAAGGCACGGGCGATGGTGTGCGGCACGAGGAAGAGCACCGCGGAGAACGTGGCCATGCACGAGGCGCCCAGTAGGATCGCGGCCCAGCCCGCTGCTGCGGCTTCGTCCGGTGTCTGGCGGCCGATAGCCTGGCCGACACGAACAGCCGCTGCAGCCGAGATGGCGAAGGGGACCATGAAGGTGAAGCTGGCGCAGTTGAGCGCGATCTCGTGACCGGCGAGCGGCAGCGGTCCCATGGTTCCGATGAGATACGTCACCAGGCCGAAGATGGAGATCTCGACGAAGATTTGGGCTCCGGCGGGCGCTCCGAGGAACGCGAGGCGGCTGAGGCGCGAGCTCTCGATGTGGCGCAACATGGAGCGAAGTCCATAGTTGTGGCTGTGCTCAACGCGCCAGATCGCAACGACAAGGAAAAGCGCAAGGTAGACGCGCGAGATGGAAGTTGCGAGGCCCGCGCCCGTGACGCCGAGCGCGGGGATGTGGATTGGTCCCCAGGAGTGGCCGTAGATGAGGAGCCAGTTGCCGACGACGTTGCAGAGGTTCGCGGTGATGAGCGCAGCAGCGATCGGGCGAACGTGGTTGAAGGCCTGCAGGTAGCGCCGCAGGGTGAAGTAGAGGAAGAGCGTTGGCGTTCCCCAGTTGAGGGAGCGCAGGAAGGCCTTCGCCCCGGTGAGTACCCGCGCGTCGATCGGCAGGCGCGTCATGAATAGCGGCGCGGCGGCGATGATGCTGTACAACACGGCGGCGAGCACGGCGGCGAGGATGAGGCCGTGATAAAGCCAGCGGTTGGCCTCGTCGTAGCGGCCCGCTCCGTGTGACTGCGAGAGGTAGGTGTCAAGGCTAAGCAGGACTCCGGCGATGCCGAAGGCGAGCGTGTTGTAGAGGACCTGTCCGAGCGCAGCAGCCGAGATGGAGAGCGCGGGGTTCTGCATGTGCCCAACCATGACGGTGTCGACGATGCCCATGGACATCCAGCCCAGCTCGGCTGCGATGAGGGGAAGGGCTAGGGTGAGGACGGGCCGG
This sequence comes from Edaphobacter bradus, assembly GCF_025685645.1. Classification (NCBI taxonomy): domain Bacteria; kingdom Pseudomonadati; phylum Acidobacteriota; class Terriglobia; order Terriglobales; family Acidobacteriaceae; genus Edaphobacter; species Edaphobacter bradus. Next base: position 190,468 of record NZ_JAGSYF010000004.1, read on the forward strand.
ATTTGCTGGCGGACGGTCATGGCTGCGGTACCTCCCCCCCTACCTTTTGCGCAAAGTATTCGAAACAGAAAACTTAGCCTGGTACTTCGATGTGCCCAGGCTTGTGGAAGTCACAAAAAGAAAGCCCCGGAGTCCGGGGCTTCTGCCTTCGATTGATGTTCTTATTCTATCGGATCGAGTGGGGTAAATCGGCACTCTATAAGCCTTTCTTTTTGATTCAGATAGGCCCTTTGGGGACTTGACAGCGAGATTTGCTGAGGTTTCTGAGGCTTTTTCCTGTGAAAATTTGGGCGGGCGCAAATTTCGGCCTCTCGCGTTGGGTTGCGGTGATTGGAGAGCTGGGGGTCTTATCCTGCCGAAAAGTTCGATTTCAGTTGACGAGACGGATCTCGTCGCCGGGGCGAATCGTGCCCTCAACCAGAACCGCGGCGTAGATTCCGGCCTTCCCCTCGTGCTCTCGAGCGACCCGTTTCATAACCTCCGGGTTGGGCTCGACGGTGTCGGGGTCGAGGGTGATCATCTTGCAGCGTGGGTCCCGGTCCACGATAGCGAGCATGACCTTGTCGCCGATGCTGAGGGTGTGGCCGACGAACTGATCTTCGGTGAAGCCTTCGCTGCTGCCGAGGTCGAGGTAGAGATTGGCGCGGAAGCGGCGCTTGTCGAGCGGAATGCCCAGCTCATCGCCAAGCCGCTCGACGGTTTGGAGGGAGAAGAGCGAGAGCGGGCGGCAGTCGGTGAGGGAGCGGTCCGAGCGCATGAGGCGAAGGTGATGGCGTTCGCGGAGGCCCTTGCTCAACAGATGAAGGAGAGCTGGGTCATCGATGGCGATGGTGGTCCCATCGGGTGTCTGGACATCCACAGTGAGATCGTCCGGGCTGGCATAGACGGGAGTGACGCCGGGGGCGAGTGCCTCTGCCTCGTTTTGATTTTCGGGCTTCGTCGCCCGGTCGGGGTTGCGAAACCGAGGCTGGAAGAGGAGCATGTGTTCCCGTTCGCGGCCGGTGAGATAGGGAAATCCTGCGGGGGCTCCATCGTCGTGGAAGGCGTAGATGCGATCGCCGTAGATGCCGGAGAAGCCCGCAAAGGCGCTCTCCAGCTGTTGGCCGCGCATGCTCTTGACAGGGTAACGCCACAGGCTTTCAACCGTTCCTACGGTTTTCATAAGAGGCCCCTCCTGTGGGGAGCGATTTTAGACCTTTTTGCGGGACGGACGAGACTGTTACGAAACTCGTTTCACGGGTCTGGACGTCAGTCCTATTCGTCTCTGATCTGAATGACGAAGATCCCCAGAAAAATTGGGGGACTGAGTCATTCAGCTACATGCGTCGACATTATTAAAGGCCAAATCCTCGGCTGACATCAGCACCCAACCAATCTGGCCGGTGCACGTCTTGACCTTTGCCCACCATTGATACGAAGGGGGTGGTCCACCATAAGCGGGATCAATTTCGATGGCTTTTCCCTTAAACCATACCAGCCAATATCCCTCTCCGACCGGATGCAAGAGATACACGATAGAACCTGCAGGAATCATCTGACGCTTACCGGGAACACTATCAGCGTACGGACCATTTTCCGTAAGTTGAAAGCGCAGAGGCTTTGTATGGACTTCTCCAGTAATAGCTGAGACTTGTTCTCCATCGCCGATCCGAGCAATAGAACGCCCTCCTGGCTGATCCAGTAAACTCAGAGGTCGCAGGGCCGTCCAATTTCGATATACGCAACACTCAAACGGACATGCCCCCTTACTAACATAGACCTTTGGCGGTGCACTTCTCTGTTGAGAAAACACTACGTTTGCGGTCAATACAAACAGCAGTCCAACGTTGGGTAGTGTTTTCATTGCCTTGATCATCCAATGTATCTTACCCAAACTACTGTCACGGTGGTGCGCGAAAGGCGTTGAATTCCACCTTCGATGACGGCTCAATGAGATGAAACGCCGCCACCTGAGGACCTGTTCTCCATGCGCCTCTTATACCGCAGCTGCTGGCCCGGTAAAGGCGGCGGACCATCCCATTAGTAGTAATTCTGTAGTCACTGCGGCGTGATGATTCCTCCTACGGGGAGGCTTGTGGGCAGGGTTCCTGGTCGGCGGAGGTGCATGGCCTCGGCGGTCATGTCGGTGTACTTTAGGCCGGCTCCGGTGTTGAAGAGGACGACCTTGTCGGTTGGCTTGAGCTCGCCTGAGGCGAGGAGCTGGTCGTAGGCGGCGGTGGCGGCGGCTCCTTCGGGTGAAAGGAAGATGCCTTCGTGTTTCGCCCAGTCGAGGATGCTGGCAAGTATCTTCTCGTCGTCGGTGGCGATGGCTTTGCCGCCGGACTGGGCGAGGATGTCGAGGATGATGTAGTCGCCGTAGGGCTTGGGGACGCGGAGTCCGGCGGCGAAGGTGGCGGCGTTCTGGAAGAACTCGCTGGCGGGCTTGTGTTCGTCGAAGGCTTTGACGACGGGAGCGCAGCCGGAGGCTTGGAGGGCGTACATCTTTGGACGTTTGCCAGAGACCCAGCCGAGGGCTTCCATCTCTTCGAAGGCCTTCCACATGCCGATGAGGCCTACGCCTCCGCCGGTGGGGTAGAAGACGGCGTCGGGGTAGGTCCAGCCGAGCTGTTCGACTAGCTCGTAGCCCATGGTTTTCTTGCCCTCGACGCGGAAGGGCTCTTTGAGGGTCGAGATGTCGAACCAGGTTTCGCTGGCGGGTGTGCCCGCTTCCTTCTGGGCCTTGATCCGCTCGCCTACGATACGGGCGCAGTCGCTGATGAGGCCGTCGACCATGGTGACGTCGGCTCCGTAGGCGATGCCTTCGACGTAGTTGGCGAAGGGAACGTCCTGGGGCATGAAGATGTGGGCCGCGATTCCGGCGGCTGCGGCATAGGCGGCGAGGGCTCCGGCGGCGTTGCCCGCCGAGGGGACGGCGAGGTGCTTGAGGCCGTAGTGCTTCGCCATGGTGACGGCGAGGCCGAGGCCGCGGGCCTTGAAGGTTCCGGTCGGGTTGGCTCCTTCTTCCTTAATGTAGAGGCTGGAGTAACGCTTGCTCTTGAGCATGGGCGTCCAGCCTTCGCCGAGCGTGACCGGGGCGACCGGATTGTCAGGCGCACCGCTGGGCAGGACGCTCGAGTAGCGCCACATGCCGAGGCTCGCCGGGCTGGCGGCGGCCCTGGCGGCTATGTCGTCGCGCTTTGCGGTCTTTTTGAGCTGGTCCATGTCGTAGTGGACGTAGAGGGAGCCGGCGCAGACGGGGCAGAGCGTCTGCGGGGTGTCAGCCGAGACGTGGTGGTGGCAGCGAGAGCACTCGAGATAGGCGATTGTGGGCATAAGTTTCCATCGTACTAAACTGCTGTCCCCTCCACTGGTGTGGAATTGCGTAAAGAATTCATTGCAAGCACTTTATGCGTGGACTTCCCCTGTAAAGTATTCAATTCAAATGCCTTATGGGTAAAGTATTACAAATAAGCGGGTTGTTGGATTGAATGAGAGAGCCCCGGATTTGGCCGGGGCTTTCTGTTTCCTGTCTGTTTCTATTTTAGCGGGTTGATGGGAACTACTCTGCCACTTGGAAGTTGTTTGTTTTGATTGGGTTGGGTGGTTTGGGGGCTTGACAGGATTTCTGTGGAAATCTGGGGGAAGCGGGTTGCGAGTCAGCGGGTTAGTAAAAAGCAAAAGCAGATCCCCCGTTCGACTTCGCTCGGGGCAGGCTATTCGGGATGACAACAAGAAAAGCAAAGGCGAACGCGAAGGACGCAAAGGGAACGCAGAGTGCGCGAAGGTAACGACGGAAAAGCGAAGCCCACGCCGCTTGGTTGGGCGTGGGCTTTTGTGTCTAAGCGTGTATCCGGTTAGTCGATGGAGATCTTGCGCAGGAGTTTGAAGTCGGAGAGCATTTTGCCGGTTCCGAGGACGACGGAGGCCAGGGGGTCGTCGGCGATCGAGACGGGCAGGCCGGTTTCTTCGCGGATGCGGCGGTCGAGGTTCTTGATGAGGGCGCCGCCGCCGGTGAGGACGATACCGCGGTCGGAGATGTCGGCGGAGAGCTCGGGCGGGGTGCGCTCGAGGGCAACTCGAATGGCGTTGATGATTGTGGCAATGCACTCTGAGAGGGCTTCGCGGATCTCGGAGTCGTCGATAGTGATGGTCTTGGGTACGCCCTCGATGAGGTTGCGGCCCTTGACCTCCATCGAGAGCGGCTTGTCGAGCGGGTAGGCGGAGCCGAGTTGCATCTTGATCTGCTCGCCGGTGCGCTCGCCGATGAGGAGGTTGTACTTGCGCTTGAGGTAGGTGATGACGGCCTCGTCCATCTGGTTGCCGGCCATGCGGACGGAGCGGGAGTAGACGATTCCGGCGAGCGAGATGACGGCGATGTCGGTTGTGCCTCCACCGATGTCAACGACCATGTTTCCGCCGGGCTCGGTGATGGGAAGGCCGGCGCCGATGGCGGCGACCATGGCCTGTTCAACGAGGTGAACTTCGGAGGCCTTGGCGCGGTAGGCGGAGTCCATGACGGCTCGCTTTTCTACCTGGGTGATCTCAGAGGGCACGCCGATGACGATGCGGGGGTGCACCATCATCTTGCGGTTGTGCGCCTTCTGGATGAAGTAGTTCAGCATCTTCTCGGTGTGGCGGAAGTCGGCGATGACGCCGTCCTTCATGGGCTTGATGGCGACGATGTTGCCGGGGGTCCGGCCGAGCATTTCCTTAGCCTCTTTGCCGACGGCCTCAACTTCGTTGGTGACCTTGTTGACGGCGATGATGGAGGGCTCGTTGACGATGATGCCCTTGCCCGCGGCAAAGACGAGGGTGTTGGCCGTGCCGAGGTCGATGGCAAGATCGCTCGAAAAAAGGCTGAATAGGGACCGCATATTGTGGATGCGGGAGTAACGCGTCTGAAAGTTGTTGGAAGACATTCGGCTGGATCAATCCTGATGAACGAGGTATTACCGCTATTGTAAGGCCTGAGGGCAGAGGCCGCCCCAATGAGCCGCTTACGGAAGGCCACCTTATGGTTAGCACCGTTTGGATTGTGGAGCCAAGAAAATCCTGCGATTGTGCGAGGGGGAACCTGAGTGGTCAGGTTGACGTCTGGGTAGCTGAGAGAAACGGAGGCCCGCAGAGAGGGTGCCACAAGAACGTCCGGCAAGTAGATACAATCAGATGCGGAGTGTAATCAAAAATGATTATTGGTGTACCGAAGGAAGTAAAGGATCGCGAGAGCCGCGTAGGCGTAACCCCAGCCGGAGTCAAGGCGCTGGTTGAGGCCGGCCACAAGGTTCTGGTGGAGCACAATGCCGGAGCGCTCTCGGCGATGCCGGATGACGAGTATCAGGCGGCCGGAGCGGAGATTGTAGCCTCGGCGGATGACGTTTGGGCGAAGGCCGAGATGGTCGTGAAGGTGAAGGAGCCGGTCGAGGAGGAGTACAAGTACTTCCGCGAGGGCCTGGTGTTGTTTACGTACCTGCACCTTGCTCCGCTGACGGAGCTGACGAATGCTCTGCTGAAGAAGAAGGTCGTCGGCATCGCCTATGAGACGGTGGTCGACCGGTTTGGAGCGCTGCCTCTGCTGACTCCGATGAGCGAGGTCGCCGGGCGTATGAGCGTGCAGGTGGGTGCGGCATATCTGGAGAAGGAGCGTGGCGGCCGGGGCGTTCTGCTGGGCGGCGTGCCGGGAGTTCCTCCGGGGAATGTTTGCATCATCGGCGGCGGGATTGTGGGCACCAATGCGGCGAAGATGGCGCTGGGAATGGGCGCGAAGGTGACGCTGGTGGACCTGAACCTGAACCGTCTGCGCGAGCTGGACGATATCTTCAACGGGCGTGTGTTTACGCTGGCTTCGAACAGCTACAACATCGAGCGCGCGGTGAAGGATGCAGACCTGGTGATCGGCGGTGTGCTGATTCCGGGAGCTGCGGCTCCGAAGATCGTGACCAAGGCGATGGTCTCGAAGATGAAGAAGGGCGCGGTGATTGTGGACGTGGCGATCGACCAGGGCGGTTGCATCGAGACGGCGCATCCGACGACGCACAGCAATCCGTCGTACGAGGTGGATGGTGTGGTGCACTACTGCGTGACGAACATGCCGGCGGCAGTTCCGAATACTTCGACGCTGGCGCTGACCAATGCTACGTTTCCGTATGTGCTGAAGATTGCGAAGGTAGGCGCGAAGGCGGCGATCAAGGAAGACAATGGGATCGCTGAGGGCGTGAATACCTACGACGGCGTGCTGACCTACGGCGCTGTGGCTGCGGCGCAGAAGCGTGAGTGGAAGAGCGTGGCGGAGCTGGTTTAGCCCAGGAGCGCGGAGATGGCAGCGAGCGAGAACAGGCGGAAGTTGCTGAGCATTGCGTTGGGAACTTGCCTGCTTGTGGTGTTCGCCGCTCTCGCCACGCTGAACGCTTTCAATAAGCGGTTTCTGGATCCGGATACGACGGGAGAGATCTTCGTCTACACGGGTCTTTCGGTCGTAGCGTTTCTGCTGTTTGTAGCCGTGCTGGTTCTGCTGGTCCGCAATGTGCTGAAGCTGTATGCGGACCAGCGCAGCCGGGTGATGGGGACGCGGCTGCGGACGAGGATGCTGTGGGGAGCGGTGCTGGTGAGCCTGCTGCCGCTGGCGTTTATGTTCGCCTTCAGCTACCTGTTGATGAATCGCGCCGTGGACCGGTGGTTCTCGCAGCCGGTGACGGAGATGCGCGACTCAAGCAACCGGATGGCGTTTGAGCTCTCCCGCTATACGGCGGCGAACGCGCGGGCAGAGGCCGAGTCGATCGCGATGAGTTTTCCGGACTTCGGCGGCGCTGCCGGGCCGGTGACACAGAAAGACCGGAACCGGATCGAGGCGGTTCTGCGCCAGCATGAGATTACTTTGCAGGGGGGATTCGCGGCGGTCTACCAGGACCGCGGCGAGGTGGCGTCGTTTCAGATGCCGCGGCGCGATGGCACGAAGACGCAGGTGAAGAGCTGGCTGCCGGAGGCGAACTCCGGCGAGGACAGCGAAGGGGCGGCCGCACCTGCCCATGACAATCGAGTGGTGGGCGAGCCGACTGACGCTGCGATTCTGACGACGGCGCAACGCTCGGACGAACCGGTGTTCAGCGTGGGCGATACAGATTATGCGCTGGGCCTGGCGACAGCGAAGCCTGGGGTTACGGTCGTGGTTGGCGTGCCGATGCCGCGCGGCATGGCAGAGACGATGACCAATCTGCGCAAAGCGGCGGACGCTTACTGGACGCTGTTTCGCAGCCGGCGGCAGCTGAGAAATCTGTACATGCTCCTGCTGCTGATGATGACGGGCCTGGCGCTGTTTTCGACCAGCTGGCTGGCGCTGCATCTCTCCAAGCAGGTGACGAAGCCGGTGGAGTCGCTGGCCGATGCAATGGAGGCGATTGCGGCGGGAGACTATGGGCATCGCGTGAAGGAGAGCGCGACGGAGGAACTGGGCGAGCTGGTGCGCAGCTTCAACCACATGGCGGCGGACCTTGAGGGGAGCCGGCGCGCGGTGGAAGCGTCAACGGTGCAGTTGAGCGCGGCGAATACGGCACTGGAGGCCCGGCGGAGCGAGCTAGAGACGATGCTGGAGACGATTCCGAATGGCGTGGCGACGCTGGACCAGAATCGGCGGATCATTCTGGCGAATCGCGCGCTGGGCGAGATGCTCGATCCGGGAGGGCAGCGGCCGTTTCTGGGGCTGATGATGGAAGTGGCGTTCCCGGTGGAGCTTGCCGAGGTGTTGGACCGGCTGATCGGGCGCAGTCACAGGATGGGCTCGGCTTCGAGCGAGATCGAGATGACGAGCGGCAGCGACCGCTTTGGCGGGACGTTGAATCTGCTGGCGACGGTGGCGCTGCTTGAGACTCCGGCGAGCAACGAAGGCATGCGCCGCGAGCACAGGGGATACGTGATTGTGCTGGAGAACGCGACGGAGCTGCTGCGGGCTCAGAAACAGTCGGCGTGGAAGGAAGTGGCGCGCAGGGTTGCGCACGAGATCAAGAATCCGCTGACGCCGATCGGGTTGAGCGCGGAGCAGATTCGGCGGCATATCGACCGGCTGAGCGAGACCCTGGGATTTCATCAGATTGAGTCGCCTTCGCCGGTGGTGATCCGGCGCTGCAGCGAGGTGATCAGCTCGTCGGTGGAGACGATGCGCGCGTTGGTGGACCAGTTCTCGGCGCTGGCGGAGTTTCCGACGGCACGGCCGCGGCCCGCAGATTTGAACACGATTGCGGAGAACTCGCTGGCGATGTTCGCGGGCAGGCTTCAGAACATTCGCATCGTGCGGAAGATGGCGACGAACCTGCCGCTGGTGATGGCCGATCCGGAGGCGCTGAAGCGCGCGCTTGGCAACCTGATCGACAACGCCGCGGAGGCGATGCAGAACAGCCTGCTACGTGAACTGCGAATCGAGACGTCCCTGCTGGACAATGGCATGGTGGAGCTGACGGTTGCAGATACAGGCTCGGGGCTGACCGATGCAATGAAGGAGCGGCTGTTTCTGCCGTACTTCTCGACGAAGCAGCGAGGCACCGGGCTGGGGCTGGCGATTGCGGCGAAGATCGTTCAGGAGCACCAGGGGACGATTCGCGCGGAGAAGAATGTTCCGGCAGGAGCGAAGTTCATCATCGAGCTGCGCCCGGCGAGCGCGATGGACAGTGATTCGGAAGCGGGCGCGGTGGGCATGAGTGCGAGTGATGGCGGAGGGGTGGCTTGAATCATGTACTGATCGTCGATGACGAGGCGGAGATCCGCGAGTCTCTGGAAGGGATTCTGCGCGAGGAAGGGTACATCGTCACCACGAGCGCGACGGCGACTGAGGCGCTGGAACTGGTGCGCGATGCAGCTTACGACGTCGTTCTGCTGGATATCTGGCTGCCGGACCGCGATGGACTGGAGACGCTGGGAGAGATTCGCGCGATGGATACCGCGAATGCGCCCGAGGTCGTGATCATCAGCGGGCACGGCACGATTGAGTCCGCGGTGCGGGCGACGAAGCTGGGCGCGTATGACTTTCTGGAGAAGCCGCTGTCGCTCGATCGCACGCTGATTGTGCTGAAGAACGCGATGAAGGCGCGGCAGATGCGCGAGGACAACCAGGAGTTGATGCGTCAGCTCGCGGTTAAGGGAACCGTGACGGGACAGAGCGTAGCGATGAAGGCGCTCAGGCAGCAGATCAAGCTGATGGCTCCGACGAACGGGCGCGTGCTGATCTTCGGAGAGAGCGGGACGGGCAAGGAGCTGATCGGGCGCGCGATGCATGCGGCGAGCCTGCGCAAGGAGCGGCCGTTTGTAGAGTTGAACTGCGCTGCGATTCCCGAGGACTATATCGAGAGCGAGCTGTTTGGGTACCGGCATGGGGCTGCGCCTTCCGGGGCCAATGCGCCTAACGAGAAGCGTGGGACGTTTGAGCGGGCCGATGGCGGGACTTTGTTTCTGGATGAAGTGGGTGACATGAGCCTGAAGACGCAGGCGAAGGTCTTGCGCACTCTGGATGAGCAGAGGATTCTTCCGGTAGGCGCGACCCATCCGATTCATGTGGATGTGCGGGTGATCGCGGCTACGAACAAGGATCTGGAGGAGGAGATCGGGCGCGGGAACTTTCGCGAAGACCTCTTCTACCGGCTGAATGTGATTCCGTTTTACGTTCCTCCGCTGCGCGATCGCAAGGAAGACATTCCGCTGTTGGTGAAAGAGTTTCTGGCGGAGTTTGGCCAGCAGTATGGGCGGCCGCATGTGGAGATGACAGAGGACGCTCTGAGTGCGCTCAGGCAATACCACTGGCCGGGCAATGTTCGCGAACTGCGCAACCTGGTGGAGCGGGTGTTGATTCTGAACCCAAAGGTGCACCGCATCGAGCGCAAGCACCTGCCGATGCTGGTGTATCGGGGGCCGAAGCTGACGGAGTCGGGAAAGATCAACACGAAGACCGAGGAGTTCTCAAGCCTGGTCGAGGCTCGTGAGGCTTACGAGCGGGATTTTATTCTGAAGAAGCTGGATGAGGTCCACGGGAATGTGAGCCGCGCGGCGGAAGGGCTTGGGCTGGAGCGGAGCCATCTTTACCGGAAGATGAAGGCACTGGGTGTGACGGTGAAGGAGTAGGGTTGCTGCTTCGCTTCCGAATGACACTGCGGCTTCAGGGTAGAAGCCGCAGGCGGTAGCGGACGGTTCCTGTCTCGTGCCCGGGACCGTCGAAGGTGAGGCCGCACTTTTCCATGACGCGGATGGAGCCGGGCAGGGATGGAATGGTATCGGCGGTGATGCTGGTGATGCGCGGGTCCTGGCGAAGGAATTCGATCAAGGCTTTGATTGCTTCGGTGGCGATGCCTTGTCCTTCGAAGGCTGGGAGCAGGGAGTAGCCGATCTCGCACTCGACGGGAGGGTCGGTATGCGAGTGGGCTCCACAGCTGCCGACGAGGATGCGCGTTCCGTCGAGATGGTTGAGGACGATGTAACGCGGCCAGCCGAGCTGATCGGGAAAGTGCTCGAACTGGGAGAGCATGTAGTCGAAGACGTGGGTCTCCCAGTAGGGAGGCGGCCAGCTCTCGGGGATGGTGGAGCGAATCTGTTCTGCGAGGCGGCGTTGGTCGGTTTGTTCGTATCTGATGAGTTCGGGGGTGACGGCGATGAGCACGAGGCGCGACGTGCAGATGTCGTCCTGGGAGACGGGCATGCAGGGTACTCCTGAATCGCTCTTGCGGGGTGGTGCTGCCCGGTAAGATGGTTTTGGCTCAATCAGCGATGCATGCAGTTCAGGAAATCAAGGGCAGGCATGAAAGTGTACCAGCTTATTGCTTCTCGTCCGTCTGGCGGGCGGCGATTTCTTCGAGCTGGCGGCGCCAGTCGAGGTCTTCGACGAAGGTGTGGGAGCTTCGCCAGTCCTGCTGGACTTTGACGAAGAGCTCGAGGAAGACGCGAGTCCCGAGGAGGGACTCGATCTCCTTGCGGGAGGCAGTGCCGATGCGCTTGAGCATCTCGCCGCCTTTGCCAATCAGAATCGCCTTTTGTCCGGTGCGCTCGCAGAAGATGGCTGCGGAGATTTTCGTGACGGGGAGCTTGCCGTCCCTGGTCTTCTTCAGCGAGGCAGGCTCTTCGTACTTTTCGATGACGACGGCGGTGGCGTAGGGGACCTCTTCGCCGGTGAGGAGGAGGATCTTCTCGCGGATGAGCTCGGCGACGAGGAAGCGCTCGGGCTGGTCGGTGAGCTGGTGCTTGGGGAAGTATCGCTGGCCCTCTTGGAGGTGCGCGACGGTCTTGTCGAGCAGAAGCTCCAGGCCCTCTTTCTTGCGGGCAGAGATGGGGATCACGTCGGCGAAGGTGTGGAGTGAGGACCAGTGTGCGATGAGAGGGAGGAGGTCAGCTTTGGGGACAGCGTCGATCTTGTTGAGGACGAGGATGACTGGGCAGTCGAGCTTTTTGACGAGCGCGAGGGCGAAGTCGTCCTCGGCGGAGGAGAGGGCGCGGCGCGAGGCGGCGTGGGCGTTGCTCTCCTTGCCGGACGGCGAGGGAAGGCGGTGGGTGGCGTCGACGATGAAGAGGACGGCGTCGCGGGACTCGAGGGCGTCGTGGACCTCCTGCATCATGCGGCGGTCGAGCTGAGAGGTGGGCTTGTGGACGCCGGGGGTATCGACGAGGACGATCTGCGCGGCGGGATGGCCGGGGTCGGTCTTCGTCTTCTTGCGCAGAGGAAGTTCGAGGACTCCCTGGATGCGGGTTCGCGTCGTCTGGGGCTTGTGGGTGACGATGGCGAGCTTCTGCCCGAGGAGGGCGTTCAGGAGCGTGGATTTGCCGGCGTTGGGCCGGCCGATGATGGAGACGAAGCCAGAGCGGAAAGACATTCCTTTTATTATGCGCTGCCTGGAAGATGGCTGCCGGTGAAGGCGTGGGAGGCTCAGGCTGGATTTCGGGAATTGCGAAAGATGCACCAAGGCTGCCACGCTGCGAATCGAGCCTTCTCGCGGGATAATAGAAGTGGCGCATGGAATCCTTCTTTACGCGGTACAAGAACGTGTTGGTGCTGGTGGTTGTGCTGCTGGTGCAGACGATCGCGCTCGCCATTCAGGTGAAGCGGCCGGTGGAGTCTGGCGCGCCTGACGGCAACAATGTGACGCTGCTGCGGCACTGGGTCGTGGCGGTGATGACGCCTGCTGAGCGCTTTTTTCATGGGATAGGACATGGCGTACGCGGAGGATGGTCGAACTATGTGGACCTGCGGCGCACGCGGCAGCAGAACCGCGAGCTGACGGACGAAGTGGCGCGACTGCGGCTGGAGGAGGCAGAGCTGGCCGAGGACGCCATGCAAGGCCATAGACTGCAGTCGCTGCTGAGCTTCCAGCATCACTACGTGGCGTCGACTGTTGCGGCGCAGGTGATCGGGAGCAGCGGCTCGGATATGTCGCGGGTGCTGTATCTCGACAAGGGAGCGAAGGACGGACTGAAGCCGGACCAGGCAGTGATTACTCCGGATGGGATTGTGGGTAAGCTGCGGGATGTGTTTCCTCGGACCGCGCAGGTGCTGCTGATCAACGATTCCACATCGGGGGCGGGAGTACTGCTGGAGACGACGCGCATCCGGGGGATTCTGCGCGGTAGTCTCGGCGGGGCGATCCAGATCAACAACCTGACGGCGGATGCGCGGATCAAGCCGGGCGAGCAAGTGCTGACGTCGGGAGGCGATCAGGTGTTTCCGCGGGGGCTGCGAGTCGGGACCATCGAGTCGATTACGCCGGACCCGGATCATCAGCCGTATACGCTGATTCGCGTGAAGCCGGCAGTGAACCTCTTTCAACTGGAGGAGGTTCTGGTGATTACGGGAACACAGCCCGATCTTCCGGCGGAGTCGCAGAAGGACCTCGCACAGGGGCTTAAGACCGCGCAGGAGCAGGCCGCGGCCAAGACGGCTGCCGATGAAGCCGCGGCGGAGGCGGCGGCACGTACGACCGCGTCGCAGATCGTCGCAGAGCGGCTGCCGAGTCTGAACAACGGCCAGGATGCTAACGTCGCCAAGACGCCCGCAGGGGCAACTCCCGGAGGGACGGTTCCAAAGCCGCGGCCTACACTGCATCCGGACCGTTACACGCCTGGGGCGACGCCGCCTGCGTCTTCGCTCACTCCCGGCGGGGCGACCCCGGCTCCTCCCGCGCCGACAGTACACGACGAGGAACCCTCCTCGCAACGCAAGCCGCAGCCACAACCGGCGAACCAGGATAATTAGTCGCAACGATGCCCAGCCTCAGCTATACGTCACGCAGAGAACTCGAGGAGCACAGCTTCCCGCCAGCGGTCACGCTGCTGGTTCCGGTGGCAGCGATTCTGCTGCAGGTACTGATTACGAAGCTCTCGTGGCGGATGGGGATCGTCGATCTTCCGCTGCTGGTGGCAATCTTCTTTGCGGTCTCTCGGCGCAACCCGATGGCCGGGACGCTGACGGGGATGCTGATCGGGTTGTTGCAGGATGCGCTGACCGCTCAGCCGATTGGCGTGAACGGAATGGCGAAGTCGGTGATCGGGTACATCGCGGCGAGCATCGGCGTGCAGGTGGATGTGGAGAACCTGACGACCCGGGTGCTGATCAACTTTGGATTTTCGCTTCTGAACAGCGTGCTGTTGTTTCTGATCAACCGCCGGTTGCTGGACAACGCGGACTTTCACCTCCTCTGGCTGCATGAGTTGCTCCGCGCGCTGGTGAATACGCTGGTCGCGGTGCCGTTATTTTTGCTGCTGGATCGAACAAGGCGCATTGACTAAGGGGATTTTGGTACGTCGAACAGACGTACGTAGACTAAAGGCTGGATGGAACTGGCTCCCCAATACGAAGAGCAGGTTGGAGCGAACGGCAAGGCCGAGAAGCTTCCTGCGAACAAGCTGAACGCGGCGCAGTACCTGGTGGCGCTGGTGCTGGTGGTGTTGAGCGCCGGGCTGTGGCGGCTGCAGGTGCTGGGAGCGGACAACTTTCGCGCGCTGGCTGAGGCGAACCGCGTCCGCAAGGTCCCGGTACTGGCTCCGCGGGGGAGGCTGTTTGACCGCGAGGGGCGGCTGCTGGTGGACAACTATCCTTCGGTCTCGTGCTTTCTGCTGCGGGAGCAGGTGAAGGACCTGAACGCGGACCTGCCGCTGATTTCGCAGGGGTTGCACATTCCGGAGGAACAGATTCTGGCAGCACTGCGGCACTACCAGAGCGCGCCGAAGTATCAGCCGATTCCGCTGAAGCAGGACATCACGCCGGACGAGCAGGCGTTCATTGCGGCGCACACGTCGGAGCTTCCGGAGCTGGAGACGCTGGATGAGCAGCGGCGGCTGTATCCGCGAGACGGCTTTGCGGCTCACCTGATCGGATATGTGGGTGAGATCTCCGAGGACGACCTGAACAAGCCGAAGTATGCCTTCTACCAGCCCGGCGATGTGGTGGGGAAGTCGGGCGTGGAGGAGACCTACGACGCTCTGCTGCGCGGGGTCGATGGCAGCCGCGATGTGATCGTGAACTCGCACGGCAAGGAGATCGGACACCTGGGGCAGACGCTGGCCCAGCCCGGGCAGGACCTGAAGCTGACGATCGACCTCGATGTCCAGATGGCGGCCGAGAAGGCGATGGAGGGCAAGACCGGGGCGATGGTGGCGCTCGATCCGCACACGGGGGAGATTCTGGCGCTGGTGTCGCGGCCGACGTTCGATCCGAACCAGTTTTCCGTGCGAGTCTCGAAGAGCTACTGGAACGAGATCATCAACAACCCGGACCATCCGCTGCTGGATAAGGCGATTCAGGCGCAGTTGGCTCCGGGATCGACGTTCAAGATCATCATGTCGTATGCAGGACTGCAGGAGAATGCGGCACAGGACATGCATGTGATGTGCAGCGGCGGGGCATCTTTCTACGGACACTTCTTTGCCTGCGATAAACGTCACGGCATGGTGGATATCGAGCATGCGATTCCGTGGTCGTGCGATACGTTCTACTACACGCTCGCGAACAAGTTGGGGATCGATACGATTTCGAAGTATGCGACCGACCTTGGTCTCTCGCAGCGGACCGGAGTTGACCTGCCGGATGAGGTTACGGGCACGATGCCTTCGACGGCGTGGAAGATGAAAAACTTCCATGAGAAGTGGTATGCCGGCGAGGTGATCTCGGTGGGGATCGGGCAGGGCGCGGTGGCGGTGACTCCGATCCAACTGGCGCGGGCGATCGGGGGGATTGCTTCGGGAGGCGCTCTGCGCAGGCCGCATCTGGTGTTTCCGGATGAGGTGCCGGCTGAGGAGCTTCAGGCGGTTCACGAGACGTTTCCGGGGTCGGGCGATAAGACGGTTCAGCTCTCGACGGCAAACTGGCAGTTGATCACCGATGCCATGGCTCAGACGACGATCAGCGGGACGGCGGCCCCGGCGCATCTGGAAGGTATCGACTTTGCGGGAAAGACCGGCACGGCGCAGGTTGTGAGCCACAGCGCAGGCATGACCAGCCTGGGAACTGGAAAAGAGCGCGCCAACGCATGGTTCGTCGGTATGGCGCCGCGGCGAAACCCAGACATTGTCGTTGCGGTGCTGTGGGAGCACGGCGGATGGGGGGCCGGCTCCGCGCCCGTCGCCGCGCAGGTGATCAATGCGTTCGTAGAAAAGCAGCGGAAGCGGGCGAACAATCTGCGGATCGCGGAGACTCCCACGGTAACGCAGACGGCAACGGCAGAGCCGACGCCTGCACCTCAAAAGGACACCACGAACTAAGGCTTAACTGAGGCTAAACTAGCGACAAACATGCAGCGTCTCTCCTCCTACCGCGATTTTGACTGGGTTCTACTCGCCTTTGTGATGGTGTTGTCGGTCATCAGCGTGCTTGAGATCAAGTCGGCGACATTGCATACGAAGTTCCATGGGTTCGATCAGAAGCAGATCGAGTTTCTGGCCGCCGGCCTTGTGCTGATGTTTCTGATCTCCATGATCGACTACCATCGACTGCTGGATATTGTGCCGTGGGCGTACGGAATCAGCATTCTTTCTCTGCTGGTGGTAAAAGTCGCCGGGCAGAAGGTCCTTGGCGCGAGACGGTGGATCAACCTGGGCGGCGGCGTTCACTTTCAGCCGTCGGAGTGGGTGAAGTTGGTGCTGATCATCGCGGTGGCGCGGTACTTCTGGAACCTGAGCGGCAAGGAGCTGACGTGGGTCGATATCGGGAAGGCGTTTGCCCTGGTGGGAATCCCGATGGTGCTGGTGCTTACCCAGCCGGACCTTGGTACAGCCCTGACGTATTTCCCAGTGATGGTCTGCGGGCTGTTTCTGGGTGGGATTCGTCTGCGTCAGGTCGGAATCATTCTTCTGGCGCTCGCGCTGGTGGGCGGGCTTGCGTGGAAGAGCGGCAAGCGGCTGAAGCCCTACCAGCAGGCGCGCATCAATGCGTTCATCGATCCCGACTCCGACCCGAAAGGTTCCGGCTACCAGATACGGCAGTCACTGATTGCTGTGGGCTCCGGGGGGATCTGGGGCAAGGGAGCGAATAAAGGCACGCAGACGCAGGGCGACTTTCTGCCCATCCCCTACACGGACTTCATCTTTGCGGCCTTCTGCGAGGAGCATGGTTTTGTTGGCGCGCTTGGAGTGCTGCTGCTGTACTTTTTGATCCTGATGCGGCTAATCCAGAATGCGCAGACGGCCTCGGACCTGCCAGGGGCATATATCGTGATGGGGATCGTGGCGGTGATCATCTTCCAGATTGCGGTCAACGTGGGGATGGTCGTTGGGTTGATGCCGGTGACTGGAATTCCGCTTCCGCTGATGAGCTATGGGGGATCGTCGATCTTCTTTACTTTCCTGGCTTTCGGGATCGTGATGAACATCCGGATGAGACGGTTTGTGAACTAGCCGGACTGGTGGGGTTGGCGGCTAAGTGTCTCAAGGAAATAATGTTTCTCCGGGCTGGCCGCTGCTGAGGCTTTAGTGCAATACTAGAGACAGAACCTGACAGGCTGTAGATGCCACGTCAGTGTTCCATCCCGCTACTTCAGGCGCAGGGCGCCAGACAGCGGCAACAAGATTTGAAGAAAAGGCCGGCCAGGCGAGAGACATCGATCCCGTTGGCCGGACAGGTTTCAGGTAAATGAGAGCATCCGGATGGCAAACGGCCCCGCCTCAAATGATTGATTTTGAGGTTGTTCTGGTCACCAAGTCCGCATGCCTGCAGCAGTGCCTCGAAGGTTTCTCTGATGGTCCCGATATCTGCAGTGTTCCGCCCGCTGATTCAGCGCGCGCCCGGGTTGAGTTGTACTCCTACACTTCGCGTCGGTCATCGCTTCCTCGAGCTTTCGCATCCTGCATCCTGTCCGCACCCCCGGGTGAGCGTTAACTAGCTCTCCGATCGTCTCTCTGCCTCGTCTGCCGCCGCGATTCTCACAAATGGGGATCGGGCAGAAAGAGCAGAAGCAATGTCGAAGGAAATCTATATCTCCAGCACGCCGCATGAGACGCGGCTTGCAATCGTCGAAGACGACGCACTCGCTGAGATCTATTACGAGCGAGAGAACGAATACACCTTGGCCGGGTCGATCTACAAAGGCCGCGTAACCCGCGTGCTGCCCGGTATGCAGTCCAGCTTTGTGGACATAGGACTGGACCGCGATGCATTCCTGTACATCACGGACTTTATGGAGGAGGCCGGAGACTCGGCCGACTTCGAGGGCAACGGCGACGGACAGCGCTCCGGCCGCCGCGATGGCCGTGGCGACCGCAATCGCGAGCCCGCGACCCTGGAAGGGACAACGGGCGAGGAGGGCCGCGAGCGCGGCGGACGTGGCCGTCGTGACCGAAGAGACCGGGGCGGAAACCGCCAGGCGATACCGGAGTATTCGCAGACCCCGGAGGGACAGGGGCCGCAAGGCGAAGAGGAGTTTGCCCAGCCCTCTGAGGCCGAGTCGGGCGAGGCGCTGACCGAGCGCGCAGAGGGAGCCGGTGAGGCTGCCGCTGCTCCTGAGGGAGGCCGCCGCTGGCGTGGCCGTCGTGGCCGCCGTCGTGGACGTGGCGGCAATCGCGACGAGGCTCGGCAGGAGGCTGGCAGCGCGGAATCGACCCCTGCGCCTGACTTGATCGGCGATGCGGATGAACCGGCCCTTGAAATTGATGGCTCAGCGGAGCAGACCGCTTCGCCTGAGTCCGCTGCCGGGGCTGAGGACGAATTCCATGAGAGCTTCAGCCGCAGGCCGCGTGGAGACGACGGACGAGATGACCGCAATCGCGGAGATCGTGACCGGGGCGGACGAGATCGCGACCGTGGAGGCCGACGCATTCCGCGAGGTTTTGCTCCCAGGGCGTCGTTCTACGGCGTGGGCAACTCTCCCGCCGACGAGGGGACGCAGGAAGGCACAGAAGCGGCCCATGAGCCGATTGTGCTTCCGGGCGAGTCGCTCTCGAAGTATCGCAGCGGTGGAGAGCAGCAGGCAGCGCCGGCTCCGAAGGCGGCTGCTCCCACTGTGATTGTGCCCAGCGCGCCCAGCTATGAGATTCCGGCGGGATGGGATGGGGGCTCCGTGCTTCCCGGAGAGACACTTTCGCGCCACCGGCGCTCGGAGCCTCGGCAGGAGAGCCAACCGGTCGTTGAGGAACCGGCGGCCAGCGTTTCGGTGGAAGCGGTGCAGGAGCATGCAGCCGTGGTGCCCGAGGTTGTCGAACCGGTTGAGTACGAGCCGACCGAGGAGGCGTCGGTCTCCTATCGTGTCGATCCGATTCCTCCGAGTGAGTTCCGCCAGGGTGCGTCCATTGAGGTTGAGCCGGAGGTTGTGCACGCGGCATTTATCGAGGTCCCGGTTACAGAGACCTTTGAAGAGCAGCACGTTTTAGAGCACGTTGTCGAGCTGGCAGCCCATGAAGTGACTACGCTTCATGCGAGCGGCGAGATGGAGTCTGAGGCGCCTGTTGTCGATCTGGTTGAGGCAGAGGCCGCCCAGCAGGCGTTTGAGCCTGGCACGGGCGTTGTGGAAGTGGAAGAGGAGATTGTCGAGGAGGAGGACTTTCAGACGACGACGCTTCACGCCAGCTCGATTGAGGAGCTTGATGATCTCGACGAAGAGGAGACGCTTGAGGGCGCGGCCGATCTCGGCTCGATGATCCGCGAGATGTCGATCGACGAGATTACGCGCGTGGGCGACGGCGACGAGGAAGAAGATGACTTCATCGAAGAAGACTCAATCCACGGCCACCACGACGTTCTGGATGAGGCGGTCGAAGAGGGCGAAGAGCTTGACGAGTCCGACGAGACTGAAGACGAAGTCGCGCACGACGAAGATCGCGAAGGGTACGCCGAGGCGGGCGAGGGTGACGGCGCGGCTCCTGCGGAGCGGCGCGACTATGACCGTGGGGGTGACCGTGGACGCGGGCGTGGACGGCGCGATGGGCGTCGTGGCGATCGTGGACGGGGACGACACAACGGCTCGGGCGACCGTGAGCGTACCGGAGGGCGTGATCGCCGCGGAGTACGCAACTCTGTTCAGGCGACGAATCTGCCGGCGATCAGCGAACTGCTGAAGCCGGGGCAAGAGGTCCTGGTACAGATCGCGAAGGAGCCGATTGCCAAGAAGGGCGCGCGCATCACCTCGCACATTGCTTTGCCTGGGCGATTCCTGGTGTTTATGCCGACGGTGAATCATACGGGCGTCTCACGCAAGATCGAGTCGGATGGTGAGCGGCGGCGGCTGAAGGAGATTCTGCTCTCGGAGAAGGGAGATGCGGCGGGCGGCTTTATCGTTCGCACGGCGGCCTCGGGAGCGAGCGAAGAGGAGCTGCGGAGCGACCTGCGCTTCCTGCTGAATCTGTGGAGCGACATCAAGCAGCGGTCGGACAGCTCGAAGGCCCCGGCGCTGATCTATCACGACCTGAACCTTGTCGAGCGCGTGCTGCGCGACCAGGTGACGGACAACTTCTCGGCGATCTGGGTTGATTCGGAGGAGAATTACGAGCGCATTCTGCGCTTCCTGCAGCGCTTCCAGCCGAGCCTGATTCGTCGCGTGAAACTCTACACCAAGGAGATGCCGCTGTTTGAGCAGTTCGGTATCACCGAGGAGATCAACAAGGCGCTGCGCTCGAAGGTGTGGCTGAAATCCGGCGGGTCGATTGTGATCAACCAGACCGAGGCGCTGGTCGCGATCGACATCAACACGGGCAAGTATGTCGGCAAGACGGCGCGGCTCGAAGATACGATCGTGAAGACAAACCTCGATGCGATTCCTGAGATTGTGCGGCAGATCCGCCTGCGCGATCTGGGCGGCATCATCATCATCGACTTCATCGATATGGATGAGCGCAAGAACCGCAACCGCGTGATGGCCGCACTCGAAGAGGAGCTGAAGCACGACCGGGCTCCCTCGAAGGTACTTCAGTTCAACGATTTTGGACTGGTCGCCATCACGCGCAAGAGGGTGAAGCAGTCGCTGGAGCGGACGCTGTCGACGACGTGCAACGTCTGCACCGGCACCGGCATGGTGAAGTCGCCGGTCACGGTATGCAACGACATCTACATCGAGATGCGGAAGATGACCAAGCATCTTGACCGCGGCGATGTGATGCTGCGCGTGCATCCGGATGTGGTGAAGCAGCTGAAGTCATCGACGAAGTGGCTGCAGGAGATGGAGGAGATGGTCGGCAAAACGATTCTGGTCAAGTCAGACCCGAGCCTTCACCCCGAGCAGTTCGACATTCACTAATCCTCGTGTCTCTTGCGAAGAGACCAAACTGCAGCGGGCATCATGTGTGATGCCCGCTGTAGTTTTTAAGGACGTTCTGGGCGGTGTTTCGTCATCTCGGGCTGTTGGGGGAGGGTGCCTTCGGAGTGGCCTGTCATCCGAAACAAGTATTCACAGCTCCTACACAACAAGCAGGGAGTAGTAGGGTTAGAGAGAGACAGCAAGACGCATCGTCAAGGGGAGTTACGAAGTATGCACAAGACGGTCAAATTGAACCGCGCGTTTTTCACGATTACCCGCATAGCGGCCATCTGTCTGTTTGGATCCGGAGTTACGCTGGGCCTTCAGGCGCAGCAGCCGCAGGCCGCGGACTCGCAAGACAAGGTTCTTGATCTCAGGGCTTCTCTGACAGCGCCGCTCGATCTTCCCGCGCCGAGCGACCTGAATTACAGCAGCAGCGTGGGCGCAGCGGAGACCGAGGCCGCTGAGCGCTTCAATCTGAGCGGGCGCGAGGACCAGCCGCCACCGCGCCGCAGCTATGGCCGCCGCCCGAACTACAACGACAGCTGGCACAATTCCGATGGTTCCAACAAGTACACAGTCGTTGTTGGAGGCGGCTTTACACTGCCCACCGGCGGAACCCACAACTACGCGACGACAAGCTGGAAGTTCCAGGTGGGGGGCGGTCGTAACTTCAATAAGAGATTCGGCGTCCTGCTCCAGTTCGACTACGACCGCTTCGGCATGCAGACCAGTACCCTCAACCAACAGCTCGCCCTCTACAACAGCCTCGGTGCCGGTCTTACCCAGCTCGACGGCTACGTCAAGGACTGGTCATTTACGCTCAATCCCGTATACAACGTCTATCAGTCGGATGCCGTGGGAGCTTATGTTGTAGTAGGCCTCGGCTTCTACCACAAGTACACCAGCTTTACGACTCCCGTGACTGCCACGTGCTTCGATCCGTTCTTCGGTTATTACCTATGCTCGGCCAATGCACGTGTTGATTGGTACACCAGCAATGCTTTCGGGGTGAATGGTGGAATTGGTTTCACCTATAGACTGTCACGATTTGCTAGCGAGCGCTTCTATGCGGAAGCCCGCTACGTCTGGACTAACAATCAACGCCGCCCCTACGATGTCAGCGGGACCACTTCCTATTTCAACGCCTTCCCGCAGGCCGGCGCACCAACGACGTACATTCCTGTCACCTTCGGCATTCGCTTCTAATCTTTCTTTTACCTAAAATGCGAAAGGCCCGGCGATTTGCCGGGCCTTTCGCGTTACGAGCACAACCTATCGCAGCCGTTTTCCTCTCAATGCCGCATTGCCGCCTCAACATCGGCGGCCTCATGGGGTAGTTCCGCGATGAGATCGACGAGCTTGCCGTCGGCATCAACATAGAAGACGTCCTCGATGCGAATGCCGATGCCTTCCTCCGGAAGATAGATTCCGGGCTCAATGGTGAAGACCATTCCCTTGTCGAGTGGCTTGGTGTAGTCCCAGGGGTCGTGGACGTCGATGCCCACGAGGTGGCCGAGGCCGTGGACCATGTACTGGCCGAGCGGTTGCCCGTGGAGGTCCTTGCCGTGCGAGTTAATGTACGCGTAGGCGGCCTGGTCGAGCGAGTCGGACTCCTTGTGCTGCGGATCGTTGATCTTTGACTTACCCGCGACAAAGGCCGCTGCGGCCGCACGCTGTGCGCCGAGGACGACGTCGTAGAGCTCGCGCTGGCGAGGCGTGAAGTGTCCGTTGACCGGCATCGTGCGGGTGATGTCGCTGGCGTACATGCTGTACTCGCCCGCTGCGTCGATCAGCACGACGTCGCCGGACTTCATGGTCGCGGAGTTGTCACCGTAGTGGAGCGTGGCGGAGTTTTTGCCCGAGCCTACGATGGGCGCGTAACTTACGCGTTCGCAACCTTCTTCCATCAGCTTTTCGATGATGACGCCGGCGACCTTGCGCTCGGTGACACCTGGGTGGATGGCCTTCATCTCGGCGAACTGCGCTGCGATGGAGGCATTTGAAGCCTTGCGGAGCAGATCGATCTCAGCGGGAGACTTAATGGCGCGCAGCGGAGTCGTCAGATCGGCGACATCGTGGGTGTCGGGTGTCGCTCCCATGCCGAGCGTCGCTGCGGTGAACTCGGCGAGGGCGTGGGCATGCGGAGAGTCTCTCTGCGTGAAGATGTGGCGCATGCGCTGACGATCGCCTGCCACAAGCTTGTTCAACACCTCGGGCAGAGCAGTCATTGGCAATACTTCGTCGAAGCCCGTGGAGGCGGCCACGCCTGGCGTGTTCGCGTCCATCTTGGTGCCGGTGTACTTCTCGGTGCGCGGGTTACGCGTGGGGAGGAAGAGAATCTCGCGGTAGGCCTGCGCGGCGCGGCCGCCGAGCGCGGTGCCCGGCGTTTCGGCGACGGCCTCGGCTGCGGGAATGATGACCATCGCAGCGCCGGGCTCGTTCCATCCGCTGAGGTAGTAGAAGTCCTCGTCCTGGCGGTAGGGCATGAAGTCCAGGACTGGCTCCTCAGCCGCGAAGAGCACGGCGACGCCGCTACTCTTCATCTCGGTGGCGAGCGCGACGCGGCGCTGGTGGTACTCGGACTTGGGGACCGAGTCGAGGGCGTGGGCGGCCATGCTCGTAAAACAGCAGGCCAGCATCAAAATTCGTAGCGATCGCACGGGCATTCCTTTCAGATTCCTATTGGATAAGGCTTTTCGTGCATCTCCTGTCCGGCGGTTCCGAAGCGTTCGAAGCGTCCCTGCAGCAGGCTGAGCAGTCCGGTGTACCAGTAGCCGAGGACGAAGAGAACGAGGAACGGCACGGTGAAGAAGTTCTCCGTCGAGATTGCATACCAGACGGTGAGGGCGAAGTAGCAGCCGATGGCCAGCTCGATCCACGGAATGATGCCGAGGCGCTTTCTGTACTTCTTCGCCTGGCTTTTCTCGCCCTTCTGCTTGACGCGATACTTTGGCGTGCGCGCGAAGGCAGACTGGACGCCGAAGAGGGCTTCCATCACGGCCTTAGCGTTCGTGATGGTGAGGCCTACGCCGAGGGCCATGAGGACGGGGATGTAGAGGAGGGTCTTGCCCCAGCTCCTGGGGAAGAGTTCCTTCTGGCTGACGAGGTAGAACGAGGAGATCGACATCGTGCTCGCCATGAAGAGGGGCAGGTCAATCAGGAGCATCTGCAGGAGGCCCTGCCAACTGCGGATGACCATGGCCGGCATGAGCAGAACGCTGAGGATGATCATCAGCGGATAGCTGATATTCGCCGTGAGGTGGTACCAGGCCTCGAGCTTGGTATGCCACGGCGTGTCGCTCTTGAGGACGCGCGGCAGGATCTTCTTGCCGGTCTGAATGAGGCCCTTGGCCCAGCGCGCCTGCTGGGTCTTGAAGGCCGTCATCTCAATGGGCAGTTCAGCCGGGCACTCGACGTCCTGCAGGTATTTGAACTTCCAGCCGACCATCTGGGCGCGGTAACTGAGGTCGGTATCCTCGGTGAGGGTGTCGTGCTGCCAGCCGCCTGCGCTTCCGATGGCCTCGCTCCGCCACATACCGGCGGTGCCGTTGAAGTTGAAGAAGACCCCGGCGCGGGCGCGTCCGCCGTGCTCGAGGACGAAGTGGCCGTCGAGAAGGATGGCCTCAACCTGGGTAAGGAAGCTGTAGTCGCGGTTCAGGTGCGTCCAGCGCGTTTGCACCATGCCGATCTCGGGCTCCGCGAAGTGATGGATGACCTGCATGACCCACTCGTGCGGAGGAACGAAGTCGGCGTCGAAGATGGCCACGAATTCTCCGCGCGCAACCTTGAGCCCGGCGTCCAGGGCTCCGGCTTTGAAGCCGTAGCGATTGGTGCGGTGAATGTAGGTGATCGGCTGCGGGTCCATGCCGGCGAAGCCGCGGGCGTAGCGCTCGACGATCTGCTGTGCGACCACCGTCGTCTCGTCGGTGGAGTCGTCGAGCACCTGGATCTCGAAGCGGTCGCGGGGATAGTTCAGGCGGCAGCAAGCGTCGATGAGGCGGTCGATGACGAACTGCTCGTTGAAGATGGGAAGCTGAATGGTGACAAAGGGTAGCTCGCCCTCGGGAAAGCGCGCCGGCGGCTCATTCCATTTGGCTTCGTTCTTCTTGTTCTTGAAGTAGAGCCAGACGAGCTGGTAGCGATGTATGCCATAGAAGGCGAGGATCACCATGACGATGAAGTAGGGAATCAGCATCGCCGTGTCGAAGGCGTTCCAGCGGTAGAGCCCCTGGAAGGTCTTGTCCATGTAGTGCGACCGCCAGTAGTGGCCGAGGCCGTGCGGCGCCATCAGTAGACCAAGGTTGGTCGTCAGGAATTGAAGGGAAGAGGACAGATTACTGCTCCGGCAATGGTTTACATCTATCGAACCGATTTTACGCGATACTCCGGCGAACAGAGCCACAAGGAGAGAGTGCCGCCCGGTGTCCTATAATCTCCCCGTGTCCGCGAACGACAATCTCGCGTCGGTCCGCCGATATCTCAAGGCCATCTCATCCAACGTCCCTGTCGAAGATCTCCTCAGCTTCTTTTCCCCACTCGTGGTTCAGGAGGAGATGCCCAACCGCCTCAAGCCGCATGGCGGTCGAGGCGGCCTGGCAGAGATCCAGCTGGCCTACGAGCGCGGCCGGCAGATCATGGCCTCGCAGCAATACGATGTGCAGTCGTCTGTTGCAGAAGGGGACATGGTTGCCGTCGAGGTTGTTTGGACAGGCAGGCTCGCGATGGCAGTCGGCCATCTTCAGCCGGGCGCCGAGATGCGCGCTCAATGCGCATTCATCTTTGAATTTCAGGATGGCAAGATCCTGCGCCAGCGAAACTACGACTGCTTCGACACCTTCTAGTTCAGGAACATCGTCCTATAGAGCGTATCTCGCTGCACCGGCTTGAAGCCTGCGTCGCGGATGATGCGCCGCAGTTCTTCTTCCGTGGTGCAGTTCGACGTTCCGGCTGCCTTGACGACGTTTTCCTCGAGCATGACTGAGCCGACGTCGTTGCCGCCGAAGCGCAGACCCATCTGCAGCACCTTGAGGCCCTGGGTGACCCAGCTTGACTGCACGTTCTCGATGTTGTCGAGGTACATGCGCGAGATGGCCAGCGTCTTGAGGTACTCGACCGAGGTTGCCTCGTCCCACCCGCGACCACCAAGGGCCGTATTGTGCGGCTGAAAGGTCCAGGGGATGAAGGCGGTGAAGCCGCCAGTCTCTTCCTGCAGGCGGCGGACGACGTCGAAGTGGTTGACGCGCTGCTCGAGGGTCTCGCCGACGCCGAACATCATCGTGGCGGTGGTGCGCATGCCCAACTCGTGGGCGGTGCGATGGACGGAGACCCAGTCCTCGGTCTTGCATTTGAGCCGTGCGATGCGGTGACGAACCTCGTCGTCGAGAATCTCGGCGCCGCCGCCGGGGATGGACTGCAGTCCTGCGTCGCGCAGACGCATGATTGTGTCACGCAGGGACAACTCAGAGTACCCGGCGATGGCGAGGATCTCGCTCGCGCTGAGGCAGTGCAGCCAGATGGAGGGGAAGCGCTCCCTGATTCCGCGGAAGAGCCGCTCGAACCAGTCGATCTTGAGGTCGGGATGGAGGCCGCCCTGCATCAGCACGCCGGTGCCGCCCATCTCCAGCGTCTCGGCGATCTTCTGGTAGATGGTTTCGAAGTCGAGGATGTAGCCCTCGGAGGCCAGCTTCCCCTTAAGCGGCCGGTAGAAGGCGCAGAAGGTGCAGTACTCGGTGCAGAAGTTCGTGTAATTGATATTGCGATCGATGATGTAAGTGACTACGCCTTCGGGGTGCAGACGGCGGCGGATCGCATCGGCCTCCATGCCGATTCCGATCAGGTCGTCACTGTTGAAGCAGTCGAGCGCTTGCTGGCGGCTAATACCCATACCGATATCTTACGCCCTAGTGGGGACGGGCCAGCAGCCAGATCACCATGGCGAGCAGGACGAGAACCAGCAAAACCCCGGCCTTGAGCCACAGACGAACCGACGCGAGATTCTGTTCCAGCGCCTCCACTTTGTGGGCGTCCTGCTCGATGACAAGCCGGACGTGCTTTATGTCTTCGCTCAATTCGGCGATCTGGTTGCCCTGCTCCTGAAGCTGGCGGTAGAGCCCGGCGTGGGCCTTGGTGACCTGTCCCAGGTCACCGCGGACGCCTTCGGCCATTGCAGCGAGCGCGGCCTCGTTGGCCTTCTCGGCGGCGGTGCGGTGGGAGAGATATTTGTCGGCGATTGGGACCAGCCGTGTGATGTGAGGGAGCAGCTCGAACAACTGCATCAGGACCTTAGGCCACATGAGTTGACCTCACCGCCGCGGGCCTGTTCTCGGTCCGCCAGCGCATGATCAGAGCTGCGATGGTCAGCAGCAGAATCGTCGTGATGATCCCCTGTGACCAGAGACAGTAGATGCACCACTTCTCCAGAATGTATGCCTCGATGTAGCTCAGGAATGCAGCGAAGAAGAAGCCGATCTGCGCGGCCTCGAAGAGCAGCCACCAACGCCCGGCAAGCGCCAGCAAGGCGATGAGAGCGTAGCCGGCGATCCCAAGCGCAGCGACGGGCAGGTGGTGGCCGGCTCTCGGGTCTTCGTCGAAGGTCCGTGGAGGAAAGACGGCGAAGCGGCTGTGGTTGACAGCGCCGCAGTCGAACTTCTCTGTCACCGCGCATGGGGGAGCCTGAGACGGGTCCATGTTGTGAACGTGCAGGGCCATGGAGGAGACGACAATTCCGGCCACCGCGAGCAGAGCGATCAGGTACTTCATCGCACCATTCTACCGAGTGGTACCCCCTCCCCCCTGTTTTGCGCAAAATATTCATTTTATGAGAGTTAGATTCGGGCTTGGCCTGCAAAATATTCCATCTAAATGGTTTATCCGCAAAATATTGATTCTAAAATAGTTAGGCCGGACACTCGTCCGGCCTGATTTCGCTCTATCGCTGTTTTTATTGTAGCAAGTGGAACAAAACTAATATGCCACTTTGGGGAGATTTATTTTTGTGGCGTAAGATTTTTGTTTTGTTTAGCTTGCGGTGAAGCTGCGACTTCTCAAACGGGTTTTGGGGCTTGACAGACTCGAAGATGAGGTTGGTTTCCTAATCAGGGCAATCTTAAGGTTCAGGCAAGTTATTACTGTTTGCGCGCTTTCTTCCGAGAAAGTGCGATTTCTTGACTTCGGATTTTCTCATTCAGGAGAGCAGAGATGAATTGCGGTCTAAAGGCAGGTAGTGTCGCACTCAATGGGCTTTCGTTTAATACGCTCTCCACAGGCCCTGAAAATGGCGATGTTGTGTTGCTTCTACACGGTTTTCCGCAGTTTGGGGACGTTTGGTCAGGCCTTATGGCGACTTTGGCAGCGAACGGTTTTCATTCTGTCGCGTTTGATCAGAGGGGTTACTGTGCTG
The DNA here is from genome assembly GCF_025685645.1 of Edaphobacter bradus. Classification (NCBI taxonomy): domain Bacteria; kingdom Pseudomonadati; phylum Acidobacteriota; class Terriglobia; order Terriglobales; family Acidobacteriaceae; genus Edaphobacter; species Edaphobacter bradus. The sequence goes on from NZ_JAGSYF010000004.1 coordinate 218,521, forward strand.
AGGCTCGTCCGCCCCATGTAGAGAACTATGATGTGGTTCACTTGACCTCGGATGTGCTGGCACTAGCCGACATCTTAGGTGCTGCATCGTTTCATCTTGTCGGCCACGACTGGGGAGGTTTTCTGGCTTGGAAATTGGCAGCTGAACACCCCGATCGCGTTCGATCAGTTTCGGTACTATCCACTGCGCATATCGATTCATTTTGCGAAGCGATTGCAAATGACCCAGACCAGAAGGCACGGTCGCAATATATCGATTTCTTCAAAATGCCCTGTAATGTCGCCGAGTCTTACTTTCTGAATAACGACGCCGAGCGACTTCGTGGCGTCTACCAAGGTAAGGTGCCTGACGTGCAGGTCTCCAACAATGTACGCCGTCTCTCCGAAACTGGTGCGCTGACATCTGTTCTAAATTGGTATCGTGCTCTCGATCTCAATGCTCGGGTCGGCAAAGTCAAAGTTCCTACTCTCTATATCTGGGGAAGCCAAGACATGGCGCTTGGAAGAACGGCAGCGACCAGAACCGCCGATTACGTCGATGCCGCTTACCAATTCGAAGTGCTAGAGGGCTGCTCTCATTGGCTCCTGGAAGAAGCACCGGATAGAATCAGCGGGCTCATCCTGAACCATCTCAAAACCAATGGCGCGCCCCTAGAGCTAGGAGAATAACTCAGGGGGTGGACTGGCGATCTTCGGAGTAGTGAACGTGCAGGGCCATCGAAGACACAACAATTCCTGCCACTGCCCGCAAAGCCATCAGATACTTCATCGGTTCATTCTACCTGTGAGTATTCTTCGTACTTTGACTCGCCGGACATAGAATCGTTGCATGACGACTCGCCGCCAGTTTCTCACAATGCTTGGGGCCACGGGTGTTGCCGCGGCTGCGCCACGTTCTCTCTTCGCTGCTGCGGCAGAGACGGAGGAGCCGTTCTCGTTCCTCTTTATCACCGATGCGCATCTGCAGCCTGAACTCAATGGCGTTGTCGGGACCGATATGGCGATGAAGAAGGCTCGCACGTTCAAGGCCGACTTCGCGATCAACGGCGGCGATCATGTCTTCGACTCGCTCGGCGTGCCCAAGCAACGGGCACTGTCGCTCTTTGATCTCTACGAAAAGACTGAGCAGGACCTTGGCCTGAAGGTCCACCACACCATCGGCAACCATGACGTCCTCGGCATCTACGCGTCGAGCGGTGTACCGGCGACCGATCCGCTGTATGGCAAGAAGCTTTTTGAGGAGCGCTTCGGCAAGCTGTACTACTCGTTCGATCACAAGGGGCACCACTTCGTCGTGCTGGACTCGATCGGCATCACGCCGGACCACGCCTATGAGGGGCGTGTCGATGACGCGCAACTCCAGTGGCTGGCGGCTGACCTTGCCGCGTTGCCGGCCGGGACGCCCATTATCGTCTCGGTGCACATTCCTCTGGTCTCGGCCTTCGCGTCCTACGTTCCGGAGCAGTCGACTTCTTCCGCGCACCACTCGCTTACGGTCGCTAATGCGAATCAGGTTCTCGATCTGTTTGCGGGGCACAATGTGCTCGGGGTACTGCAGGGGCATACCCATATCAACGAGCTGGTGGAGTGGAAGGGCGTGCCTTACATCACTAGTGGCGCGGTGTGCGGCAACTGGTGGAAGGGGGCGCGCATGGGAACACCCGAGGGCTTTACCGTTGCGACAGTCGCCAACGGCAGGCTGACAACACGGTATGAAACGTATGGCTTCAAGGCGGTTGCCAGCTAAGAGGCGGTAAGTCAACAGATGCGGCGACAAGGGATCCGCCGCAGCGCTTTCTTCTCAGGCGGAACACATCGGAGCCATTTTCTTCCGAAGTGGACAGCCTGCGCGATTTACATGGAAAAAGCGGGTTGATCTTTGCGAAATCCCGGTTATCCTTATGAGCGCTTTCGCGGTGTCGTCGCCCGCGTCTGTGTTCCCCGGGCCTTTCAGTTCGCGAAGCTGAGGAGACTATCCATGTCTGATCCTACGCAGAACCCGATTCCACCCCAAGCTCCACCACCTGCCTATATTCCTCCGGCTCCGCACGCTTCGTCCGGACTCTCGGACAATGTTGCCGCGGCCCTCGCCTATGTCACGATTATTCCGGCGATCATCTTCCTCGTGCTGGAGCCTTACAACAAGATTCCGCTTGTTCGGTTCCATTCCTTCCAGTCCATCGCCTTCTGCGTGGCGTCGGTTGTCGTGCAGATCGCTCTGGCGATTTTTGAGAGCTTCCTGCACTTCATCCCGCTCAGCTGGATGTTGTTCGGCGCGCTCAATATGCTCGTTGGCCTTGCGATATTCATCGCCTGGGTCGTCGTGATCCTCAAGGCCAGCAAGGGCGAGTGGTACAAGCTGCCAGTCATCGGCGACTTCGCTGAGAAACAGGCGCGCGGTTAGCCGCGCGACTCGAGCGGCGGCGACTCCTGGTGGTGTTCTTATGAAGCCAAATACTTGGGAATTTGTGCGCGATCCCGATGGGACATACTCAGTCTTCCATCGTGGTGAACTTCAACGGAAATCGATACCGGAAAGATGGTTTGCCGAGACAATCTGTACGAGATGGGGCTTTTGCGGATCGGAGTACGTCGAAATCAACCGACAGCTCGAAAGAACTGGACGCGCCACAATAACGCTCTGAATCCTCAAACTGAGACACTACCCGACTCCTCGTCTACTTGCCTTCGCGGCTGGAGGTATATCTTCCCAGCCGCTGCTTCATCACCGTGACTGCCTCTGGGCTCTCATCGACCAGTAGGAATTTCCTTCCGTTCTTTGCTGCTGCCTCGCCAGTGGTTCCGCTTCCCGCGAAGAAGTCCAGCACAGTATCGCCTGGGTTGGAGTGCACTTTGACGATGCGTTCGAGGATGCCCAGCGGTTTCTGTGTCGCATAGCCTGTCTTCTCTTTTCCCGTTGGGGAGACGATGGTGTGCCACCAGACATCGGTCGGGGTCTTGCCTCGCGCGGCCTTCTCTTCGCCCACCAGCCCTGGAGCCATGTAGGGGATGCGGTCGCACTCGCTCAGGTTGAAGGTGTAGCGCTTGGGGTCTTTTGTGTACCAGAGAATGTTGTCGTGCTTGGCTGGCCAGCGCTTCTTGGCGCGAGCGCCGTAGTCATAGGCCCAGATGATCTCGTTCTGAAAAGACTCGCGCCCGAAGATCTGGTCGAGCATCACTTTGCAGTAGTGAACCTCGCGGTAGTCGATGTGGAAGAAGAGGCTGCCAGTAGAGGTGAGTATGCGATGAGCCTGCTCCATGCGCGGACGCAGGAAGCCGAGGAAGTCTTCGAAGCTGTCGCCGTAACCCCTGCGGCCGTCTTCGACCAGCTCCGTTCGATAGCGGTGTCCGCCAAAGCCGACCCGGTCGCCGGATGCGTCCCGTATGGTCTTCATTTGTTTGCGCGTCTGGCGTTTGCCGGTGTTAAACGGCGGATCGACGTAGATCAAAGCGATGGAATCCGTCTCCAGATTGCTCAGGACTTCGAGATTGTCGCCCCGGATGATTCGGTTGCTACTATGGTTCATCCTTCTCCTCTCCTCCTAACACTAACGCCTCTTGGTCTGCGGCGCCTGACCGTGTATTGTTTTCTGCGGACGATTTTCTGGGGCCCTTGTGGCAGCAAACAAGCTCATCTACGCAATGCTCTCTCATCGCGGCCGTGTACGACGCATCAACGAGGATGCGTGCGCGGCATCGCCTTCGCAGGGCGCGTTTGTCATCTGTGATGGAATGGGTGGCGCCGCCGGCGGCGAGATCGCCAGCCACCTTGCGGCTGAGACCTTCCTGGCCCATCTCACACCAGAGACGTCGAACGGGGCTCAGCGTGTGCAGACGCGGCTGAATGCGGCGGTGCAGGCCGCCAATCAGGCTGTCTACCGGCAGGCCCGCCACTCGCCGCAACTGGCCGGCATGGGGACGACGCTGGTTGGTCTGTTGCACGCTCCGATCTCCAATGGCCCCAGTGGCCAAGGAGGAAAGCGTTCGGCGATCAATCACACGAACTCGCGCGCAAGCGATCCTCCCACGCTATGGCTCGCGCACGTGGGGGACAGCCGGTGTTATCTCAGGCGGCGCGGCAAGCTGTATCAGCTCACCTCCGATCATTCACTGGTTGCGGAGCAGGTCCGGGCCGGGCAGATTACCCCGGAGCAGGCGGCAGGGTCGCCCATGCGCAATTTCATCACCCGGGCCGTCGGCTCCTTTCCGACCGTCGAGGCGGAGATTCAGGGCTTCAATCCGCTTCCGGGTGACATCTACCTGCTTGCGTCCGACGGCCTGAATCGCGAACTGAACGATGAGGCAATCGACTCGATTCTTGCGGGCATGCCAGAGTCGGCGACCCAGACGAGTCTGAATGCCGCGTGCAAGGCGTTGGTGAGCGCAGCCAATGCCCACGGAGGCAACGATAATGTCACCGTGCTGCTGGTCGCGCTCAACCCTGAATAGAAGAAATTGAGCCGGTGATACGCTGCGGTTTATGGCGGAGATTCTCATACGGGCGGCATCCGGGGGCGACGTCGCCGCGGTTCGCGAGCTGATGCGGGCCTACGGTGAGCATTTGGCGGCAGACCCTCACGGCGCTGCGGGCATCTGCCTGGAAGACTACGCAAAGGAACTCGAAGGCCTGCCGAACCCTTATCTGGTTCTGCTTCTGGCGACGGTCGATGGGACGCCAGCCGGATGTGTTGCGTTGAAGGCGATCCCTTCCACGGCTGTTCCCGAGGCCCGCGCCTGCGAGATGAAGCGGCTGTGGGTGGATACGAGATTTCGCGGCACTGGGCTCGGTCGGCGTCTGGCGGAGGAGGCATTGGCGTGGGCGCGACGTGCAGGATTTGAGGCGATGTATCTCGATACGGTTCCGGCGGCCATGCCCGAGGCTAACCGGATGTATGCGGCCATGGGTTTTGAGCGGGTAGAACGGTACAACCAGAACCCGGTCGCGAATCTCGTCTTTCTTCGGAAGAGCCTGGCCAACTTCAAGTAAAAGTTCATGGTTTGTCCGGTAACTGGCTAAGGACGAACCTGCGCAGGTACAGGATTTTGAGACTTAGCCAACTTAGGGATTGACCAAGTCATTGCGCATGTTTACTTTGTGGCTAATGGCTGACATGCAAACAATTCCCGGCAATATGGAGAGCGAAGCAGTCGAGGACCTCTCTATCGCGATTAACATCGGTACGACGATTCGGGGTTACCGGCTGCAGAAGGGGATGTCGCAGGGCGACATCGAGAAGCGGACGGGACTGCTGCGGTGTTATCTGTCGCGCGTGGAGAATGGGCACACGGTGCCTTCGCTCGAGACGTTGCAGAAGATCGCGCGGGCGCTCGATCTGCAGTTGGCCGAGTTCTTCGCCGAAGAGGTCGTGGCGAAGGAGATGTCGTCTCTCCATCTGAACGAGGATGAGATTCGCTTCCTGACGCAGGTGCAGCGCTACTCCGCAAACTTGAGCGAGAGCGACCGCAGGTTGTTGCTGGCGATGGTCAGGAAGTTTGCTCAGACGACGCTGAGTTGATAAGGCAGTGAATAGGGAGTAGTAAAGACCACGCGAGATCACAAATCACAGGATCGACCAGCAAAAATGAAGGAAGGCCGAAATGGCCTTCCTTCATGCTTTCTACTCCCTATTCACTACTCCCTACTCCCTCCTTCACCGGAGATTGGCGATCCAGTAGCCGAAGAGAGCGAGAAGGAAGGCGGCGCCGGCGAAGGTCAGCTTCTGGCGCTCGAGGTAACGGGTGCGTCCGCTTGTCATGCGCGGCACAAGAGGAACCCCGAGGGCGAGGCCACAAAGGAAGCCTCCGACGTGGGCGCTGTTGTCAATGCGGATGACGGGAAGAAGAATCGTTCCGAGGCCAATGACAAGGTTGAGCAGTGCGAACTGAATGACGGAGCGGCGTAGACGCTTGAGCTCAAAGGCTGGGATCGGCAGTTTATGGTTTGACAGCAAAACGATGAGGATGCCAGCGATTCCGAAGACGGCGCCTGACGCTCCTGCGCCGACCGAGATATCGTCGCGCGTGAGGACGTTGTAGCAGAGACTGAGCAAGTTGCCGGCGATCCCGGTGAGCATGTAGACGGCGACCATGCCGAGGGGACCGAGAAGAGGCTCACCAAGAAGGCCGAGATTCCACAGACACCACATGTTGGTGGCGATGTGAATCAGTCCGACGTGGACGAAGGTGGCGGTCAGCAGACGGTACCACTGTCCGTGCAGAACGAGCCAGGCATTTGTTGCGCCGAAGTGTTTGAGCTGATCCGTCGTTGGATCGCTGGGCGAGACGCCGTGCATCACCATCCAGAGAAAGACGGCACAGTTGATGCCGACGAGCAGATAGGTTCCTGGAGCCGAGAGCGTACTGCGTCCGCGAGGGCGGGGCTGTGTCTGCTGGGCATAGTCGGAGTTAGGGCTGGTGCCGGCGTAGGGGTCAGGCGGAATGATCTCGCCTTCAGGTTGCGGGGAAACTGACATGGGTGTGTCTACTACGCTATCGCAAAAACGGGACTACAGCCTAGCGGAGGGTCAAAACGCTGATGGACCTCGATCATGAGGAGGTCCCGCTGGCTAAGCTGCTTTTGTGAATCGCTCGCGAAGGTCTTCCGGCAGACGCTGTTGGACGAAATCTCCCAAGAAGCCGGGAAGCGGTGTGGCGATTGCCACAAAGACCCAGAGGAGCGCGGAGAGGACGAGGCCGGTAATAGCGACGGCCTCTAGCGAGACGGCAACCGCGTGGGCCTGGTTGAGGTGAACCTGTACTCGCGCAATGTGAGTGGCGATCTCGACGCGACGGATGACGACGACAGCAAGCATGAAGGCAACGATGGAGAGTGTGCTTACGCTGATGAGTAGAAGGTCGATGGTGCGGGCGACACGCTGGCGGTGGCGGCAGTGGCCGCAGTCGGAGAGATGCTGCTCGTAGTCGGTGCGCATGGCCGGTGAAAGGCCTGAAATGTCATAGCGCCAGCCGGAAAGAATGCCGCCAACCACCTGGTCAATGCAGGAGGTTGAGCGCATGCGGCGATTGGCGAACCGTGATTTATTCATTGTTTTGTACGACTTCATTTTACCTTGGTTTGATAGCGCCGGGGAGAGAAAAAGATTCGCTCTGCAGCATCAGGGGTGGTTACCTGGTAGCGGGTCCCGAAGGCTCCAATTTAGAGACAGATCGGCTCCAGCGGAGCGGACTGGCCAGCCAGCAGAACGCGATTTCCGAGTAGTGTGGGGTGGTTAACCAGAGCTTGTTCAGCGGATAGGCGGGCCAGCTCCGGGGCGTTGTTCGACTCCGAGAGATGTCCGAGGACGATGAAGCTGGCGGTGCCGTCGTAGTCGTTCTGGAGGAATTCGGCCGTGGCGAGATTCGAGAGGTGGCCGACGCGGGAGAGGACGCGCTGCTTCACCGACCACGGATAGGGGCCGTCCTTGAGCATCTCGAGGTCGTGGTTGGATTCGAGCAGAAGCACATCGATGCGGCGTAGCGCAGCCTTGACGTTCGGAGGCATGTAGCCGAGGTCTGTCGCGATCGCCATGCGTGAACCTTCGGCAGAGAAGACGAAGCCGCAGGGATCGGTGGCGTCGTGTGGGATGGTGAAGGGGGTGATGTCGATGTCCCCGATAGAGAACTGCGCGCCGGCGTGGAAGTACTCGACGGCGGGAAGAAACGTGGGGTCGGCCTTTGTAGGCGCGGAGCTCTCAGGTTCGTCGGGGTCATCGAGTTGCGGCTCCGCAGTTCCGGAGGACTCGACGGCCGCGGACATGCTGTCACAGACCCCGGGAAGGGGATCGCCTGTCGCGGCGTTTGCGCGGGCAGCCTTCTCGCGCTGGACGTGCTCGAGCCACTGCGCATAGGACATGGTCTTGCGCGGGGTGAGCATGCGGACCCACGCGCGGTGCGTGGGCTCGGTGAAGTAGACCGGGATGCCCAGCTTGCGGGCGAGCACGCCGAGACCGGCGACGTGGTCCTGGTGCTCGTGGGTGATCAGGACGGCATTGAGGGTCGCGGGGTCTTCTCCGGAGAGCGCCATGCGCTTGAGGAGCTCGCGGCAGGAGAGGCCGGCATCGACAAGAACGCGGGTTCGCGAGGAAGAGATGACGGTGCTGTTGCCCTTGGAGCCGGAGGCGAGCACTGTCATGCGCATCATTCTTCTACGATACCCCCTTCTGCTGTGGAGATATCAGGACGGTACATAAGCCGGTACCCAATACCGGAGAGACCGAAGGGGAATTTCTTTTCCCTCGGTGTGGCGAATTCTTCTCCCTCAAATGTGCTTTCGATTGCATGTTCAGCAGTCTCTTGGGGAACGGACGCGTGTGAGCGCAAGCCATTTATTTGCAATGACATAAATGAATAATCTCCGGAGATGATCGAAAAGGCACTTGAAGTGCATGGAAGTATGCCAAACGCAATAAAGGAGATAGAGGCCCCTCGGGGTGAGGCGTGCTCTTAACTCTTCACAACGGGAAAGGGATTCATTTTGATGAAAAAGTCAATTCTTGCAGGCTCTCTGGCTTTGGTGTTCGGCGTCGCATCCGCTTGCGCTCATGCAGATACGATCTTCGAACTGACTCACAGTACATGCTCCTCTGGATGCAATGTTCTTCCGGCTGGAACGGTCGATCTTAGCCAGGTCACAACTAACGAGGTCGAGGTCACGGTGACGTTGACGAGCGACTACAGCTTCCGCCAGGCTCCGGACAGCAACCACTGGGCTCTCGTCTTCGACCTGAGCGGCGTGTCGGGTTCCGTAACCGCGTCGAACATCACCAGCGGCCCAACGTCGCAGACATTTGCCCTGCAGAGCCCTGGCTCTTACACCGATGCGGGGCTGGGCAGCTTCACGTACGCCTTCAAGTGCACGACCTGTGCCAAGGGAGCGACCGGGACGCCGACGCAGACGCTTAGCTTCCTTTTGACTGGAACTGGTCTGACCGAAGCCAGCTTTGTCTCGAACGGTTCGTACTCCTTCGGGGTTGACGTTGTCGGTCTCGATCAGGCTGCTGGATCAGGAACGGGCAACATCGGAGCGCCTGGACCGGGAACTCCGGGAGATCCGGGACCGACTCCTGTTCCTGAACCGTCGACCCTGCTGTTCCTTGGAACCGGCCTGACAACGCTTGGCGGACTCGTCCGCGTGCGGATGGCACCGGCTCGCAGCCGTCAGTAAGATCAACCGACTTCAATCACAAAAGCCCCGGACGCTTCTCCTTCTGGAGATTGCCCGGGGCTTTGTCTGTGTGGTCGATTCCTCAGGCGCGCGTCGCTGATGGAGGCGGCTGCACTGTGATGATGTCGGAGAGCAGGATGGAGTGCCCGGCGTTCTCCTTCTTCACGTAGGATCCGTCGGGCGCAGGCTCGACCTCGAGAAAGAAGAGGTCGGGTGTCTCGCCTTCGTCGAAGACGAAGAGGATCTGCGCGAGCAGGCGCTCGCCCCGAACGGTTTCGAGGACGACCACGTGATCGATCTGCGTCTTGAGAAACGCGCGCTCGGCGTCGGTCATGACTGGACGGGATGGCGCAGGGGTGCGAGGAAGTTGACGGTGGATCGCAGCACAACCTCGTCGTTCTGGTTGAAGGCCAGCGTACGGGTGCGGACGACGCCGTAGTCTTTGCGCGAGTTGGACTGGCGGACGCCGACGACCTCGATCTCGGTACGGATGGTGTCGCCTGGGCGCACGGGCGTGGTCCAGCGCATCTCCTCGACGCCGGCGCCGATCATGCCTCCGGCGACGGTGATGGATTGCACGCGCAGGCGCATGACGATGGCGGCAGTGAGCCAGCCGGAGGCGGCGAGTCCCTTGAAGAAGGAGCCTTCGCCGGCGGCCTCGTCGAGGTGGAAGGGTTGCGGGTCGTACTTCTGGCCGAACTCCTTGATCTCGTCGGCGGTGACCTTGGCGGCGCCGAGGGAGTTCATCTTCTGGCCTACGTAGAAGTCTTCAAAGTAAAGCTCGTTCGACATTGGTCCTGCTTTCGTTGATGAGTTTGATGGATAAGTTTATGAGGTAGATGCTGGAGCAGCGCAAGTGTCTCGCCGGTTTTCAGAAGGGTACCCCCCCTCCCCCTCACTTTGCGCTAAATTCACTGGTTTCATCAAGATGCATTTTCCCCACACGGTAAAATATTCGAAACAAATGGGATAACAGTCAAAATATAGAAAGCAAATGACTTAGGAGCTGAAAAAAAGAAAACCCGGACAAGTGCCCGGGGGTTTTCTTCTTTCTGATCTAGTTCTATTTTAGCAAATTCGGACAACTGGTATGCCATCGCTATCCGGTTTGTTTTCAGTTTGTTGGGTGGTTTTTGGGCTTGACAGGGGATTTTGCTGGGGGATTTGATGGAAAAACTTCTAAGTAACTGTTTTAAAAGGGGTATAGGCGTGGTGGCTGTGGATTAGTTAAATGAGTTTCCTGACATGCAGATTTGCATGGAAAAACGATGAGCTGATTCTGTAAGTATCAGTTATACAATGATTTGCTGTTTGCGTAACGGTCGGTGAAGGCTCTGACGGAGGTAATGCTCGGAAGGATGCACCGGACTGATTGATTTTGCCATTGGGCTGGCTGAAATCTCGTATTTTGAATGGATTCTACAAAGCGGGCAGTCGTATCCATGTTCTGCGTTGGGCTGAGAATCCAGATGTCTCTGACTCTCCCGGAGACGTCGATCAGCGCGGCCAAGGCTCCCCGATGAAAATCGGTCAGTTTGGCAAAGCCGTTGGGTGGAATAGGGTCACTTGGTTTTTCTATGGGGTTGCCGTCGTGATCAAGAGCGGTCGGGCGATGCAGATTAGGGTCGTCACCTGCTACGCGTTTCCAACCATTTGTGGTTTCGACGAGCAGGCCGGTTTGTGTGTGGAGTGTTTCGGCTCCGAGGGGAACAAGACCTCTCCAAACGGGAGGAACTGCTTTAGCGGCGGCCGCAGCGTCGGGGAAGAAAAGAGGATCCTCGACGTTTTGCGCGGTTTCTGCCGTGGGCGCCTGTTGGAATGTGATTTTGACGATTGTCTCCTGAGGATATGCGGACAGGACGATCTTCTGTGTCTCGCTGTCTAAGACCGCGATGAAGCATTTGCCGTGCATGGTGACTGCGGTATCGTCGCCTGTGATTTTGTGAGGGACGAAGGCGATGAGGGCGTGGACACTGACGGTCGTTGTCTCTTCGAGGTGATCGTCTTTCCAGATGAACTTCTGCTCTTTATCGGCGGAGAAGTTTCTAAGGAAGAGTTGCTTGCCGAGAAGGTCTGTTTTGAGGGAAGAGGCGATGGTGTCGGCTGCGTGAAGGTTTGGCGTGAGCAGGAGTAGAAGGCCGAGAAGGAATCGTGATGTTGATCTGGCAGAAAGAAGTGACGACATTGTTTATGGCTCCGAAGTGTACCTTAGAGCTCTGCTTCCTCGCGCATCTTTCAAACCCACATTTCAAAATCGAGATGTGGGGCACCCTATCCGTTTTGTGCTCGGCTTCGCTCGGAATGACAATCAAAAGATTTGGGCTGCGGAATGACAAACGAGAGATACAAGAGATATCAGGTGTAGGTGTAAAAGCCGCGTCCGGATTTGCGGCCGAGCCAGCCGGCGTCGACCATGCGGATGAGCAGCGGACATGGGCGGTACTTCGGGTCGCCGGTGCCCTCGACGAGGATGCGCATGATGTCGAGGCAGACGTCGAGGCCGATGAAGTCGGCCAGCGTGAGCGGCCCCATGGGGTGGGCCATGCCGAGCTGGAAGACCTGGTCGATGGCTTCGGGCGTGGCGACGCCTTCCATCGTGGCAAAAATAGCTTCGTTGATAAGCGGCATCAGCACCCGGTTGGAGACGAAGCCTGCGGCATCGTTCACCTCGACCGGCGTTTTGCCGAGCTGCTTTGAGAGTGCATGCACAGTATCGAAGGTTGCCTGCGAGGTTTGCAGGCCGCGGACGACCTCAACGAGCTGCATGACCGGGACCGGATTGAAGAAGTGCATCCCGATGACCTGCGCGGGGCGGCTGGTCTGAGCGGCGAGCTTCGTGATGGAGATGGAGCTGGTGTTCGAGGCGAGGATGGCCTCGGGGCGCAGGACGCGGTCGAGCTCCTTGAAGAGCTCGGACTTGATTTCGAAGCGCTCGGTGGCGGCCTCGATGGCGAGGTCGCAGACGCTGAAAGCTTCGCGGTCGAGCGTGGGGGTAATTCGGGCGCGGGCCTCCTCGGCCTGCTGTTGCGTCAATTTTCCTTTGGCGACCTCGCGGGCGAGGTTCTTCTCGATAATCGCGAGGCCACGATCATGACACGCGTCGTGCCTGTCGCTGAGGAGGACGTTGAAGCCAGAGCGGGCGCAGACATGGGCGATGCCGTTTCCCATGGTTCCGGCTCCGAGGACTGCGATGGTCTGAATGCTGGACATAGTTCCCTCGGACTGTAGTTTTGTGAAGATTAACCCATGTACATGCCGCCGTTCACGTCGAGCGTGTGGCCGGTGATGTAGCTGGCCTCCTCGGAGGCGAGAAATGCGACGGCGTTGGCGATGTCCTGGTCGGTTCCGGCGCGGCCTAGCGGGATGTGCTGGGTCATCGCGTTCTTCTGCTCGTCGGTGAGGACGACGGTCATGGCGGTTTCGATGTATCCGGGGGCGACCGCATTCACAGTTATCGTCCGGCTGGCTAGTTCGCGGGCGAGGGACTTGGTGAGGCCGATGAGTCCGGCCTTCGAGGCGGCGTAGTTGGCCTGGCCGGCCTGGCCGGTCTCGCCGACGACGGAGGTGATGTTGATGATGCGTCCCCAGCGGTTCTTGACCATCGAGGACATGACGGCCTGGGTGAGGAGGAAGGCTCCGGTGAGGTTGGTGGTGAGGACATCGTCCCAGTCGGCCTTCTTCATGCGGAGCGCGAGGATGTCGCGGGTGATGCCGGCGTTGTTGACGAGGATCTCAGCCTTGCCGAAGTGGGCAATGACGGCCTTGGCTCCGGATTTGATGGACTCTTCGCTGGAGACGTCGAGGGCGAAGGGGTGGGCGGTTCCGCCTGCGGCGGCGATCTGGGCGGCGACCTCGTTCAGCTTGTCAACGTTCCTTGCGGCGAGAGCGACGTGGGCTCCGCGGCGGGCGAGTTCGAGTGCGCAGGCACGCCCGATGCCCTGCGAAGCTCCTGTAACCAATGCGATACGACCTGCGAGAGTGCTCATGAACCTCCAATGAAACAGCAACCAGAATTATACGGAGCCAGATGACGTATTCTGGGTGGCAAATGTCCGCGACCGAGACGAAGACCGAAAAACCAGCGCTCCCGACAGCCAGCGAAACCGATGTGTACGCAATTCACGGAGCCGACCCCGAGGTGCTCGCGTATGCGATGGCGAAGTATTCGCGGTCGGCGCTGAGCATGAAGGAGTCGCTCGCTGAGATCAGCGCGCAGCGTGCGGAGCAGTTTCTGAACACGTTTTATTTCCAGTATGGGCACCGTTCGATCGCCGATTTGGCGCATATTCCCTTTGCGATTGAGCGGCTTAGCCTGCTGGCGGCGATCGAGCTGGTCGATGAGCAGCGCTGGGATGGGCAGGAGCGCTCGACGCGGTACCAGAACTTTCGGGCGTCGGGCTGGTACACGCCGGAACTGGGCCCGCAGACTGCTGCGTTTACCGGCTCGGTTGAGGCGATGTTTGCTGCTTACGATCGCATCAGCGCCGGGATGCTCGAGGCGCTGAAAGGCGCGATTCCGCGGCCCGAGGCGATGAAGCCTGAAGCCTACGAGCGCACCCTGAAGGCTCGAGCGTTTGATGTCGCGCGGTATCTTCTGCCGCTGGCGACGAATACCTCGCTGGGCCAGATCGTGAATGCACGGACGCTGGAGACGCAGGTCTCGCGGCTGCTGACGAGCCCACATGCCGAAGTGCGGCAGATCGGCGAGAAGCTGCGCGCGGCGGCGACGGAGCCGGCGTGGAACGTGTATCACGCGGCCTCGCAGGCGCTCTGCGAGGAGATCGGGTCGGTGGACGAGGCTTGTGGAGCGCGCGTTGCCGAGACACTGCTGCGTCCGGTGAAGACGGCTCCGACGCTGGTGAAGTATGCGAATGCAAGCGAGTACCTTGCTGCGACGCGCCGCGAGCTTACGCAGGCTGCTGCGGAGCTGATGCATGGGCAGCCGATCTTCGCGGCTCCGGTCGTCGATCTGCTCGATGATGCCGAGCCGCTGGAAGTGGAGCTTGCGACCTCGCTGCTGTATCCGCATTGCCATTACTCCTATCGCCAGATTCGCGGCCACGTCGCCGCGCTGACCGAGCAGCGGCGACTGGAGATCATCGACCTTGGCACGCGGCATCGCGGAAGGCACGATGAGCTGCTGCGGTCGTTCAGCGCGGGGCAGGGTTTCCGGTTCGATATTTTGATGGATATTGGCGGGTTTCGCGATATGCACCGGCATCGGCGGTGCGTTCAGTTGCTGCAGCCTTACACTGACGCGCATGGCTACGAGGACCCGGTTTGCGCGGGGCAGCCGACGCTGGCTGAGGCCGCACATGAGGTTGAGTACAGCGCGGCGATGGACGCGGCGTTTGCGGTGTATCGCGAGCTGCGCGATGCAGGCCATCCCGAAGCGGCGGCTTATACGCTTCCGCTGGGGACTCGGTGCCGGTCGATGTTCAAGATGGACTTTGCGGAGGCGCTGTATATTGCGGAGCTAAGGTCGGGTGTGGCGGGGCACTTCAGCTATCGGCGCGTGGCTTGGGAGATGTATAAGGCGGTGGCGGAGCGGCATCCTGGGCTGGCAGGGCATTTCAGGATTGAGGATGTGAATGAGCCGGTGGATTTGCTGAAGAGATAAGTTTTGCTGGAGTGGGCAAGATGAAAGCCGCGATTGTTTTAGATCCTATATATCCTGGGTTAGAACAGATGGCAGACCAAATGCCAGTTTGGGCTATTGACTCAGTAGCCCACAGGGCCACGGCGGAACGGATGTGGCAACTGCAGGGTACGTCCAATGCTTTCCGTGGAATCACTCTATTCAAGGTCAAAGATGCAGGAGATGCCGAAGATAACTGCATAAATGTCATTGGCAATGTTGATTTGCATCACGGTGTTTATTCCTCTGGAGAGAGGATTTCAATGTTGATTGTCGTTGGAGCTTTGCCGTCGAACAGGGTCATAGATGAGTTGAAACTTTACGACTTCGAGACTTTTGAGATGACGCCAGATGGTTTTGTCGCCAAGTGAATCAAGCAAATTCAAACTGCACCATTTTATATTCGCTTTTTATTTGCTTTCTTCGGATTCGATGTTAGACTCCGGATTGACCCCTTACCGCAGAGGAGACGGAACAACGTGGCAGCAGTTGATGAACGCACCAAGGCTATAGAGACGGCCCTTTCACAGTTGGAGAAACAGTTTGGCAAGGGCTCGATCATGCGCCTTGGCTCGAAGGAGGCGATTGTTCCGATCTCGGTGATCTCGACGGGGTCGATCTCGTTCGATGCGGCGCTGGGCGTGGGTGGCGTGCCGCGTGGCCGTGTGATTGAGATCTTCGGGCCGGAGTCTTCGGGTAAGACGACGATCACGCTGCAGATCATTGCCGAGGCCCAGAAGGCTGGCGGGCTGGCAGCGTTTGTGGACGCCGAGCATGCGCTCGATCCGGTGTATGCGAAGAAGCTGGGCGTGGACACGGACAACCTGCTGGTGAGCCAGCCGGACTACGGCGAGCAGGCGCTGGAGATTACGGAGGCGCTGGTTCGGTCGGGGGCGATCGACGTGCTGGTGGTGGACTCGGTTGCGGCGCTGGTTCCGAAGGCTGAACTGGATGGCGAGATGGGCGATTCGCACGTCGGCCTGCAGGCGAGGCTGATGAGCCAGGCGCTGCGCAAGCTGACGGGAACGGTTGCGAAGTCGCGGACGTGTTTGATCTTCATCAACCAGATCCGCGAGAAGATCGGCGTGATGTTTGGCAACCCGGAGACGACGACCGGTGGCCGGGCGCTGAAGTTTTACTCCTCGGTGCGCATCGATATTCGCAGGATCGGCGCGGTGAAGGAGGGCGAGACCGTCACCGGGTCGCGGACCAAAGTGAAGGTGGTGAAGAACAAGGTTGCGGCCCCGTTCCGCGATGCCGAATTCGACATTCTGTACGGCGAGGGCATCTCGCGTGAGGGCGATGTGCTGGATCTTGCGGTTCTCCACAACATCGTGGATAAGAGCGGCGCGTGGTACAGCTACTCGGGCGAGCGCATCGGACAGGGACGCGAGAACGTTCGCGGCTTCCTGAAGGAGAACAAGGACGTCTTTGCGCGCATCGACGCCGAGCTTCGCAAGAAGCTGAACATCGCAGGCGGGAAGGATGTTCCGGAAGTTCCGGCGGCGCCGGTGAACGGTGCTGCAGCGGCGCAGGAAGTTGTGAAGAGCCGCCGGTAGTCGAGTTTGTGAGAAGGGCCCTGCCTATGGCGGGGCCTTTTGTTTTTGAGGGCCACCTCCACCCCTCCCGGAAACTGCTCCAAGGCGATGTTGTCTGTTTTGTGTGAGATGGGCGGTTTGGGGTTTTGACAGGAATCTTCAGTAGAAACGCTTGACAGTCCTGGAAATCGTAAGCTATTACTTACGGTAAGTGAATGCTTACCTACAAGCCGGATTGGAGGCATTGGGAGATGGTACTCGGATGGCCATCTTTCAGAGGCTTGCCGAGGGGCCGCTGGCGGTTAACGAGTTGGCGGCGACGCTGCCGGTGAGCCGGCCGGCGGTCTCGCAGCACTTGCGCGTGCTGAAGGAGGCCGGACTCGTGACGGACCGGAAGAACGGGACCCGAAGGCTGTATCAGGTTGATCCGGAGGGAGTGGCCCGGTTGCGGGCGCACTTCGACCAGGTGTGGGAGCGGGCTATGAGTGGGTTTCAGCGAGCTGTAGAAGCGTCAGAAAAAGGAGAGAGGCGATGAGCGAGACGGTAGTAAGTACGGTCGTGCGGAAGAGTGTTCGCGTGCCTATTTCTGTGGGGTGCGCGTTTTCAGTATTTGTGGAACAGATGGAGACCTGGTGGCCGCCGGAACACCACATTGGGGAGGCAGCGTTTGAGGCGATCTTTGTCGAGCCGAAGGTTGGCGGGCGGTGGTATGAGCGCGACGGCAATGGTAAGGAGTGCGACTGGGGTAAGGTCATGGCGTGGGATCCTCCGCGGCTGGTGACGTTCTCGTGGCATCTGGGGCCGAGCTGGAAGTTCGATCCGGACATGGCGAAGGCGAGCGAGGTGGCGATCCGGTTTACGCCTGAGACAGAGGGAACGCTGGTGGAGCTGGAGCACTCGCACCTGGAGCGGCATGGCGAGGGCTGGGAGCAGCTCAAGAAGATGCTTGAATCCGCGGATGCGTGGGAGCAGACACTCAGGGAGTTCGCGAAGAGAGCCGAGTTGGAGAGCGAGCTATGAGGCCGGCGGCGTGGCTGCGAGTGGCCGCGGTGCTGACGCTGATTCATGCGGTGCTGCATACGGTCGGCGGGGTCTACGGGGCGCAGGACCCGGGGCCCCAGACCGTAGCGGCGACCGCGATGAAGGCGAATACGTTTGTGGTGTTCGGGAATGTGCGCAGCTTCTGGACCTTCTATCGCGGGATGGGGCTGGTAGTGACCGTTCTGCTGACGCTGGAAGCAGTGGTCTTCTGGCTGCTGGGAGGGCTGGCGAAGACGGAGGGAGTGCGGCTGCGGCCTGTGGTGCTGGTGTTTGCGGTTGGATATGTGGCCTTGGCAGTGGTGTCGTGGGGACATTTCTTTCTAGGGCCGGTGATTACAGAGCTGCTGATTGCTGCTTGTCTGGGTGTGGCCGCGCCTGGCCTAGCGGGTCAGCGGGTCAGCAAGTCAGCGGCGGAGTTGCTGACTCGCTGACTGGTGTCTCAACGTTGGGACTCGCTGACTTGCTTCTGAGCTAGAGGGGCGGTTCCTCGTTGCCGGGCTGGAAGCGAAAGTGGCCGTCTGGGGAGTCTGGGCCTCCTGGGCCGCCAAATACGCCGAATCCTCCCGGGCCGCCTTTGTGCATGATCATGAATCTGCGATTCCCGCGCTCTTCCGCCTGGAGCTTGGTCCACTGGTCGGGGGTGAGGACGGTGCGGATGCCGAGGAGCATGCGGGCGTTGGCCTTTTCCAACTCGGCGCGGGCCTGGGCGATCTTGTCGATCTGAGCGAGGACCTTGTTCGTGTCGGGCGGGTTGGCGTCGAGCATGGGCTCGAGGGTGACCTCCTGCTTTTCAACGTTGGCCTTGAGGTCGATGAGTTGGATGCGGCTCTGCTGGAAGATGTCGTTCATGCGCTTCTGCTGGTCGGGCGTGATCGCGAGCTTCTGGATGAGGTCGGAGTTCTTCCACCAGATTCCCGGAGGAGCGATACGCTCGTTGGAGTGCATGCCGTCGGTTGTGATGACGCGGGTGTAGGTCTGGACACGGGATTTACGCGGCAAAGGGGGCGCATCCGGTGGGGCTGGCGGAGCCGGCATGGTTGCCGGTGGTGCTTGAGCCTCTGGAGCGGGTTGTTGCCCGAGGGCGGGGAGGCAGCAGAGCGATGCGAGGATGGTGGCGATCAGGACGGGGGCGGTTTTCATCTGGGTCTTCCTTCTCTGGACAAGTGGATTTCTAGTTTTCCCTGGTCTGTTTGTTCCCACCGGAGCCGGAGGCTGATCTGGTGGAGCTGGCGGCCGGGTCGTCCAGCGGGCGCATGGGAGAGGGGACTGCGGCGGAGAGGTCCTGGTTGATCTCTTCGAGGAGGGCCTCATCGGATTCCTGGGTGCGAGCCGGTGCGTTGACGGCAGCAGGCGAGGGAGACGGCGTGACGTGCCGATGCCGTAGGCCGAGCGGCGCAAGGACGGTGAGCGCGAGGGCGGCGGCGCAGGCCCAGTAAAGCGGGCGCGAGACCGTGCGGGGCGAGGGCAAGACGGAGGAATGGCAGGCGGCCTGGTTGGCGTGAATCTCGACAAGCTGCTGCCGGGCGTGGGTGGTGGAGGCCTCGCGGAAGAGCTTGAGCGAATGGTCGAGGCGGGCGATCTCGTCGGAGCAGGCCGGGCAGGAGCGGAGATGCTGCTGGAGGGCGGCGTAGTCGCTCGAGAGGGGATGCGGCGCGCAGGCGAGGAGGATGTCGCAGAGCTGCTCGTGCGTGAGATGGGGAGTGAGGTGCGAGGTCATTTTGCCTCCTTAATTTTTTGATCGGTGTGCCGGGCTCGAATGGTGGTGAGGGCACGGTAGAGGTGGCTTTTGACGGTGCTGATGGGGAGATGGGTGATCTCGGCGATCTCGGAGAGGCAGAGGTCCTCGACGAAGCGCAGGAGAAAGATGTCGCGCTGGCGGCTGGAGAGCTGGGCGACGGAGTCCCAGATGAGGGTCATCTGCTCGCTGGCGATGAGGCGGGACTCGAGGGAGCTCTCGGACAGCGGGAGATGCTGGGCTACGTCGGAAACGTCGACTGCGTTGGCGCTGGCTCGCTTCCAGAAGCGGAAGCGGTCGGTGCGGGTGTGGTCGCGGAGGAGGTTGATGGCGATGCGCATGAGCCAGGTGAAGATGGCGCAGTCGCCGCGGAAGCTGGCGCGGGAGATCCAGGCGCGAAGAAAGGTGTCCTGAGTGAGGGACTGGGCGGCGTCGCGGTCGCGCAGGGAGACGAGCATAAAGCGGAAGATGCGCTGCTCGTAGGTGGCGACGACGGCGTCGATGTCGTCGAACGGGGTCGCAGAGGTCTGCGCGGCGGAGCTTTCGTTGAGGGAGGTAAGGCCCTCGGTGACAAGGACGTGGGATGTCATAGGCTCGGACGTACTCGGCTCCCGAATTGGTATTGCCGCCAACTGTAGAGCTAGACGGCCCAAGTAGTAGGGAAGACTACAGCACCGGGGCGATTTTTTGCCGGAAACCGCGATATGCTGCTGGAGGCATGCATACTGTCAAGGCAATTTACCCGGGAACCTTCGATCCTCTGACCAATGGGCATCTGGACCTTATCGCCAGAGGGGCGAAGATCGTGGATGAGCTGGTGGTCGCGATTCTGCGGAACAGCGAGAAGGGGACCCCCCTGTTTACGGTCCCGGAGAGGGTGGAGATGATCACTGAGGCGACCAAGGGGTTCGGGAATGTGACGGTGGCGACCTTCGATGGGCTGCTGGTGGATTTCTGTAGGGAGCAGGGGGCGAAGGCGGTGCTGCGGGGGATTCGGGCGATCTCGGACTACGAGTACGAGTTCCAGATGGCGATGATGAACCGGAAGCTCGACCCGGAGCTGGAGACGCTGTTCATGATGCCGGCGGAGAAGTATACGTATGTGAGCTCGAGGCTGATCAAGGGAGTGTTTGAGCTGGGCGGGGATGTGACGGCGCTGGTGCCTCCGCTGGTGGTGGAGAGGCTGAAGGCTAAAGTGCCGAGCCGGGTTCAGGGGTAGACGCCCTTGTCTGCCAAAGTGTGCAAGGTATTCAAAACAATCGCTAGTTCGGAGGAACAGGGAATGGGACGACGATATGCCAATATTCTTGAAACAGTCGGCAACACCCCCGTAGTCAGGATCAATAAGCTCGCACCGCCGGATGTAAACCTCTTTGTCAAAATTGAGGCCTTCAATCCACTCGGTTCTGTTAAGGATCGTCTTGCCCTTGGCGTGATCGAGGATGCAGAGAGGACCGGACGGCTCAAGCCGGGCCAGACGGTGGTCGAGGCTACAAGCGGCAACACCGGAATCGGGCTGGCAATGGTGTGCGCGCAGAAGGGGTATCCGCTGGTCGTCACGATGGCAGAGACATTCAGCGTAGAGCGGCGCAGGCTGATGCGGTTCCTGGGGGCGAAGGTTGTGATCACTCCCGGGCCGGCCAGAGGTACGGGCATGGTGAATAAAGCCATCGAACTGGCCGAAGCGCATGGCTGGTTTCTAACGCGTCAGTTCGAGAATGAGGCCAACGCCGACATGCACTCGCGTACGACGGCGAAGGAGATATTGGAGGACTTCAAAGGGGAGCGGCTGGACTATTGGGTGACCGGCTTCGGCACCGGCGGCACGCTGAAGGGCGTCGCTCGGGTGCTCGCCAAGGAGCGACCTGAGACGAAGATCGTCGTCTGCGAGCCGGATGACGCGCCGATGCTCTCAAGCGGGATCGAGCAGCAACGGAACCACGACGGATCGCCGGCTGCGGGCCACTCTGCGTGGAAGCCGCACCCCCTGCAGGGCTGGAGCCCGGACTTCGTTCCGAAGCTGACGGGAGATGCCGTGGACATGAAGGTCATCAGCCAGATCCTGCGCATCGAAAATGCGGAGGCGATGCGTTGGAGCAAGGAACTTGCCCGCAAGGAAGGGGTCTTCGTTGGCATTACGTCGGGAGCAACGTTCGTCGGGGCGTTGCGGGTTGCGGCAGAGGCTCCGAAGGGATCGACGATTCTGTGCATGCTGCCTGACACGGGAGAACGCTATCTGAGCACACCGCTGTTCGCCGATATCCCTGTCGACATGACGGAGGAGGAGGCGGAGATTTCACGGTCCACTCCGAGCGGCTGGCTGCAGCCAGCGCAATAGGTATTCCGGTCAGGGGCCCTGGGATTCTGCGATGTGCTTTATCTCAGTGGGCAAATCTGACACACTAGAGATATGAGCACAGCGACGGCTACCAAGATATTTGCGGACCGGATTGGCCGCATTGAAGTTTCGGCAACCATGGCTATCACCGCTGCGGCGCTGAAGCTGAAGTCCGAGGGTGTGAACCTGGCGGACTTTGGAGCGGGCGAGCCCCACTTCGCGACTCCGCGGCACATCAAGGATGCGGCGATCGAGGCGATCGAGAAGAACTTTACGCGCTATACGAACGTCGCCGGGATTCCCGAGGTTCGGAAGGCGATCGTCGACCGGCATGCTTGCGATTTCGGCTCGGACTACACGCCGGAGGAGTGCGTGTTTACGACCGGCGGCAAGCTGGCGCTGTTCAATGCGATCCAGGTGCTAGTGGACCACGGCGATGAGGTGATCCTGCCAGTGCCGTACTGGGTGTCGTTCAAGGACATCATTCAGTACGCGGGCGGCGTGGTGGTTCCGGTGGAGACGGACGAGGCGCAGAACTTCCGTCTCACGGCCAAGATGGTCGAGGCGGCGATTACGCCGAAGACGAAGGCGATCATTTTGAATACGCCGTCGAATCCTTCGGGCGCTGTGGTTTCGCCCGAGGACCTTGAGGCCATTGTTCGCATGGCGCATAAGCGCGACATCTTTGTGCTGCTGGATGAGTGCTATGTGTACTTGAACTTTACGGGCAACATCGTCAGCGGCGGCAGCTTCAAGGACTGCAAGGAGCATGTTGTGGTGCTCGGGTCGTTGTCGAAGACCTACGCGATGACGGGCTGGCGCGCGGGGTATGCGCTGGGGCCGAAGGCGATTATTGCTGCGATGAGCAAGCTGCAGTCGCAGAGCACATCGAACACGGCGAGCATGGTGCAGCGGGCGTCGATTGCGGCGGTCAGCGGATCGCAGGAGTGCGTGCGGGAGATGCGCGCGGACTACATCAAGCTGCGCGACCGCGTGCTCGAAGGGTTCAAGACGATTCCCGGGCTGACCTGCACGGTGCCTGAGGGCGCGTTCTATGTGTATCCGAATGTGAAGAACTTTATCGGCAAGGGCGGGGTGACGTCTGCCACCGACCTTGCGGCAAAACTGCTGAGCGAAGCGCACGTGGTCGTGGTGCCGGGCGAGGCGTTTGGCACGAAGGAGCACATCCGGCTCTCGTATGCGGTCTCGCACGATGTCGTGGACGAGGGCGTGAAGCGGATGCGGGAGTACTTCGCGAAGCTGGGCTAGGCTGATGTATAGGAGGGCCGTGCAGGAGTGTTCTGCGCGGTCTTTTCCTTTGGAACGGAGTTGTATGGCGATTGAGGCCGGTAGGTCGGAGCCACGATTTGCTCCGGTGATTCTTGCAGGCGGCAGCGGAACGCGGTTCTGGCCGCGGAGCCGCAGGGCCAAGGCGAAGCAGGTGTTGGCTCTGGATGGAGAGCGCACGATGATTCAGCAGACGGTTGGCCGTCTGCTGCCGCTCGCGGACCCGGCCGAGTTTCTGGTGATTACGAATGAACTGCTGCGGGCGGCGATCGCGGAGCAGTTGCCGGAGATTCCGGGGACGCGGATTCTGAGCGAGCCGGTGGCGCGGAATACGGCTCCGGCGTGCGGGCTGGCGGCGTTCCTGGTGGCGAAGACGGACCCGGATGCGGTGATCGGGGTGTTTCCTTCGGACCATGTGGTGAGCGATACGAAGCGGTTTGCCGAGGTGGTTCGCGCGGGTGCGGCGCTGGCGGCGACGGGCGACAGGATTGTGGTGCTGGGGGTTCCACCGACGAGGCCGGAGACGGGGTACGGGTACATCGAGCGCGGCGCGGTGGTGGATGCCTCGACGGTGCCATACCGCGGGATTGAGGTGCGGCGAGTCAGGCGGTTTACGGAGAAGCCGAACTGCGAGTTGGCGAAGGCGTTTGTGGCCGAGGGGAGCTATGCCTGGAACAGCGGCATCTTTCTGTGGAAGGCGCGTACGCTGATGGAGGCGCTCCGCGAGCACTGTCCGGCGATGGCTCCGCTGCTGGAGAAGATCGCGGAGGCGTATGGAACGCCGGAGTTTGAGCGGGTGTTCGCAGAGGTGTACCCGCAGTGCGAGAGCATCAGCATCGATTACGCGGTGCTGGAGCCACGATCGGTGAAGGGCGAGGTGGGGGCGGAGATCTACTGCCTGCCTGCGGACTTTGGGTGGAATGATCTGGGATGCTGGTCGGCGCTTCATGAGCATGTGGCGGGGGACTGCGGGCCGGAGGAGCTGTCGAAGAAGAATATCTTCGACAAGACGGACCAGCCTTGCATCGACATCGATTCGAAGGGCAACTATGTTTACGCTCCGGGGAAGACGGTCGCGCTGGTTGGCGTGAGCGACCTGGTGGTGGTGGAGACGGGCGATGCGCTGCTGATTACGACGCGTGAGCGGTCGCAGGATGTGGGCAAGGTGGTTGCAGAGTTGAAGCAGGCGGGCCGGGAGGATCTGGTTTAGATGGATCAACGGCGATGGCAGTGAAAGACAGAAGCAGATTCCTCCTCATTCGGCTTCGCCCAGGGCAGGCTGCTTCGCTGCGGAATGACAACCAAAAGGCAAAGACGAACGCAGAGGGCGCAAAGGGACCGCGAAGTACGCAGAGTACCGACTGATTTCTATGACAGAGACGAAGACGGTAGTGAAGTTTGGGACGGATGGCTGGCGCGGCATTATTGCCGATGACTTTACTTATGCCAATGTGCGGGTGGCTGCCGCGGCGATTGCGAACTATGTGCTGGCGCATGAGGATGCGAAGGCCGGCGTTTGTATCGGGTATGACACGAGGTTCGGGTCGCGGTCGTTTGCGAAAGCGGTGGCTGAGGTGATGGCCGGCGCGGGGATTCCGGTAGCGCTGGCGAGTGGCATTACGCCGACTCCGGCGCTGTCGTTTGCGGTGCGGGGAAGGAAGGCTGCGGGTGGCGTGATGATTACATCGAGCCACAATCCGGCGGAGTGGAACGGCGTGAAGTACAAGGCGAGCTATGGTGGCTCGGGCAAGCCGTCGATCATGACCTCGATTGAGAGCTATCTCGAAAAGCCGCTGTCGAAGGCGACTGTGCCGGCCGTGATTGAAGAGGTGGACTTCAACCCGGAGTACATCGCGGCGATCACGCGGTTTGTCGATCTGGAGTCGATCAAGGCTTCGGGGTTCAAGTTCCTGATCGATGTGATGTATGGTGCGGGACGCGGGGTGATTGCCGGCATCTTTGCGAAAGCAGGGATTCCGTTTGTGGAGATTCGCAGCGAGATCAATCCTCTGTTTCCGGGGATCAATCCGGAGCCGATTCTGCCGCACATCAAGGCGACGCAGGAGACAGTTGTCAGCGAACGGTGCGATGCAGGGCTGGTCACCGATGGGGATGCCGACCGCATTGGAGCCGTGGATGAGCACGGCAATGTGGTGGATGCGCACAAGATTCTGAGCCTGCTGATGTACTGGCTGCTTGAGCGCAAGAAGTGGCCGGGTGAGGTGACGCGGGCGTTCAACACGACGAAGATGGCCGATCGCATCGCTGCGAAGTATGGCCGGAAGCTGAACGAGCATGGGATCGGATTCAAGTATGTGGCCGACCTGATGCTGGAGAAGGAGATCCTGATCGGCGGCGAGGAGTCGGGCGGGATGGGCATCAGCCGGCATCTGCCAGAACGAGATGGGTTGCTGAACAGCTTGCTGCTAGCCAACATGATGGCCGACGAGAAGAAGACGCTGGGTGAGCTGGTGGCGACGCTGCAGGCGGAGTTTGGCGAGCACCAGTATGGGCGAGTCGATATGCACATCGCGGAGGACGTGAAGCAGTCGGCGATTGCGAGGGCGAAGGCCGGGGTGGCGAGCTTTGCCGGGATGAAGGTGCTGCGCGTGGAGACGTTGGACGGGATCAAGTTCTTTCTCGAAAACCCGGATTGCGCGGGGAAGAAGAACGCAGCGGAGACGTGGCTGCTGCTGCGGGCTTCGGGGACGGAGCCACTGTTGCGTGTGTACTGCGAGAGTTGCTCGACGGAGTCGGTGAAGAAGGTACTTAAAGCGGCACAGGCGTTTGTGCTGGCTGGAGGTGCGGCGTGAGCGACACGATCTGCGTTGAGACGAAGGGACTGCTGTTCGACATGGATGGCGTGCTGATCAGCTCGATCGGCTCGGTAGTGCGGTCCTGGCGGCGCTGGGCGACGATCTACAAGATTCCGAACGCAGACACCTACGAGGTTCCGCATGGGATGCGGGCGATCGACACCGTGAAGTCGTTGCGGCCCGATATTGACCCGGAGGAGGGGCTTCGGGTGATCGAGGACATGGAGATCGAGGACACAGAAGACCTGAAGGTGCTGCCTGGGGTGAAGGCACTGCTGGAGAGTCTGCCGCCGGAGCGGTGGGCGATTGTGACCTCGGCGACGCACAGGCTGATGTGCGGGAGGCTGAAGGTGGCGGGTCTGCCGATTCCGGAGCGGATTATCAGCGGCGATATGGTGGAGCGGGGCAAGCCTGATCCGGAGCCTTATATGCGTGGGGCAGCGCTGCTGGGCTGTAGGCCGGAGGATTGCGTGGTGGTGGAGGATGCTCCGTCGGGCGTGGCGGCGGGTGTGGCGGCGGGCTGCCGCGTGCTCGGTGTGCTGGGGACGCACTCGCGGAGCGAACTGCATGATGCGAATTGGGTGGTGGCGTCGCTGGAGGGGTTACGGGTGACGGCGGGTGCGGAGGGGCTGGAGCTTTGCTTTGTGCCGGAAAAGGTGGAAGCTTCGGCCGGTTGAATTTGCTCTGGTTCAGGGCCCGGGCTGGAGGATGGTCTCGACCAGCTTGAGGTCTTCTTCGGTATCTACGCCTATTGTGTCGAAGTCGGTGTGCTCGACGTAGAGGGCGATGTTGTTCTCAAGAAAGCGGAGTTGTTCAAGGCGCTCGGTGTGTTCGAGTGTGCTTGGTGGCAGCGTGGGGAAGCGCTGGAGCGCGGCTTTGCGGTATCCGTAGAGGCCGATGTGCTTCCAGTATTGTGTGGGGCCGCCGTCGCGGTTGTAGGGGATGGTGGCGCGTGAGAAGTAGAGCGCGCGGCCGTCGGCGGCGGTGACGACTTTGACCGCGTTGGGATTGTGGATATTGGCCGGGGTGCAGGCCACCTTAAGGGTTGAGACCTCGACGTGCGGGTGCGCGAAGGGTTTGAGGAGTGCGGTGAGGTGTTCGGGTTTTAGGAGGGGTTCGTCGCCCTGGATGTTGACGTAGATGTCGGCGTCAATGAGCTGCGCGATGGCGTGGACGCGGTCGGTTCCGCTGGGCAGCGAAGGCGAGGTGAGCTGGACGGGCCAGTTGTTGGCACTGCAGAGGTTGGCGATCTCTTCAGAGTCGGTGGCGACGATGAGGTCGTCGAGCTGAGGGCAGGCGCGGGCTGCGTCGTAGACCCAGGCGAGCATGGGACGTCCGGCGATGGGGCGGAGAATCTTGCGCGGGAGACGGGTGGAGGCGAGGCGCGCGGGAATGACTCCGAGGACTCCGATGCCGCGGGCTGGCAGCTTTTCCGCGCGTGTGGAATCAAGTATGATGGGTCTTGGCTGTTCCGTGGGCTGTTCCGTGACGGTTGTCCTTACCTTTCGTCACGATGATACCTGTAAAGTACGGCCACAGAAACACATCGGCGGCGTAGCTCAGATGGTTAGAGCGACGGACTCATAACCCGTAGGTCGGCAGTTCGATTCTGCCCGCCGCCACCAAGAACCCACTACAAAAAGGTGCCCCGGGCGCTGTATCGCGCGATCGGGGTAGGAGAGTATCATTTCGATTATGGGCTACGTCTAATGCTCGTAGGGAGACGTGTGTTCTCTGGAGTGGTTTTCAACCTATGCCTAAGCTTTCCAAGATTCTTCTGCTCGCTGCGTCTGTCGTTCTGGTGTTAACGGTCTTCCTCGGGGCGAACTCGAGCGGTGTAAGCGCCTCGGAGCAGCAGGATGGCGCGTATCGCCAGATCAATGTCTACAGCGAAGTGCTGCGGCACATCCAGACGGACTATGTCGTGGAGCCGAATATTCCGGACGTGACCAATGGCGCGCTGCGCGGGCTGCTGGAGTCGCTGGATGCGGACTCGAGCTATCTGTCGCCTTCGGACTACAAGGCATATAAGGCGGACAAGGGCGGCAACGGGCAGGTGGGGATAAACGTCTCGAAGCGCTACGGCTACGCCACGGTGGTTTCCGTAGTGCCGGGAAGCCCTGCGGACAAGGCAGACCTGAACGACGGCGACATTCTTGAAGCGATCGACGGAAGGGACACGCGGGATATCTCGCTGGCGATGATCCGGATGTTGCTGACAGGACAGCCGGGGAGCGAGCTGTCGGTGTCGGTGATCCGGCCGCGACGGGCGACTCCGGAGAAGGTGACGTTGACGCGCGTGGCGCCGTCGCTTCCACCGGTCAGCGAGACGATGTATGAAAATTCGTCGATTCTGTATCTGAAGCCGGGCGTGCTGGACCATGAGCATGTGCAGCAAGTGGAGTCGAAGCTGAAGGGCATGCAGCGGGCCGGGAATAAGAAGATCCTGCTCGATCTGCGCGACGTTGCCGCGGGCGATATGGGCGAGGCGACGCGGATGGCGAACTTCTTCCTGAAGTCGGGCACGATTGCGATGCTTGAGGGACAGAAGGTGGCCAAGCAGACCTTCACGGCCGAGCCGTCGAAGGCGATCAACGCGACGGCTCCGGTGGTGGTACTGGTGAATCGCGGGACGGCGGGGCCGGGCGAGTTGGTTGCCGCTGCTCTGATGGACAACCATCGTGCTGAACTAGTGGGCGAGAAGACGTTTGGCGAGGGCGCGCTGCAGAAGACGTTCGAGTTGCAGGATGGAGCGGCGCTGATTCTGTCGGTGGCGAAGTATGAGTCGCCTTCGGGCAAGAAGCTGCAGGATGAGGGTGTGACCCCTGAGGTGCTGGTGGCCTCGAACGTGGATGATGGCGTGCCGGATGACGAGGATTCGGCGACACCTTCGGCGCGGCCTGCTCCCGCTCAGAAGCCGAGCGTGAGCGTGGACGATCAACTGAACAAGGCGCTCGATCTGCTGAAGAGCAAGACTGCTTAGAGGCCCAGGGCGGAGAGCGCATGGCCTCAGTAGTAGCTGCTATGCTGAAGCCGTGCAGACCTTATTCCATCGCGACGCCGGTCTGCCGGAGATTGAAGAAGAGCCGCTGTGGAGACGTGTTTTTCGGCGGATCGTGAATGGCCCGGAATATCCGAGCCGGCGCATCGCACGCAAGTTCACTTTCTTTACGCTGCTGGGGTTGTCGGCTGTCTTTGGCGCGCTCTGCGGGTTGATGGTGGTGTACTCGATCGATCTGCCGCAGATCGACGACCTGACGCGGTATCGTCCGAATACGACGACCGAGCTGCTGGATGTGCATGGGCGGGTGTTCGGCTCGTTTGCGCTGGAGCGGCGCGTGGCGGTGCCGTACTCGGAGTTTCCGCCCGTCCTGAAACAGGCCATCCTTTCGATTGAAGACAAGAGTTTTGAGAGCAACTGGGGCGTGAATCTGTTTCGCGCGATCGGGGCGGCGTACCGCGATCTGCATGCGAAGGGGCGCGCCCAGGGCGCTTCGACGCTGACGATGCAACTCGCGCGGAACCTGTTCCTCTCGTCGGAGAAGACGTACGCGCGGAAGATCCAGGAGGTCATCCTCTCGATGCAGATCGAGAGACGGTTCACGAAGGAGCAGATCTTCGAGCTGTATGCGAACCAGATTTATCTGGGGCGCGGGACCTATGGGTTTGAGGCAGGGTCGGAGTATTACTTCAGCAAGCATGTGAAGGAGCTGACGCTGCCGGAGGCGGCCCTGCTGGCGGCGCTGCCGAAGGGGCCGGAGTACTACTCGCCGGTGCGGTTTCCTGATCGGGCGCTGAAGCGGCGGAATCTCGTGTTGAGCGAGATGGAATCCGACGGGAAGATTACGAAGGCCCAGGCGCAGGCCGCGATGGCCGCGCCGCTGGGGCTGCACGTCGAGTCTCCTCCGAACACCATCGCGCCTTATTTTGTGGAAGAGGTGCGGCGGCAGCTTGAGAAGGAGTTTGGCGTCGAAGAGGTTCACGGCGCAGGGCTGAAGGTGTACACGACGCTCGATCTCGACCTGCAGACGGTGGCGAACAAGGCTGTGCAGGATGGAGCAGCAGCGTATGAGCGCCGGCACGGGTGGAAGGGCGAGCTGGAGAACGTCGTTCTCGAAGGGCAGGACCTGGGGAAGTATCAGCATCCCGACTGGTCACAACCGGTTGAGAAGGGAAGGTATGTTCACGGAGTAGTTGTCGCGGTTGAGCCGAAGAGGGTGACGGTGAAGCTTGGCGCGAAGGATGCCGTGCTTACGCCGGATGATTGGAAGTGGACGCAGAATGAGGATGGCGACAGCTTTCTGAAAAACGGCGATCTCGTTTATGTGCACATCGTGAGCGAGGAGGAGGACGGCTCGCTGAAGGCCACCCTGGAGCAGGATACGGGCGCGCAGGCCGCAATGATGGCGGTGAATAACGCGGACGGCGAGGTGCTGGCGATGGTGGGCGGCAGGGACTTCGCGCTGTCGCAGTTCAATCGCGCGACGCAGGCCGAGCGTCAGGTGGGGTCGTCGTTCAAGCCGTATGTGTACACGACGGCGATTGAAGCGGGAGCGAAGCCGACAGACATTATTGTGGACGGGCCGACAACATTTCCGACACCGAGCGGGCCGTATACGCCGCATAACTATGAGAGCGACTACAAGGGAGCAATGACGCTGATCAACGCCTTTGCGGAGTCGCGGAATATTCCGGCGTTGAAGCTGGCGGCGCGAGTGGGGATCCGGAAGGTGATCGAAACGGCGCACGACTTTGGCGTGACCAGCGACATTCCGGCGTTTCTGCCGATTGCGATCGGGGCAGCGGACATCTCGCTGTATGAGCAGGTGGGGG
This sequence comes from Edaphobacter bradus, assembly GCF_025685645.1. Lineage (NCBI taxonomy): Bacteria > Pseudomonadati > Acidobacteriota > Terriglobia > Terriglobales > Acidobacteriaceae > Edaphobacter > Edaphobacter bradus. The sequence continues at coordinate 248,909 of NZ_JAGSYF010000004.1, forward strand.
CCTACAGCGTTTTTCCGAACGATGGGATTCGCATTGAACCGCACTATATCCGCAAGGTGGTGCAGGCGGATGGGCTCCCGCTGGATGAGCAGCCGCCACAGGTGGACGAGGTGATCTCAGTGGAGACGGCGCGGACGATGATGCAGTTGCTTGAGGCAGTCGTGCAGCACGGCACGGCGGCGTCTGCGGGAGCACAGTTGAAGCATCCGCTGGGAGGCAAGACGGGAACGACGAACGACTTTACGGATGCGTGGTTTCTTGGGTTTTCACCGTCAGTGACCTGCGGGACGTGGATCGGATTCGACGACCGCCGCTCTCTGGGCGAGAAGGAGACAGGCGCACGCGCGGCGCTGCCGATGTGGATTGACTTCATGCGGGCGGCGATTGCGAACAAGCCCAATGAGGCTTTTCCTGCGGAGGGCGCGCCGAAGAAAGTGCTGGATGTCGCGGTGAGTAAACCTGGCGTGACGAACATCGTGCCCAGGGAGGCCGCGCCGAAGGGCTCGGAGGACGAGGATGCGCCGGAAACGAAGGCGCAGCCGAAGTCGACTGCGCCCTCTGCGCCTCAGGCGAAGCCGAACAACGGAGCAGGGAGTGGATCTAGCGCTCCGGATGCACCGAGCGGGGAGCCGAGGCAGGGTGTCTCGAACCTACCGACCGACACAAACTGAAGTAGCGCTGAGCCTTGCGGACGTCGCGGCCGATCTGCTCGCGGAGGGCCTCGGGATTGGGCCAGCGCATCTCGTCGCGGAGACGGTGGAGGAAGGTGAGGGTAAGCGATGTGCTCTCGGTGAGAGTGATGGGGTGGAAGTTGAGGATGTGGGACTCGACGGTGAAGGAGTCGGCTCCGAAGGTGGGGCGGTTGCCGACATTGGTGACGGCGTCGAAGGTCTCGCCTGCGACCGTGAGCGCAGTGATGTAGACGCCGTTGGCCGGGAGCAGCTCGGAGTACGGCGCGAGGTTGATGGTTGGGACGGTGTAACGCGTGCCGTAGCCGCGTCCTGAGGCGGGTGTGCTTGCGATGCTGAAGGAGCGGCCGAGCAGCGCGCGGGCGTTGGTGACGCTGCCTGCGGCGATGAGCTGGCGGATTCGGCTTGAGGAGACGGGCTGCCTGCGGACGATGCGGGGAGAGTAGACCCGGACAGCGAAGGCGAGTTCGTGGCCGAGGGATTCGAGTGTGTCAATCCCGGCCTCGGCCTGGTGGCCGAAGCGGAAGTTCTCGCCTTCGTGCAGTTCGGTGACCTGGAGGGTCTGCTGGAGGATTTCGGTGGCGAACGCCCGGGCCGTCTTGCGCGAGAGATCGGCGGTGAAGGGGAGGACGAGGGTGGCGTCAATGCCTGTGGCTGCGAGGAGTTCGAGTTTCTGTGGCAGCGGCGTGATGAGAGGCTGATCGAATGTTGGGCGGACGACGCGAGCCGGATGGGGGTCAAAGGTGACGACGAGCGACTTGCAGCCGAGTGCGCGGGCGCGGGCGATGACCTCGGCGATGACCCACTGGTGGCCGCGATGGACGCCGTCGAAGTTGCCGATGGTGGCGACCGTGGGGCCGAAGTTGGCGGGGATCTCGGAGAGATGGGAGTAGAGCTGCATCAGGCGATCTCGAATTGAAGTTGAAGGCCGTCGTGGGCGAGGCGGATGTGAGGAGGTAGCTCGGCCTCGATGGTGGCGTGGTCGAGGTCGTGGCTGATGTGGGTGAAGTAGGCGCGCTTTGGCTTCAACTGCTCGACGTAAGCGATGGAGCGTTCCAAGTGCGAGTGGCTGGGGTGCGGCTCGCGGCGCAGCGCGTCGAGGATGAGGACGTCGAGGTCCTGGAGGAGCGGGATACTCTCCGACGGGATGTCGCTCATGTCGGTGAGGTAGGCGGCAGAGCCGAAGCGGTAGCCGGTGATCTGCTGGGAGCCGTGGGTGACAGGGATCCGGCGGAAGCAGGCTCCGAAGAGGTCGAATCCGGCGCTGGGTGTCGTGTCGATCTGGTGGATCCGGACGCGCGCGCTGGTGGGATAGCGGTCTTCGGTGCGAAAGGTGTATTCGAAGACGCGCTTGAGGATGAGGAGGGTCTCTTCGTCGGCGTAGATGGGAAGGTCGCCGGGGACTCTGAAGCTCAGGGGGCGGAGGTCGTCGAAGCCGAGAATGTGGTCTGCGTGGCCGTGGGTGTAGAGGACGGCGTCGACGTGGCTGATGTTCTCGCGGATGGCCTGGGCGTGGAAGTCGGGGCCGGTGTCGACGAGGATGATGCGGCCGTTATAGGCGAGGCGCAGCGAGGGGCGCGTTCGCCGGTTGCGCGGGTCGCCCGTAGGTGAGGCGGCTGAGGCGCAGACGTCGCAGTTGCAGCCGAGCGTGGGCACCCCCATGGAGGTGCCGCTGCCGAGAAAGGTGAGCGTCGCCTCCATTGTTTAGCGGACGATGCTCGGGCGGCCTGGGGTGGGTGGCTGCGTGGGCTGGCCCTGGGCACGGGCCGAGGCGGAGCGGGCGAGGGCCTGTGTGATCTCAAGGAAGGCCATGCGCAGCTCGAAGAGGGCGCTGTCGAGCAGGCGGGTTTCGTCGGCGTTGAGGTTGCCTTTGGTCTTGTCCGCGAGGACGGCGAGCATGTCGATGCTCTGGCGCGCGCCGAGGATATCGACCTGGGGTTGCTCGCCTTCGGGGGTGGCGCCGCCGAGCTGCATGATGGCCGTCATGTAGACGGACTGGACGAGCCGCTCGAAGTTCATCGGAGGCATATGGTCAGCGCCGGGGTTTGCGGCGCGGACGGCGGTGTCGAGGCGGTCGGCTGTGGCCTCGTAGGCCTTGCGGGAGCGGTCGCTCTCCTCGGCGGTGGGGCCGGGAGGCAGGGTATCCTCCGCATCCAGTGGGGCTGGAGGCTCGGAGACAGCGGCGGACTGCTGGGGAGCCGCGGCGGCGGGGGTAGGCGGGGCCTCCGCGACGGGAGCGGGAGCGTGCTCGGCTGTCTCTTTTTCAGGAGATGGATCGGCGTCGGGACGAGGGGTGCCGTCGAGGGTGAACTTGCGGCGGTCAGTGATAACGAAGGGTTTGTTCTCGGACATGGCTTTATTTTCTCTCAGAAGGCGTGGGTGCTGGATGCGTTGCGTTGGCCTCAGCGGGCTGGAACGGCGCAGCAACCGGGATAGCAGTTCCGCCAGCGTAGGTGAGCGGCTCGTTGCGATCGAGCGCTTCTCGGCGGGCGTAGCCGAGGGCCAGCTGGATGTTGTGGCCGTCGAGTGGGATCGCGGCGATGCTGGTGAGCTCGCCAGCGGGCTTGCCTGCGGCTTCAAGGATCGTGCCGGTGGGAGGCAAGTCGCCTTCGAGGCGGAAGGCCTGGAAGGTGCGGTGGACGTTGCCGCGGGAGCGGATGCGCTCGACGATCTCCTGGCCGAGATAGCAGCCTTTGGCGAAGTGGAGGGCGCGGGCCTGGCCGGTCTCCTGGGGAAGCTCGCGGTCGTGGATGTCGGCGCCGTAGAGTGGCGTGCCTTCGAGGATGCGCAGCCACTGCTGGCTCTGCTTATCTGCGGGGACGGCCCCGGCGGTCTGGAGCGAGTTCGAAAGCGCGTCGATGGTGGTGGCGTCGGCCCAGAGCTCGTAGCGTGGAACTAGCGGGCTGTGCGCGTGGAGGATCGTGATAGTGGCAGCGTTCCAGAGGATTTCGCGGATCTCGAGTGGCTTGAGCTCAGAGACAGGGAGGCCAGCCCGTGCAAGCAGGGACGCGGCTTGCGGTCCGGTTATCGACAGGCCATGCCACGTGCCGGTGATGTCCTTGAGCTCGACGTCGTCCATGATGATGTAGTGATCGAGGAAGGGGATCAGTGTGGCGACTTGGCTCGATTGAGTCTCGATGAGGAGCGCGCCGGGGCGGCCGAAGATGCAGGCGTCGCCCTGGATGCGTCCCTGAGCGTTGAGGAAGAAGTTGTAGGCTCCGGTGCCGGGAGCGAGTTGCTGGATGCTGTTGGTGGCCATGCCGTTGAGCCAGCGGACGCGGTCCTCGCCGGTGACCCGAATCCAGCCGGTGCCATCGAGTCGCAAGATGCCCGCGCCGTGAAGCAGGGCAGAGAGCTGAGGGCTGGAGTGGGCGGAGGAGAGGTTGTCGACGGTGGGATGGGGTGCTGGGGTCATGGCGGGTGGGACGAAAAACTCCCGTACACTTGATTATAGCGGCGGAGAACGAGGCTACGTGACCGCGAGGATTCGAGGGCAAGAAATGCACTGGATGCCGAAGATGGCGGCGGCCGTGTTGTGGATGACAACGTGCGCGTTCTGCGTTGGACAGACGGCGACGCAGGGCACTGGGACGACACAGAAGCTGCCGGCGGCGGCCCAGGCTCCGATGACCAAGGAGCAGGCGAAGGAGTTGTTTCGCTCCGTCGATGAGATTCTGAACTTCGTCAGCAGCGATACGAAGTTGCCGATTGAGCACAGCGTGAAGCGAAAGCTGATCTCGCGCGACGAGGTGAATCGCTACCTGACGCAGAAGTTCGACGAGGACGAGAGTACGAAGCGGATGGCGCGCTCGGAGATCGTGCTGAAGAAGTTCGGCCTGCTGGACCGGGACTTCCATCTGCGGCCGTTTCTGCTCTCGCTGCTTACGGAGCAGATTGCGGGCTTCTATGACAACAAGACGAAGACTGTGAATCTGCTGGACTGGATTCCTCCAGACGAGCAGAAGCCGGTGCTGGCGCATGAGTTGACGCACGCGCTGCAGGACCAGCATGTGGGGCTGACGAAGTGGTCTGAGGTGAGCCTGAACGATCCTTCGCATACGGTGCAGGAGGACAATCGCCATGTGCAGCTCGATGAAGTCGATACTGCGCGGACTGCTGTTGCCGAGGGGCAGGCGATGGCGGTGTTTGTCGATTACTCTCTGCGGCCGTTGGGAAAGACGATTGCCGATGCTCCTGAACTGGCGGAGAAGCTGAAGGATTCGGTGTCGGATATGAGCGGATCGCCGGTGCTGGAGCGGGCCCCGCTGCTGCTGCAGAAGTCGCTGCTGTTTCCGTACGACGAAGGGCTGGGGTTTGAGCAGGCGCTTCTGGTGAAGGGCGGCAAGGAGGTTGCGTTTGCCGGAGCGCTCGAGAATCCTCCGTCGTCGAGCTTCGAGATCATGCATCCGGAGGCCTACATGAAGCACACTCCGGTGCCGGTGCTGCGGTTGCCGGACCTGCATCCGATGATCGACGCCGACTACACCCCATACGATTTGGGCGTGATGGGCGAGCTGGACGTGCGGATTCTGACGGAGTTGTTTGGTGGCAGGGAGATGGGCGAGGCCCTGGCGCCGGAGTGGAACGGCGGCGTGTACTACGCGGCGCAGCGGAAGTCGGCCACGACGCCGGCGGCGAAGGAATCGACTGCGTCGATTTCGCTGTTGTACTACTCGCGATGGAAGAACGAGGATTCTGCGCGATCGTTTCTGCGTATCTATGCGGCAGAGATTCCGCGGAAGTACTCCGGGGTTTCGCGGCGCAAGCAGGATGAGCTGGGCGACGGCGAGCAGGTGTACACGACGAACGAAGGCGATGTGTTGCTGTCGATTTCAAGATCGGGCGTGTTTGTGTCGGAGGGATTTCCGCTCGAGCTCGCGCGCAGGCTGCGTGACAGCATCGCGAGTGTGCAGGCAAGCGGTCCCGTGCGCGTAGCAGGGAAATACCACGAGCCGGCGCTGGACCTGGCGCACACGATGGGCGCCTTCGGCATGATGAAGGCCGGCTGCGTGCGCGAGTCCAGATATACTTCTGAAGGGCGCCATTGAACCGGCGCCCGTAGTTTTGAGGAGCGAAAGTTTTGAAGAAGGCAGAGATTGGAATCATCGGAGGCAGCGGGCTGTATGCGATGCCGGGCCTCACGAATGTGCGTGAAGAAAAGCTGACGACCCCGTTTGGAGAGCCCTCCGATGCATTTGTTCTGGGCGAGTTGGAAGGCCGCAAGGTAGCGTTTCTGGCGCGGCATGGACGCGGCCATCGCATCTCGCCCTCGGAACTGAACTTTCGCGCCAACATTTACGCGATGAAGATGCTGGGAGTGGAGCGGATTCTGTCGGTCTCGGCCGTGGGGTCGCTCAAGGAAGAGCACAAGCCGACGGACTTCGTGATTCCGGACCAGTTCATCGACCGTACGTTTGCTCGCGTGTCGACGTTCTTTGGCGGCGGTGTGGTTGCGCACGTCGCGTTTGGCGATCCTGTCTGCTCGACGGTCGCGGGTGCCTTCAAGAAGGCTTGCGATGAGGTCGGCGTTGTCGCCAAGAGCGGCGGGACGTATGTGTGCATGGAGGGGCCGCAGTTTTCGACGCGCGCGGAGTCGAACCTCTATCGCAGCTGGGGCGCCGATGTGATAGGCATGACCAACCTGCAGGAGGCCAAGCTGGCCCGCGAGGCGGAGATTTGCTACGCCACGATGGCGATGGTGACCGACTACGACTGCTGGCGCGAAGGGCATGACGATGTGACGGTCGAACAGATCGTCGCAGTGCTGCACAAGAACGCGGAGAACGCGTCGAAGGCCGTGAAGGCGGCTGTGGCCGCGATGCCTCTGGAACGCACCTGCGCCTGTGGCGATGCGCTGAAGTACGCCATCCTTACGGACCGCAAGGCGATTCCTGCAGAAGCACGCGAGAGGCTTTCGCTGCTGCTCGATAAGTATCTGTAACGTGCTTCGCGCTGCCACGGATTAGATTTCAAAGAACATTCATTCAAGGGGAGTTCATGGCAATTCTTGTAGTTGGATCGGTAGCTTTCGATAGCATTGAGACGCCACACGGCAAGGTCGATCACTGTCTGGGTGGTGCGGCGACTCACTTCGCGCTTGCGGCGAGCTATTTCACGCCGGTGCGCGTGATTGCTGTCGTTGGCAAGGACTTTACGGCGGAGCACGAGGCAGTCTTCACGAAGCGCGGAATCGATACGCGTGGCCTCGAGCGAGCTGATGGGCTGAGCTTCCACTGGAAGGGCTCGTATGCGGGAAGCATGGATTCGGCGAAGACGCTGGGAACGGACCTGAATGTCTTTGAGAAGTTCGAGCCCAAGATTCCCAACGAATACAAAGACAGCGAGTATCTCTTTCTCGCGAATATCGATCCGGTCCTCCAGGCACGCGTGCGGAGCGAGATGCCGAATGTCCGTCGCGTGTGTGGCGACACGATGAACTACTGGATCTCGGACCACGCGGAGAACCTTGCGAAGGTGCTGCGTGAGCTGGACGTGCTGCTGATCAACGACGGCGAGGCGCGCATGCTCACCGGCGAGCACAACCTTGTGTTGGCCGCGAAGAAGGTGCAGGCGATGGGACCGAAGACGCTGGTGATCAAGCACGGCGAGTACGGCGCGACGGCTTTCTTCGGAGGGGGATCGTTTGATAATGGCGTGAAGGCGTTGCATCCCTTCCGCGCGCCGGCATTGCCGTTGGCGGAGGTGGTTGATCCGACCGGCGCGGGCGACTCGTTCGCAGGTGGGTTCTACGGCTACCTCGCCTCGCAGCCGAAGCTGACGCCGGAGGTCTTTCGCCGCGCGATGTTCTATGGCGGCGTGATGGGTTCGTTCACCGTGGAGCGGTTCGGAACCGAGCGCCTGCAGTCCGTGACGCGCGAAGAGATCGAAGAACGCTTCAAGCTGTTTATGGAGATATCTCACCTTGACTACGCGGGGGCGTAGAACGTCGCGGCCTTCCAGGCAGGAGGCCGTGGTTCGCGGCTTGGGCGTGAGTGATGAGGTGCGGCCAGCGACACGGGAGGAGACGTTTCCCGTGGCCATGGCCTCGGTCGTTCTCGCGTTCGTCGCGCTGATCGTCTGTTTCTCGCGTGGCTATCTGCTGCTGTACGGCGATGCCGTGGCACATCTTGGGATTGCGCGTCGCATTCTGGATTCGCGCAATCCCGGGCTGGCGCAGCTTGGAGGCGTTTGGCTGCCGCTTCCGCATCTGCTGATGCTGCCCTTCATCCAGAAGATGGAGTGGTGGCAGAACGGGATGGCGGGAGCGTGGCCTTCGCTGCTCTGTTACGTGTTTGGCGTGGCAGGCTTCTATCGGCTGGTGCGGAGGATGATGACGCCGCAGTGGGCGTTTGCCGCGGCGGCGTTTTATGCGCTGAATCCGAACCTGCTCTATCTGTCGACGACCGCGATGACGGAGGCGCTGTTTCTGGCGATCGTGATCTGGGGGACGCTGCTGACGATGGAGTGCGTCGCGGCTGTCCAGCAGGGGCGTGGTGCGCTGGCCTCGCGACGCATGATCTATCTGGGACTGCTCATCATGGCGGCCGTGTATACACGGTACGACGGGTGGATCTTCGGAGCGGCAGTGTGGGCCATTGTGACGTGGCAGATCTATCGTCACAAAGAGGTGTGGGGCGGGATTGCTCCCTATTATGTGACCTTCACTGTGCTGGCGGCGGCCGGGCCTCTGGGCTGGTTTGCTTACAATCAGCACTTTTTCCACGACCCGCTCGACTTCATGCGCGGGCCGTATTCTGCGGCAGCGATCGAGGCGAGAACCACTCCGTCGGGCTCGCATCACTATCCTGGCTGGCACAATCCGGTTTGGGCGCTGGTGCTCTACACAAGGACGGCGCAGCTCGATGTGGCCGCGTGGGAGACAGGCTTTGCCGTGATGGCCGCAGCGATCAGCGGACTTGTGCTGACGATTCGCAGCAGAGTGGAGTGGCCGGTTCTTCTGCTGTGGGTTCCGCTGCCGTTTTACGTTTACGCGATCGCGTTCGGCTCCGTTCCGATCTTCATTCCGCCACTGTGGCCGCACTCGTACTACAACTCGCGCTATGGGATGGAGATGCTGCCGGCGCTGGCGGCGTCGGCCTTCCTGGCGCTGGAGTGGATTGCGCGGCGATGGGGGAAGACACAGCCGCTTCCGGCGCGTCTGCTGTATCCGGTTGCGCTTGCGCTGGCAGTCTTCAACGCCATTGGGATGATGTATAAGATTCCGCTTGTGCTGAAGGAGGCAATGGCGAACGCGACGACGCGAGTGGCCTTCGAGTCGGCGCTGGCGCATAACCTGCAATCGTTTCCGTCTGGCGTGCCGATCCTGATGTACAGCTCAGACCACATCGGTGCCGTGCAGCAGGCTGGACTGCCGCTTCGGCAGATCGTGAATGAGTATGACTACGACAGCTGGAAGGCGGCTCTGGCGGCTCCGGCGGACCACGCGGCCTACGTGGTGGCGATCGCGGGCGATGCCGTGTCGAAGGCTGTCGCCGAGCATCCTGAGGGCCTGACCGAGTTGACGGTGCTGTGCACGACGGGGCAGCCCTGCGCGCGTATTTACCAGTCGGATCGCTTTGCTACTTTGACGCATTAGGCGGAGCGCGAGAGTGCTACCATCGCTGCGAACCCTATGGTGATGCCGGGACAGCTTTACTTCAGCAAGATCGATCAGATGTTGCTCTCGACGGGAACTGCGGCGAGGCTGCTGACAGCCTGCGCGCTGGGTGGAGTCATTGGGCTGGAGCGGGAGCTGCGGCACAAGGCCTCAGGCCTGCGGACCAATATGCTGCTGTGTCTTGGCTGCGCGTTCTTCACGATGCTCTCGGTGGTGCTGGCAGGGGACACCAATCCTGACAAGGGGAGGGTTGCGTCGAATATCGTGCAGGGCATCGGCTTCCTTGGCGCGGGACTGATTCTGCACACGCGGGATCGAGTCGTGGGGCTGACGAGCGCGGCTACGGTGTTTGTGATTGCGTCGATTGGGATGGCCTGCGGCGCTGGGCTATATATCCCAGCGGTCGTAGCCACTCTGATTGCGCTGGTTGCGCTGGCGTTGGTCGGCTCAGTGGAGACCCGCGTTGGCTGGAAGCGCCACTCGATGTTGTACGAGGTGCGCGGCATCGATCAGAACGAGATGTTCGCCTCTATCCTGCGCGTGCTGGATCGATTGGGGCTGCGGTTGAACATCGTCGATCGCGATAAAGTCGGCGAGACGCAGCGTGTCAGCTTTATGGTCGCTGCGAGCGCCAAGGTTCACAAGCGGCTGTTGGCTGAGCTGCAGGCAGACGACACGACGGACCATGTTGTTGTTTTCCGCGATATTGATGAAGAATAAGAAGGTCATGATTCCATTTGTGAAGGCGCATGCCTGTGGCAACGACTTTCTGATCATCGAAGAACGGGTTGCCCAGAGAAGGCATGCTGAGCTGGCGCAGAGGCTCTGCAGCCGCAATACGAGCATAGGGGCCGACGGGATTGAGTTCCTGGAGCGGCGGCCGAACGGCGAGCTGTTTCTGCGGCTGTTCAACGCCGACGGCAGCGAGGCGGAGCTTTCAGGCAACGGCACTCGCTGCGTTGCGGCGTGGCTGGCCTCGAGCGAGGGCATGGACGATGTTGTGCTCGGCACGCATGGCGGGCCGAGGCGCTGCCGTGTGGTGGAGGATGCCGACCCGGTGTACCTGATCGAGAGCGAGATGGGCGTACCGCGCGTGATGCCGCGGACGATTGTGGTCGATGGCGTCGGAGAAGTTCCCGGGGCGATGGTCAATGTCGGGAATCCTCACTTTGTGATCTTTGTGGAGAGCGATGACTTCAGGGCGCATGGCCTCGCGTGGCAAGAGCTGGGCGCGAAGATCAGCACCAGTCCGCTGTTTCCGCATGGAACGAATGTGGAGTTTGTGCGCGTGCAGTCGAAGGCTGAGATTGCGTTCCGCATCTACGAGCGCGGATGCGGGCCTACGACCTCTTCTGGCACCGGGACGTGTGCCTCCTCGACGGCGGCGATAGCGCTGCGCGGCGTGGAGCGCGAGCTGACCGCGATTGCTGAGGGCGGCGCGCAGCGGACGGTCTGGACCTCGAATGAGTCGGCGATGCTGCTGACTGGGCCGGCGGAGATTATATGCCGGGGCGAGGCGGTCGGCCTGTGACGAGGACGAATGGGCTGGTGAGGCCGCCGGCGCTTGGCCGCGGAGCACGACTGGCGGTGGTTTCGCCGGCTAGCACACCGAAGCGTGAGTTGGTGGAGCGTGGGCTGGCAGAGTTGCAGGCGCTGGGCTATGAGGTTGTGCTTGCTCCGCATGCGCTCGAAAACGGGCCACTTTACTATGCGGGGGGGCTGCAGGACCGGGTGAAGGACCTTCATACGGCGTTTGCCGACCGTAAGATCGACGGGATTGTGTGCACTCGCGGAGGATGGGGCTCGGCGGAGCTGCTGCCGCATCTGGATGCAGAGCTGATCCGGGCGAATCCCAAGGCGTTTATTGGCTATAGTGACCATACCTCGATCCATAGCTGGCTGCAGAATGAGGCGAATCTGACGAGCTTTTATGCTCCGATGGTCGCGGCGGATTTTGCGCGGGATGAGGGCGTAGATCTGAAGAGCTGGCGGCATACGTTTGATGGCGATAGCGGCTGGTTGCTCGGAGCTGCGGACGGACTTCGCGTACTGCAACCGGGCGCGGCTGACGGGGAGCTGCGTGGCGGATGCATCTCGATTCTCGCGGCTGGGCTTGGGACACAGTACGCTCCGGTGCTGCGTGATTGCGTGTTGTTCCTCGAGGACATTGGAACGAAGCCCTATCAGTGGGACAGGCTGCTGCTGCATTTGCGCTACGCGGGAAGGCTGGAGGGCGTTCGCGGAATTGTGTTTGGCGATATGAACCAATGCGTCGAGCCGGAGGAACAGGAGATGCTGGAGCGCGCGATTCTGCATGGGCTGCGCGGGTTTGAGGGGCCGGTGGCGATTGGGTTGCGCTGCGGGCATGTGAGCGCGCCGAATATTACGCTGCCGCTGGGCGTTCCGGTCCGGCTGGACCTTACGGATGCGGTGAATCCGCAGATACACTTTCCTGAGGCGGCTGTGAGGGCTTAGCCTCCGTTTGGAACAATGCAAAGTACACGACACATTCATCTGATTGGAATCTGTGGCACGGCGATGGCTTCGCTGGCCGGAATGCTGAAGCAGCAGGGTCACCATGTGACGGGCTCGGACGCCGCGGCGTATCCGCCGATGAGCGATCTGCTGCGGGAACTGGGGATTCCGGTGCACGAGCCGTATGCGGAGGCGAACCTGGAGCCTCGGCCTGACCTGGTGGTCGTGGGCAATGCGATCTCGCGCGGCAACGTCGAGCTGGAGTATGTGCTCGATCAGCGGATTCCTTTCTGCTCGATGGCGGCGATGCTGCATGACGAGTTTCTGGCTGGGCGCGAGCCGCTTGTGGTGGCTGGGACGCACGGCAAGACGACGACGACGAGCATGCTCGCGTGGATCTATGAAGTTGCTTCGCGAGAAGTTGCTTCGCAAGTCGATGACTCGCGAGGGGAAACTGCCTCGCGGCGCGATGCTGCGTTTGCGCCTTCATTCCTGATCGGCGGCGTGGCGGAGAACTTTGGCACGAGCTTTATGGTTCGGCCGACGAAGCCGTTTGTGCTTGAAGGCGATGAGTACGACACGGCGTTCTTCGATAAAGGGCCGAAGTTTCTGCACTACTTTCCGGATGCCATCATCCTGACGCATGTCGAGTATGACCATGCGGACATCTATGCCGATCTGAACGCGGTGAAGACGGCGTTCAAGCGGCTGGTGAATCTGGTGCCTCGGCGCGGGCGCGTGGTTGCGTTTGATGGCAGCGAGAACGTGAGTGAGTGCGTTGCCAAGGCGTTCTGCGCGGTGGAGCGTTATGGCTTTGCGGACTGCTCGCACTGGCGGCTGGTTGACCTGCGTCACGATGGACCTGTGACACGGTGGACCTTGCTGCGCGGCGGTGAGACGTTTGCCGAGCTGAGTTTGCCGATGGCCGGAGAACATAACGCGCTGAACGCCACGGCAGCAGCGGCGCTGGCGGCAGGGCAGGGCGTTCCGGTGGAGGCCATCGTCGAGGCGCTGGCGACGTTCAAGAGCGTGAAGCGGCGGCTTGAGGTAAAGGCCGTCGCCGAGGGAGTGACGATCATCGACGACTTCGCGCACCATCCGACGGCGATCCGCGAGACGCTTAGGGCGCTTAGGGAGAGGTATCCCGGGCAGCGGCTGTGGGCGGTGCTGGAGCCGCGGTCGAATACGCTGCGGCGGAACGTCTTCGAGGCCGCGCTGGTGGACAGCCTTGCGCTCGCGGATCGTGTAGTGGTCGCGGCGGTCTTCAAGTCCGAGAGCATTCCGGCGGCGGAGCGGCTGGTGCCGGAGCACGTGGTCGATGCTCTGGTCGTGCGCGGTGTTCCGGCGGCGGTTCATCCGGATGCCGACGCGATTGTGGCTGCGCTGGCGCCGGAGGTCAGAAGCGGGGATGTGGTGGCGATCCTCTCGAACGGTGGGTTCGGCGGGATATACCAGAAGCTGCCACGGGCAATCTCGGGTGCGGTTGTGGCCTCATGATAGGGGTACCCCCTCCCCCTGTCTTTTGCGCAAGGTATTCATTATATTGATTTTAGCCTCGGACTTTCAGTGTAAGGTATTCCATTGAAAGGGTTTAGTGCTCAAAATATTCAAAACAAAAGGGTTATGGGTTAATCGAGAAAGCCCCGGGGTTCCGGGGCTTTCCTTCTAGTGCTCTATTTCTATTGTAGCGAATTGCGGGAATCGTTCTGCCACTTGGAAGTTGCTTGTTTTGTTTGGGTTGGGTGGTTTGGGGGCTTGACAAGGGGTTTGTTTGGAATCCTGAAACCCGATTCCGTAAATCATTCTTTCTAAATTGGTTATGACGAATAGAAGAGGGAAAGAAGATCCCTTCGGGGATGACAGCAAGAAAGACAAGAACAAAACAGGTATTCTGCAAAGCGGTATGTTTGCAACGCTGAAGCTGTTGTTTGTGTATACGGCTCTGGGGCCGCTAACTGGGATCATCGGGATTCCTTATACGCTGCTGGTCGGGGACGTCAGCCTGCTGTATCGGGTGGCTATGTGGATTACCAACGCCGGCGTGAGGGCGGCGGGGATTCGGATTGAGGTGACGGGGAGGGAGAATGTACCGTCGGGACGGCCGTGCATCTTTATGTGCAACCATGTCTCGAACCTCGATCCTCCGGTGGTGGTTCCGCTGCTGCCGGGGCGAAGCTCGGTGCTCCTAAAGAAAGAATTGATGAAGATTCCGATTCTGGGGCGGGCGATGCTGCTGGCGAAGTTCGTTCCGGTGGAGCGGGGGGGCAAGAGGGATGCGGCCCAGGCGAGCGTGGTGGCGGCGGGCGAGGCGCTGAAGTCGGGTCTGAATATGGTGGTGTTTCCCGAGGGCACTCGGTCGCGCGACGGGAGGCTGCAGGCGTTTAAGAAGGGGCCGTTTTATCTTGCAATGGAGACGCAGGCTCCGGTGGTACCGATTGTGATCTCAGGAACGCAGACGATGATGAAGAAGGGGAGCGCGGCGATTACGCCGGGTGTGGCGCGGGTACGGTTTTTGCCGGCGATTGAGCCTTCGCAGTATGGGACGCGGGAACACTTGCTGCGGGCTGTGCGGGAGGAGATCGCGGAGGCTTTACCGGAGGAGATGAAGCCGCTGAATTGAAACCCGCCTATGCCCTAAGTGCGCGCATGAATGGAGGCACCCGCTTACAAGCTTGGGCTAGAGTGGATCAGTCTGCCCAAGCGATCTCAAAATCTTTGGCAAAGATATTGAGTTCGCCACCAGGATGCACTAGTAATATGCGGAAATGATAGTAGTCGCTCAGGGGATTGCGCTCGTTTTTTAATTGACCCGCTTCCAGTGACTTCTTAAGCGCAGACTCTATTTCGCACGTTGCGTAAAAGATACTGTCCGCACAGACTTTCTTTCCATCAAGGTCTAAGTCGATCTTTGCTATCGTGCAATTTCGGAACAATACAACTGCACGACGCCATGAGTTGTGGGATTTTGTAAATTCGATACTGCATTCCAGATTCTCTTGGTCGGGAATGTTGTCACGGAACACTCTTAGCTCAAGCAGTTTGGAGTCGTGCCAAGGCAGTTTCGCAAATTCCGATGCCTTCTCTTTTTCAAGCATTTTCTTTCTCTCCTATTTGACGATGGCGTTGTAGCCGTCGTTGAGGAGGCGCTGGCGCATGGCTTCGGCGTCTTTGCGGTTGGAGAAGGGACCGATCTGGACGTGGAGGAGCTTGTCCTGTGAGGATTGCACGATGCTGACGGCGTAGCCGCGGTGTTTGAGCGCGTCGGCCAGGATGTTGGCGTCTTCCTGGTGCGAGACGGCGGCGATCTGGACCATCGAGGGAGTTGTGTTGGCCGTAGCTGCGGCTGCGACGGGATGCGTAGCGGGTGCGGGAGCGGGTGGGGCTGCGCGGTGCTGTGATTGCGGTTCGGGTTTGGTTACGGGAGCGCCGACCGGCTGCGGGGTATCGGCTGCAGCAGCGGTCTGGTCGGGGGCGCGGTCGGGTTGTGCGACCTGCTGGGGAGCGGTAGCGGATGGGCTGGATGCGGTGTCGGCGCTGGGGAGCACGATCTGGCTGCCGGCAGTATGTTTGGGGACGGAGGGGGACGGAGCCGCGGTCTCGGATGGAAGCACGACGCTGGCCGAGGGAGTCTGCGGGGTGGACTTGTGGCCGAGGGTGTAGCCGAAGCCGAAGAAGACGGCGCAGAGGATCGCCAGGAGGACGAAGATGCCGAGAATGGTGGCCGCGTTGAGGTTGATCTCACGGCCAGCGGACGTCTGGAAATCTTCGTGTTCGTCTTCGTCGTATCGGGAGTTCACGTCTATTTCTTCTCTTCTGCCGGATTGAAGCTAAGGCTCTTGTTTAGCAAGCCCATCATCTCGATGGGAAGGGGAAAAACGATGGTCGTATTCTTTTCGACACCTATCTCGGTGAGGGTCTGGAGGTAGCGGAGCTGCACGGAGATGGGTTGGGTGGAGAGCAGGGCGGCCGCCTCGATCAGCTTCTGAGCGGCGTTGAACTCGCCTTCGGCGTGGATGACCTTGGCTCGGCGCTCGCGCTCGGCCTCAGCCTGTTTGGCCATGGCGCGGAGCATGCTTTCCGGCATATCGACCTGCTTGACTTCGACGGAGATGACTTTTACGCCGAAGGGTGCGGTGTGGCCGTCGATGATGGTCTGGATGCGCTGGTTGAGTCGGTCGCGGTGGGCGAGTAGTTCGTCGAGTTCGACCTCGCCGAGGACGGAGCGGAGGGTGGTCTGGGAGAACTGGGAGGTCTGGTAGATATAGTTGGCGACCTCGATGACGGCCTTGGTGGGGTCGACGACGCGGAGAGTGATGACGGCGTTGACCTTGAGGGTGACGTTGTCACGGGTGATGATGTCCTGCGGCGGAACCTCCATCGCCTCCTGGCGGAGCGAGATGCGGACGATCTGGTCGACCGGGCGGAAGACGAGGATGACGCCGGGGCCTTTGGCGGATTCGCGAACGCGACCGAGGCGGAAGACTACGCCACGCTCATACTCCTTGAGGATCTTGATGGAGTTGATGATGTAGAGGACGAGGATGGCGATGAGGAGCAGGACGGGAAAGGAGAAGGGGGCTTGCATGGCGCGGGAATCACCTCAGACGGCGCGAGTGCTGTCGATTGATTCTACACAGGGCGCTGACGGGCATCTTGCAAAACCAGGTCTTAGGGGCGAGACCCTTCGACAAGCTCAGGGCAGGCTGCGGGGCACCCCATGCTGCGGCGCGTTTAGAAATGGACGTATAAGCCGAAGCCGGGTTCGAAGGTGGAGGTGTACTTATTAACGTTGAGGTAGTTCTGGTAGAAGTCCGGCGAGCGGTAGAAGAGCTGACGAGCCAGGACGCGGACGCCAAAGTGGGGGCTGATAGCCTTTTCAAGGCCGACGGTGTAGTAGATGGCGCCGGCGCCCTGATTGGGAAGGCCCTGGCCTCCTCCGGAGGTTGGGCGGAAATAGAGGAGACCGCCACCGCCGCCGAAGAAGGGCTGGGCGCCGAGGATCTGGTGGGTTGGGTGGGCGACGTAGCCGAGGGTGAATTCGAGGTTGCTGGCCTGGGCTCCGCCAACGATGACCGCGCTGAAGTTATGGGTGTAACGGGAGTATCCGATGTTGAACTCGCCGCCCTTCCAGGGAGACTTGGTGTAGCGGAAAGCGATGAGTGCGCCGACGGTGCTGCTGGTGTTGTGGTCCTGGCTCTGGCCGAGGTAGTTGGTTCCGGAGACGTCGCGTGTGAGGACGCCTACGCCGCTCAGGGCGAAGTCGACTCGCCCGAGCTGGCGGTCGAGCGCGCTGGTTCCGCTGGAGGCCTGAGCGTGGGCCGCGGGTGTTGCTACGAAGGCCGCGAGGCTTGCGGCGAGGCAGAAAACGAGGCTCCGGACACACAGCGGGCGAGACACAGACAACATCAGGCGAGAACTCCCTCAAACGAAAAATATGCCTTTTCAGTCTACCTTGCCCGAGGGTCTGGCGGACGGGAAGGACGGCGAAGGTTCAACGAGGAGGGTGAGGCCATCGACGGAGCTGACCCGGACCTCGGAGCCGACGGGCAGGTCGTTGGGGGTGGGATTGAGGAGACGGGCCTGCCAGAGCTCGCCGCGGATCTCGACTTGTCCGCTGTCGTGGCCTGCGAGCGAGAGCGGCGAGCGGATGATGGCGGTGGCTCCAACCATGGCCTGAGGGCCTGTGAGGATTTTGCTGCGACGAGCGCGGACTGCGATCCACGCGAGGCAGAGCGTGATGATGCCGAAGCCTAGTCCGGCGGCAAGGGCGACGGCGGTGTGGACGCGCAACTCGGGGATGGGGGCGTCGACGAGCGTGGCGAGTCCGAAGACGAGAGAGATGACTCCGGCGAGGCCGAGAGCTCCGTGGCTGGCGAACTTGGCTTCGAGCACGATGAGGATGAAGGCGGCGAAGAGAAGCGCGACGGCGGTGTGGCGAACGGGGAGGAGATTGAGGCCGAATAGTCCGAGGAGAACGAGCAGGGTGCCGAGGGATCCGGGAACAATGGTTCCAGGGACGTTGAACTCAAGGTAGATGAGCAGGCCTCCGAGGACGAGAAGCAGGACGGCGAGATCGGGGTTGGTGAGGCGGCCGAGGAGACGCTCGCGGAGGGATGGCGCGAAAGTGACGATGGTGGCGTCGCGGAGGTGGAGGGTCTCGGTGGCTCCGTTGAAGCGATGGATGGTGCGGTTGTCGAGGGTGTTGAGGAGGGTGGCGTCGTCGGGGGCGGTGAGATCGATGAGGTTGAGCTTGAGGGCCTCATCGTCGCTGTAGGACTTGGAGTTGCGGACGGCGTCGATGGCGGCGTCGAGGTTGCGGTTGCGTCGGGAGGCGTAGGAGCGAAGGAAGGCTTCGGCGTCGTTCTCGATTTTTTCTTTGAGGGCGGGATCGATCTTTTCGCCGCCTTCGATGATGGGGTGCGCGGCTCCGGCGTTGGTGCCGGGAGCCATGGCGGCGACATCGGCGGATTCGAGGAGGAAGAAACCTGCTGAGGCGGCGCGGCTGCCAGAGGGTGAGACGTAGAAGATGACTGGGATGGGAGAGTTCTCGATGGTCTGAACCATGAGGCGGGTAGAGTCGAGAAGCCCGCCGGGGGTGCCGAGGGAGACGAGGACGGCGGAGGCGTGACGCCGGGAGGCCTCAGCGAGGCCGCGCGAGAGATAGCCGGCAGTGACGGGCTGGATGGTGTCGTGGAGGGTGAGCTTGAGGACGACGGGTTGGTTTGCGGGTTGAGTTTGGGCGAAGACGCCGATACAGCACAGCAGAGACAGAAGCGAAACAAGCTGCCTGACGCTTGATCCAGCGGTATTGCGATGTATGGCTGGCCAGTTCATTCTGTGTGGTACCCCCTCCCGTCAAAATCGTGCAAAGTATTCAAAATAGATATTTTAGGTCTGGACTTCGCGTGCAGTTTCGTTGCCAAACCTCATTAAGTCAATGAAATCGGGCGTGGTGATATGCAAAGTCTTCCAAATAAATGTGTTAAGTTATGAGCTCCTCTGCGCACTTTTCGTGCCATTCATTGTAGAAGCAAAAAGCCCGGCTGGTCGCCGGGCTTTGGTTTGTTCCTGATTTAAGGTTATCAGGGGTGTCAAGGGTTTCCTTGTGGAAATCAAGACACTTGGTTGAGTATCGAAAGCGGATCGCGCTTTGCGCGATGGCCCACATCTGGCGATAAGACCGCCAGATATGGGGCACCCGATTGTTGTGGTTTGGTCAGATATGGGCCACCCAGCCGGTACCAAGCGCATGCAGCACGGTTTGTAATGCTACGGTGAAGGGTTGTATCGCAAAGGCTAAGTGGTGAGGGCACAGGCAAGTGACCACGTCGATTGAGCGCTTTAAGAAATACTTGTTGTTGGGGATATTGTTAGCATTCGTATATTTTGCGTATAAGGGATGTGAACTGTTCCCAGAATCCACGTTCCAGTTGTCGAGTGATTCGAGGCTGCCGAAATGGGTTACGCTCCCGCCGGGACTCACGCGCGCTGATGTTTCGCTTGCGGTGAGCTATTACATTTTTCCATGGGGCAGAAGTGCGCAATTCGTATTGCGAGATAAAAATCAGCGAGTAATACAAAAGGAAAATGGCAAGTTGAAATGTGGGGATCCTTTCGTGCTAGAAAATCCTCCCCAAGGATCTCCTCCGAGCTATCCAGGCTACGAAGCAATTACTGTCAACGGCGTGACAGAAATCATCGAACATAAAAAACCGGAACCGATATTTTATGTAACGGACGACACGGCTGTTCGGAAACAAATAGAGTCGATCGGCTGTCGATAAGTTGACCCTCAAATGGAGAAGGTCACCTTCCTTGAGGGACTCAAGGGATGGGATGAAGGGAGGTTTCTGTGGGGCTTGATCGGCGGATAGAAACCCATGGCCGGGTGCACGACCATGCCTTCCGGTCTTAAACGCTATCAGGAGACTGGTCGAGAATCGTAGGACGGGCCACCCCGCCATTATCTTCTAGACGAACCTAGTCCCGTTCAGATAACTCGACTTTGATAGGAGATGGATCGCGCTGCCGCGCGACGGCCCACATCTGGCGATAAGACTGCCAGATATGGGGCACCCAGCCCCACCCAGCCAATATATCCGAGTTCCCGATGGACCCATTATTCAATTACAGGCCGGCGTTCGGATCAAGAATTACTCCTTTAGTGCTTCCCACCAAGTTAATGGCCGAACGAAGAGGAGTACTTGTCCGGGCTGCGGCGAAACTGTAACTTTACCACATGTGTTTGGCGAAACATAGCCGTGCTGAAGTATATCCTTCGTCGAGAAGTCTACTGACCTAAGCCACGAGTAATTTGATCCTCCTGAAACACACAATACATAGGGAGTGTTAATTCGGAAAGCCTCGTTGTAGTTCACAACAGGATGGTCCACAACGATAGATCCGCGATCCGTCGAGGAGTTTGGAATGTTTATTTCGCCGGTATTGAGCGTTAGTCGTAGTCGAGCAACGCCGTTCCCATCAGTTGGTATGGCGATTGCTTCTTTGCGCTCTGTCCCTACCCATACGTTCACATAGGAGGACGCCCCCACCATAGGGCGTCCGTTCCGCCCATTCACCAACTTGATTTCGAGCGTTTGTGCGGAGAGAGACGCCCCATACAGGATCACGAAAAGCGATATTAGAAATTTGACAATGCCGGAGCACAGAAACGATTGATTCGGATAGGTTGCCATTTGTGTCTCGCCGTATTCAATTAAAATCTCAGTCTCCAGGCGCCTCGTTCCCAGACCCTTCTGGCAGAAACGCTATTACGACTTCAACGTCTTCACCCACAATAAGCGTGTCGAGAAACTTAAGTACATGCACCGCAACCCGGTCAAGCGAGGTTTGGTCGAACGAGCTGATGAATGGCGTTGGTCCAGTTACCGTCATTATCTTCTAGACGAACCTAGTCGCGTTCAGATAACTCGACTTTGATGGGAGATGGATCGCGCTGCCGCGCGATGGCCCACCTCTGGCGATAAAGCCGCCATCTGTGGGGCACCCAATTGTGGTGGTTGGTCAGATGTGGGCCACCCAGCCAGAGTACCTTTCCAGCCCAATACTGGGAACATAATGTGCTCAAAGCAATTTATCGTGAGGTTATCGGAAGATGATTGTGTGATCGAAGAACAAAGACCATGAGGCGATTCGATGGTTTCGTTTATTGTTGGTACGGCCTTGGTGGCAATTGCTCCCATTCTCTTTACCGCAAGAGCTTGGTGGATTTTGCATCATGACTCGTCGCATAGCTCAGGCCGTCTGGCCCGAATTGTACTGTATCTCAACTCTGCGAGTGCTCTGCTTTTTGTCGTCGTGGTACTGCTGGATGTACTACAACGAGTGACTTTGGCATCAGTGTCGAGAATCGCTGCGCCGACTTGGTATATTTGTATCTGCATTACCGTGCTGTCCGGCATAAAGATTCGGCGTCACTTCTATCGGACCGTGTTTATTTCTAGCGGAATCATGAGCGTCGGGTGGCTAATTATAGGTTCTTTGCACTAGGTAGGGATGTTTGTTAGATGCGCATGCGGGACTGGGTGGCCCACATCTGGTGATAAGACCGCCAGATATGGGGCACCCGGCACCCGGCACGTGGATTGCATCGGTGGGTAAACCGCAGGTCCTTCGACTCCGCTGCGCTTCGCTCAGGATGACACGGTTTGGGGTGGATGGTCATGGGAGGGACTGGCCGCGGGAGGCCAGGGCCTGTCTCATGCCCTGGGCTGCGGAGTTCTTCGGTTCGAGCTTGAGGGCGTTGCTGACATCGGTGGCAGAGGCGGCGGTCTGGTTGTCGTGGAGCTCGATGCGGGCGAGGACGAGCCAGGCTTCGGCGTTGGGGCTGAGCTTGAGAGAGGTCTGCGCCTCGGCGCGCGCTTCGGCGAGGTTGCCGCTCTGCTCGCGGACCTGGGCGAGGCCGGCGTGTGCGAGGGAGGATTTCGGATCGGCGGCGAGGGCGGACTGGAACTGCTGCTCGGCCTCGGGGACGAGGCCCTGGGCGAGGTAGTCGCGACCGAGCTGCACGTACTGGCTGGCTCGCTCGGCAGGAGGCAGGGTGGCCATGCGCATCGCGCGCATCTGGTCGAGCTGGAAGGCGGCCTGGCGGAAGGAGGTCTCGGAGTAGGTGCGGCGGATGCGCTCGACGGGTTCGACATCGTTTGATGGTTGCGACTTTGGCTGCGCGGAGAGAGAAGCAGGTCCCTTCGACAGGCTCAGGGCAGGCTCCTCCACTCCGCTCCGCTCCGGTCGGGATGACACATTCTTGGGTGTGGATGCTCGGCCTTGGGAGATGCGTGTCTTGAGCTCGGCGGCCTCGGTGTCGTGAGGGTGGAGCTTGAGGGCCTGATCGATCTCGCGCTGGGCTCCGGCGAAGTCGCCGCGACGGAGGAGGGAGACGGCGAGGTTGTAGTGGAAGTCGGCGTCGTTGGGATCGGCGGCGACGGCACGCTGGAAGAGCGGGACGGCGTCGTGGCCCTGACGGCTGGAGGCAACGGCCTGATTGTTGACGACCTCGGGAAGCGGAAGGCGGCTGGCGACGAAGGCGAAAGCGGATTCGGCGTCGGCGTAGCGGGCGGAGTTGAAGCGCGCGAGGCCGAGGTAGAAGTTGGCTTCGAGGGCGCGGGGATCGGTGTGCGGGATCTTTTGAAGCGTCGCGGCAGCGTGGTCGAAGTCGCGCTCGCTGTACTGGGTCTTGCCGAGGGCGAGGAGCGCGGCGGTGTAGGTTGGAGCCTCCTGCACGGCGAGCTGAAGGCGCATGATGCGCTCCTGTGGTGTGGGCGCGGTAACGCCGCGGATGTAGTTCTCAAAGGCGCTGAGCTTGACCTGGCCGGGGGCGGCGAGGAAGGTCCCCTGGGCGACGTTGAATTTGGGGTCGATCTGTCGGGCGATCTTCCATGCGACGGCGTTCTGGACGTCGAAGAGGCGGGGGAGCTCGGCGGAGTCTTCGAGCGGGGCGGACATGTGCAGGTTATTGACGTCGAGGACCTGGGCCTGAACGGTGATGCGGCCGTTGGAGACGTTGAAGCTGCCGATGACGACGATGTTCGCGTCGAGGGTCTGGGCGATGCGGATGGTGGTGGCGCGGGTGGGCTTGAAGTCGAGGGGAAGGCCGAGATGATCGAGTGCGTAGAGACGATCATCGCGCGAGATGGTGAGGAAGCCGGCGGAGTTCAGGCGCTGGTTGAGGGTGTCGGGAAAGGAGTCGCCGATCCAGCTCAGGTTCGACTGACCGGAGCGGTTCTCGAAGGGCAGGACGAGGACGAAGTGGCCTCCGTTGCCGGGATTGTCGGGCGACTGTTTTGCGAGGCCGGTGAGGGTGCAGAGAAGAATCGCCAGTGGCAGCCAGTGGCTGCACCGTTTGGAGCGGAGTCGAGTAGGCCAGAGCACAGCTTGAGTATAGAGTGTTGGGTGGTGGCAACCGCAGGTTCCCTTCGGCTTTGCTCAGGGCAGGCCCTTCGACTCCGACGCACAAAGACGCGCGTCTCCGCTCAGGATGTTTGTCAGGGACCGGTATTGTGGTGCTTATGGAGCAGGGGAAAGCGAGGCATCGACGATGCGGGGGAAGCGGAGGACGGCAGCCCACTCGCCTTTGCGGCGCGCCTGCCAGACGATCTCGCCGTGAAGCAGCGCGGCGGCTTCGGAAGGGGAGAGGTCGTGGTGGAAGTCGAAGTATTTGGTGTTCGCACGCTCGCTGGATTTGCCGAGGTTGAGCTGGTTGACGGCGGGCTCCAGTTTGGTGGAGAAGATGAGGGCGGTGTCGTAGGAGCCGGGGTCGGCGGCGGCCCTCTGGATCTGGTCGAAGCTGAAGTTTTCGATGGAGGTTGTGCGGATGGGCGTGCGGGTGTAGCCGAGCTCGGGACGGGACATCTCGATGGTGGCGGGCCAGGCAGTGAGGACGGTGGCCTGCGGGTACTGGCGCTCGATGAGATGGATGGCCTGCAGATGGAGGACGACCATGTCGCGGTAGGTGAGGTTGTCCTCGGGGGCGAAGGCGTAGGGCGGATTGATCCAGATGCCGCAGAGGAAGGCGATGGCGCTGAGGGCGGCGAGCCACATCCACTGGCGGAGATGACGACGCCATGTTGCCACGCAGAGGAGGATTACGAGCGGGTACATCGGCAACAGATAGCGGGTGAGCAGAGCGCCGCCGAGGACGGAGAAGGCGATCCAGTTGGCCGCGAGAATGACGAAGATGGTGGCGAAGGCGCGGCGGGGAACGGTCTGACGCGGGCTTGCCGGGGTGATGGGGATGAGCAGCGCTGCGATGGCGCAGGTGACGGGCACGAACATGTTCATGTGCGTCGCCAGATGCAGCAGACGATGCCATAGCGAGAGCGCGATGCGCGCGTGCCCGAGGTTGGCGGTGGCGTTGTAGCGGAGAAATTCAGGGTTGCCGAAGATGAAGCCGGTCCGGTAGCGGTGGTAGGCGTACCAGGCGACGAGGGGCAGGACGGGCGAGAGGAGCGAGGCGATCCAGAGGGCGTGGAAGCGGCGCTGGCGAGGCTGGCCCTTTGCGCGGAGGAAGAGTGCGGCCTCAAAGAGCGCGAGCGCGAAGGGAGTGACGATGGCGGTCTCTTTAGAGAGAACGGCGAAGGAGAAGACGGCAGAGGCGAGGATCTGGTTCTCGGTGTTCGGATCGAAGTAGAGGGCGAGTCCCCAGAGGGTGAAGGCTGCGGCGAAGATGTCGGCGTGGGCGAGAGTGCTCTGCGCGAACCAGACGGGGTAGATGGCGGTGAGGAGGACGACAGTGACGGCGGCGGGGATGGTGAGGAGCGAGCGGCTCAGCTTATAGAGACCGAGCAGTGCGGCCGCGGTGACCATGACGGTGAACGTCCGGGTTCCGCTGATGACGTAGCCGGAGAGATGCCACCAGGAGGCGAGGAGGATGGAAGGCAGCGGCGGATGGGCGTTGGTGAGGGTGGTCTGGGGGATGAGGTTGCCGGTGCGGTAGAAGTCCCACGCGGCGGGAATGTAGTAGCCGGCCTCGTCCCAGAAGTAGGGAAGGCGCAGCAGGGTGTAGTGGGAGAGATAGACAGCGACGAATAGGAGTGGAAAGAGAAGCCAGAGCGGTACGTCGCCCGGGGCTTTGTGCGCACGTCTTGCGGAGGAGGACACGTTTTAGTGGACAGGCCCGTTGGGTTGGGGAAGCTGCTGAGCAGGGTTCTGTTCGAGCGCAATGGAGCCGAAGGCCTGCTCGTACTGGGCGAGGTTGTGGCCGAGGACGTTGAAGAGGGCTTTGGCCTGCTGCGGGCTGAGATAGATGCCCTGGAAGTTGCGGACGTCGAGCTCGCCGGGTGTGTTCTGGGACATGGTTCCGAAGACGAGGAAGAAGTCCCAGACGGACATGCGGACCTGAACGCTGTTGGCGTAGCCGTCGCGGTAGTCGGGAGTGTTGGTGAGGGTGAGCCTGGGCTGGTCAGGAGACTGCGGGGCGGGATTGGCGGGTGGCTTCTGCTGGCTCATGGAATCGCTTTCAGTGAGATGAGGGGTTGGTGCGAAAGGGGGGACTTGAACCCCCACGGGTTGCCCCGCCAGATCCTAAGTCTGGTGCGTCTGCCAATTTCGCCACTTTCGCGTCAATGACTTACGAGGTCATTTGTTTGTCGGTGTCCGCTATGGTGTCCTTTTGCCCAAACATCACGTCAAGGCTCTCTACCGCGCTTTGATTGAAGTCTGGGCTGAGGTGGCTATAGCGCATCGACATTTGAATTGTACGATGTCCCATGAGTTTGGCGATAGTCGCGATACCATTACCTGCCATTGCCAGATGCGAGGCGAAAGTATGGCGGTTACAGTGCCATGTGTAGCTCTGCACACCTGCACTCTCCACGGCTGGGTCAAACCAATCGCGGTGAGCACGCATTGGATTCCCATCGGAGTTTAGAAAGACCGGCCCCTTGTTGTCCTTTGCGGAACGTTGAAGAGTTCGGAATGCTTCGAGAGCAGTAGCGTTCAGGTTGAGGTGTCGCGCTCAGCAGCTATCGAATATAAGTTCGCAAAAACTTGTGGAAGCCTTCTTCGCTCGCTAGCTGCAAACGAGAATTGCCGGGGAGTTCATCCCAGCAAGTTTGACCTGTTTGGGAATTCGTACGGTGCCATTTATCGATTTCGACCGGACACCCATGTTCGAGCAGAGTTTTTCGAATCAAAGAACTGGAACTGTTTTCACTGTTACTTCTGTTCTTGACCTGCAGCAAGGTGATGGGGTTTCCGTCCTTGAAGAAGTCCACACCGCGAATGATGTTGCACGCGCACCAGAACCATCCGTGTGGCTCCAACTGTTTTGCAAGGTAGTGCTCAAGAAGTCCTCCGACCATGTTTTCAGCAGCCATTGACGCGCGATGGTATTGGCTTGCTCGGGCCAGTTCGTGCTTGGGATGTTTACCAAACACTTCCAGAACGACATCCACCGCAGGATCCGCGATGGTCGCTACTTGGCTGTAAGAGATTCGCTCATCTCTCGCTGCGAGGTTTTGGCGGACGTATTTGCTTAGAAAGGTCTCAATTTGTCCCCGCGTTTTAGCGGTTTCCAAATGGATTTTGTCCTTTTGATTGATGATGAATGGGTTGTCGTGTGCGAACGAAAGGAATGCCGCAAAATTTGCTTCGACGGGCCGACCTTCGGACGCAGCAATTTTTCTCGCGATTGCGAGGAACTCATTCTTACTTACTGGGAGCACAGCAAGAGCCTAAGGGCGTACTGGACTCCTGAACACCGAGGTAAACTCAGGGTCGATTACATACCTAGAGCCTTGCGAATTCGATTGATCGCCCTGTCTCGCTGTGTTTGATCTTTGAAGCTATGTTCCCAGAATCGAATGACTCGTATGCCATCACGACGAAGTGTTCGATTCACCCGGCGGTCACGGGCCTTGTTCCGTCTGAACTTCTCGCCCCAAAATTCACTCCGTGTCTTTGGAACGTGTCCGCACCTTGAGCATCCGTGCCAAAAGCAACCATCCACAAAAACAGCCAACTTTTCCACATCGAAATAAAAGTCAGGTCGGCCAGGGACGTCTCGGGCGTGAAGTCGCCATCCTGCAACCCCTGCGCGCACTAGTGCCAGCCGCAACGAGCCTTCGGTTGTCTTATTGCTTTTGCCTCTGATGGCCGACATAATGGATGAACGGGTTGGGGTGACCCCGGCGAAGGTGCCGTTCTCCAGCTTGAGTCTGAGGTGGCGTTCCATTGGCAACTCGTCGAAAAATTCCCATACAACCCGATGGGGGATCCGGCTCCGATAGGAAGTTTATATCCTTCTTTTCTGGTGCGTTGGGCTTGGACATTGGCCTCCATCAAGCCGGACTCCATTGCCTTGCACTCGATGAATTCGACAAGGCTGCAGGGTGGACGATCAGAACCAATCTCAAGACGATATATGGCGAGAATGCGCCAAAATTCTATTCAAACGATGTACGAGAACTGACAGCAGACTTGCTCCGCAGTGATCTCTGCGTCCAGACTGAAGAACTCTTCGCGATCGTCGGCGGCCCTCCGTGCCAAGCATTCTCGACGGCGGGAAAACGGCTCGGATTGAATGATGAACGCGGAAACGTCTTCCTCCACTTCATCAACTTGATTGCTGAGCTTCGCCCGAAATATGCAATTTTTGAGAATGTGCGAGGAATACTGTCCGCCCCGTTTATTCATCGGCCCCACAATGAACGAGGCAAAGGATTTCCTGCGCTCAGTGCTGAAGAGTTGCCAGGTGGTGCTTTGTTGCACATCTTGGAGATGCTAGAGGCCAGCGGGTACACAACTACCTTCACGCTGTACAACACCGCAAACTTCGGCGTCCCTCAGGGGCGAGAGAGAGTCATTTTCTTCGCTTCAAGGGAAGGAAAGTCGATACCCTTCATCCGTCCGACACACAGTCAAGATGGGCGCGATGGATTGCAAAGTTGGCGCACATTTCGAGATGCCGTCCAAGGATTGGACTCCACTGTAGTGACTGCAGGAAAGTTCCCGGAGTCTAGGTTGCAATACTATCGAATGCTCCGTGAAGGTCAGAACTGGCGGAACCTACCCTCAGAGCTTCAACGCGAGGCCATGGGAGCCAGCTATCACTCCGGCGGGGGGAAGACTGGTTTTTACCGTCGGTTGGCGTGGGACAAGCCCTCCCCTACGCTCGTTACATGTCCGACCATGCCAGCAACCGATCTCTGTCATCCCGAGGAAGATCGCCCTCTGTCTGTTGAAGAGTACGCCGCTATTCAAACATTTCCTCCAGAGTACGTCTTTGAGGGATCCCTTGCTGACAGATATCGGCAGATTGGGAATGCCGTTCCGTGTCTCTTCGGGAAGGCAATAGGGGAGCACATCATCGCTTTTGACGAAGGAAGACTTACGACTGAAGACACGTCATCAAAGCTGAGTCGATATGTTGGTACTGACCATCTGAGTTGGAGAGAGGCCGCGCAACAGCCACGGCAAGAATCACTTTTTACCTGATTTGTCTTTGGGCAGCATGACTTCGGGACAAAACAGGTGCCAGACCTCTACTGATAAGGCATCCGCGATGTCCTTCAGACGGGCTAAGGTTGGAGCGTTCACTCCTCTTTCAATAAGTCCTATAAAGTCGACTGAATATGAGGTTCGTTCGGCCAACATTTCCTGGGTTATCCCAACTCGCGTCCTGAGGAGAGCGATGCGTCTCCCTAGCTTTTGCTGCAGCGTTCTCACTACGGAAGTGTTTCTCACAATGGAGTAAGCTGACACTGAGTTAAACTACGTGTTCATCGTTTGACATGGGTTGCTACAAACGGTGGATCGCGGGGATTCGTACCTGGTACGGCCCGTATCATCTCTGCGCGCATAGCGGCCAATCGTCATTCAGGAGCCGACGGAGCGGTCACATCAGGATGTTGTTCACGGGCTGAATCGGCGCGGGAATCTCCCGCTCTCCCAGCATTTCCCGCAAATCGATTTCGATAACGCGGCTTAGTGAGGTGATCGGTACATCATTCGGGCTTCCCGAGAAGGGATTCTCGGAGGCGTCGCCGATCTTATCCATGGTATGAAACACCCAGCAAACCACGACGGCGGCGGGAATCGTCATCCAGGTGAAAGCCGCGCCAATCTTCTCGAACTCCTGCAAAAGACCGTAAGGCACCATCAGGATGAAAAGCCAGACGAAGAGCAAGTTCAGAGTCGCGAACTGCCGAGGGTAGGGGAAATTCTTGATGCGCTCGCAATTGCCCTGGCTGTCCAACAGCAAGGACAACGTGTGCTGCATTTCCAATCGTGGGGCCTCGCCCAAACTACGCTCGACAGTAAGCTCCCGGATTTCCTTCGACTGCATCGCAATTAACTGTGTTGCGGTGTTCTTGTTCTTCAACAGGAATTCGATCTCTGCAGGGTCGAGCAATGCTTCCAGCTCCGCCCGCAGGTCGCCCTCCCATTCCACGATGCGATAGAACTTCCGGTATTCGACATTATGGCGGCGGGTCGTGTTCTCCCAGCTGCGCGGCTCGCGCAGCTGGTAGCGGAGCGCAGTCAACCACGCAAGATGGCGATAAATCAACCTGCGCTGTGCTCCGCTACCCGGCGCAACAAAGTTCGACACCATCAGCCCCCACGTACGGCTATCATTGACGATCGCTCCCCAGATTTGCCGCGCCTCCCAAAGCCGGCTGTATGAAGCGCTGTTCTTAAAGCCCGTTATGAACGCGACGGCAGTACCCACCAGCGCAATCGGCAACCAGGGAATGATCAAAGACGCCCAGCCCAGGTAGATGTGTAGAAGAGTCGGGATTGTGGCGAGCAGAAGAAAGACGAAAGTTTCCCGCCGTGTCCACACGATGAGTTCCCGCAGCGAGTAGTGTCGCCCGGCGTGCATTAGCCCATTTTAGGCTCAAGCCTCACGCCTGTACGTCACAAAACAGCTGAAGTCGCCGAGACAGATCACCTTTTGCGCCCACGCGAGAACCTGGCCGCTCTAACCGCGGACCTTTCAGTTCGAGATCTTTGCGCAGCATGTAGAGCAGCGGAGTCGACGGGTCGATATCAGCGGGATTATCCGTAAACACATCGCCCTCAGCTCCGGGTAATCAGGACCTGATTCCCCGGACACACTCCGGTATCGACGTTATCGCAGGCCCACCTCTGGATCGTTGACGATCTACTCATAATCAGAAGACGAGTCCCGAACGGCAATCCTCGTATGAGACGACCAGGTGAAATAGTCGTGATTCGAGGTGCTGCGGAGTTCCTCTGCAATAGCGATCCCTGAGGCACTGTTGCTGGCACTCAGTCGCCCGTCACTGCCTGGAAGCTGGCAGGCTGACGGGGTTCTCGAAATGGAAAGCCAAGAGCGTGAGGTCGTCCTCCTGTTCCCGGCCGGAAGCAACATCGGACCACTGCGACAACTCATGAAGAAGCGCGTCGACGAACTGCTCCACTGGTAAATGATGATGATCCTGGAGAAACTGTTTGAAGCGATCGATTCCAAATTGTTCATCTGAAGGATTGGTCATCTCCAGTATTCCATCGGTGTAAAGCACACCCCAGTCGCCCGCTTTGAAGGGTATCTCCGCAGAAGTGTATGAGGCTTGGGGGAAACAACCAAGGAACAAACCGTTCTCGACTAAGTCGCGTGTCTCGCCTGCCGACTGCTCCCTGAAAATAACTGGCGGGTGCCCAGCACCTGCATAGAGCAGGCTTTGCCTTTCCGTGTCGACCACCACATATACTGCGGTTACGAAGTGCCCTTTGAATTTTCCACACAACGCATGATTCAGCCCAGCCAACACACGCGCGGGATCCGTGGCAACTTCGGTTTGACCGTCGAGCGCAATCTTGAGCATGGAGGAGATCAGCGCTGCGGGCATGCCGTGACCGGATACGTCCGCGACCAGAATGCCGATCCGGTGCTCGTCGATCCGAATAAAATCGTAGAAGTCGCCTGCCACCGACGTCATGGGAATATAACGGGCTGCAATATTCAGACCCTTGATTGCCGGGACCTCGCGCGGCAAAATGGACAATTGAATCTGCCGCGCGGTATCCATTTCACACTTGATGGTTTGCAATTGGTTCGCTAGTTGTTCGCGTATGCCGCGCAGCACAAGGTGTGTACGCACCCTGGCTTGTACGATCGCTGGCGAGAAGGGCTTATGGATGTAGTCGACCGCCCCGACCTCGAAGCCCTTTGTTTCTTCGGCAATCTCAGTTTGACCCGTCAGGAAGATTACGGGAATGTCCCGCGTATGGTCCGCTAACTTGAGACGGGAGCAAACTTCGTACCCGTCCATCTCCGGCATCATGACGTCCAGGAGGATCAAATCTGGAGGCGGGGCCTGATTGGCAAGTTCCAACGCCTTTGCGCCATTCGTCGCGATGCGAGTCTTATAGCTGTCTTTGAGAATCGAGTTCACAATCTGGATGTTTGCGGGTTCATCGTCTACAAGTAATACGGTTTTCACTTCGGCATTCATCCCTTTACCTCTTCCGAGTTCAAGCTATGAACCTTAACGATGTCGTCGAGCTTCAACAGCGCCCCAGTGAAATTGAAATCGCTTATGTCCGCACCAAGTGCATCCAGTCGCGCCTTCTCGACCTGGCTTGAGAGAATAGTTTGTAGACTACGAAACGTCTCCTCCGAATCGCCGTCGCTGGCCTCGAGCAGGCTGCGCAAACGTGCGATTTCATGTGAAGCCGCGGCAGGATCGAAGCTTTTCTTCGATTCGATTTCGAGCTCGAGTGTTTCCGATGGTAAAGCCTGCTCAATGGCATCGATCTGAGTGCGCAGGACTGAGGTGAAGTCCTGGAGAATCGTTGGGGATGCCGAATCGCTCTCTCGAATCGCCTTCTCCAATTTCTCGGCGGCGAACTGGACTGGCTTGATACCGAGGTTGCCGGCGACTCCTTTCACTGTGTGAGCGATTCGCTCAGCCGTGCTCCGGTCACCGATATGCAGAGCGTCTGAGATCTGCAGCGACGCGTCAGTGTGTTTCGCCGCAAACTTCATAAGCAGGTCCCGGTACAGACGGCTGTTTCCCCCCACTCGCTTGAGACCATCCTTGATGTCGATACCTTCAATTTCCGGCACGCCGGGGAGATTTTGCGATGGGGTAGCCTCAACCTTCTGAGCCGGAGGTTCGGAGAGCTCGTGGCGCGGCTTTATCCACTTCGTCACCGTCGCAAACATCGCATCGGGATCGATGGGCTTGCTCACATGATCGTTCATCCCCGCTTGCAGGCACATGTCCCGGTCCGTGTCCATTGCGTTGGCGGTCATGGCAATGATGGGCAGCGCACTGAAGCGTGGGTTGGACCTGATCACCTTGGTCGCGGAGATTCCATCCATTACGGGCATCTGCATGTCCATCAGGACGAGGTCGTAATCATGTTCGCTCACCATCCGGACCGCAACCTCGCCATTCTCTGCCACGTCAATGGACATATGGGCAGGCTCAAGCAGCCCGAGGGCAACCTCCTGATTGACTTCATTGTCCTCCACCAGCAGCACCCTTGCGCCGTGTAGTTGGTCGAGATTGAGAGCTGGACTGGCCTCGACTTCGCGCGGCGCCTCATGATCACCACTCAGAGCCTGGATGGCTGAGTCAAAGAGCATCGAAGGAGTTACAGGTTTGATGAGCACGCTGTCAAAGGCGGCCCCCTCAGCCTGCTTCAACACCTCTTCACGACCATAGGCTGTCACCATGACCAGGTGCGGTGGGGCCGCTAGCCCCGGTAGTACACGAATCCGTTTGCCCGTTTCGATGCCATCGAGGCCGGGCATCTGCCAATCGATAAAGACGATGTCGTAGGGCTCGTTGCGTTCAGCGGCTTGCCGGACCATCTCGATACCTTCCAGGCCGGATGGCGCTTCATGCACCACGAATGTCATGCTTGTCAGCATGCTCGACTCGATCTCACGAGCCTGCGCGTTGTCGTCGATGATCAGGGCGCGTCGACCACGAAGGTCTGGCCTGGCGAGATGCCTCGCTGTGACGTCGCTCTTGGCAAGATAGGCGGTAAACCAAAATGTGCTGCCCTTTCCTACCTCGCTGGTAACTCCGACATCGCCTCCCATCAGCTGCGCCAATTTTTTGGAGATCGCGAGGCCCAGGCCGGTCCCTCCGTGCTGGCGCGTAGTGGAGGCATCTGCCTGTTCGAACGCCTGGAAGAGACGGCCCATTTGCTCCTCGGTGAGGCCGATGCCAGTGTCTCTGACCGAGAAGTGAACCAGTTGGCCGTTTTCATCTTCCTTCTGGACACGAGTCTTGACGACGATCTCGCCACGCTCTGTGAATTTGACTGCATTGTTGCAGTAATTGATGAGGATTTGCCCGAGGCGAAGCGGGTCCCCTTTGGAGTGGGTGGAAACTCGAGGGTCGATGTCGAAGATTAGCTCCAGACCTTTGGCGGTGGCCTTCTCGGAGATCAGAGTGCTGACGTTTTCCAACACTTTTTCAATATCGAAGTCGATGGTTTCGATGGATAACTTGCCAGCCTCGATCTTCGAAAAATCCAGGATGTCATTAATGATGCCCAACAGGTGCTGCCCGGACTGTTGAATCTTTCGGATATAACCCTTTTGACGGGGATTGAGCTCGGTCTTCATCGCCAGATGCGCCATGCCGATGATGGCATTCATCGGTGTTCGGATCTCATGGCTCATATTGGCCAGGAAGTCCGATTTGATCCTTGTGGCTTCTTCTGCGACTTCCTTCGCGCGTCGCAACTCTGCTTCAGATGCCTCCAAAGCCTGGTTGCTGGCCTCGAGTTCTTCTTTGCGAGCGATGATCTGGCGTTCGGAAATAACGAGCTTTTCAGCCTGGGCTTGAGTCTGTTCGAGAAGCTTTCTGGTCTTTATATTGGCGTCCAATATCTCCGAGTTCACGGCCAAAGCAGGCAGCAGTGCATCGAGGAACGCCTGCTGGCGCTCCGATAGCGATGAAATCGGTGCCATTTCCAGCACTCCCACCGCAACTTCTTTACGGACTACCGGCATAAACAAGAGAGTATGGGGCGAAACAGTTCCCATCCCGGTCGAAACAAGGACGCGATCACCCTCGCTTGCAGTGACCACTAAAGGCCGCCGTTCGAGCGCAGTCTGCCCGACGAGCCCCTCGCCCAAAGCAAACTCCGGGGCTTGATCTGGACTATTGAGCGCAAAGCCACCGACGCGAGCGAAACGAGTAAGACTCTCGTCGGCGACATAAAGAGCTCCATAAAGCAGCGGGATGGACTTCGAGAGGCGCGAAAACAAACATCTCCCAACCGCTGCAAAACTCTCGGAGGCTTGCAGTTCCACAGTGATAGCCGAAACCTCCGCCTTCACCCAGTGCTGAACTTCGCGCTCACGAGCATTACCTTGAAGGGTGCTCAGCGCGCGGGTGATCGCACCAATTTCGTTCGTCTGATCGAGGTAGCGGATGGATTCATCCAGCCGTCCATCGGCAAGGGCCTGCACGCTGCCGCGCACGTTCAGTAACTCGCGAATGACTTGAGTCTGGGCGATATAAAGGGTGAGGGCTAAAGTTGCCGCAAAGCCGAGGCAGACGACCAGCCATTTGATCAGAATGACGCGGTGAGTTGTTCTGGTGAGATCGTTAGATTGCTGGTCTACGGACGCTCGCAGTTCGTCCTCCAAGTCAATGGCAGCCTGCAGCGCCTTTTCCATCTCCGCGGCTACGCTTCCGCGCATCAAATTCATGGCCTTTTCGTTATTGTTGACTAAGGCGGCGGCACGAACTGGACGCGCGTCAGCTACGAATTTATCGAAAAGTTCACCAGTCGCCTTGATTTCCTTGGCGTGATCGGGACTCTGGCGAAGCGCGTCAGCGACACGTGAGCGGTAGTCGGCTGCAATGTTGTTTAGCTTCTCCTCGATGGACTGTATTCTATCGGGGTCGACCTCGGCGATCTCTTGGTAGAGGTAAAGACCAAATCCATTCGTATCGGATCGTGCCGCCGACATGGTCTGCTGCGTCTTGGCGTCATGGTCGATCAATTCGCTATACGCTGTGTCGATCCTGCTACTTAAAATCGACGAATATAGTGCCGCTACAA
Source organism: Edaphobacter bradus (assembly GCF_025685645.1). Taxonomy (NCBI): domain Bacteria; kingdom Pseudomonadati; phylum Acidobacteriota; class Terriglobia; order Terriglobales; family Acidobacteriaceae; genus Edaphobacter; species Edaphobacter bradus. The sequence goes on from NZ_JAGSYF010000004.1 coordinate 283,712, forward strand.
CCACCATCAGTGCCAGCGGAAGTCCGGCAAGAAGCAGCTTGGTTCGAATTGTCAGATTTCTTAGTAGGGCCATCATCTTTCTCCGATCAAGCCCGGAGTCTATCCACCTCCGGGCGAATAGCGCTGCAGCGCTCAATGGGGCAAAATTGCTGTGGACGGGCTCGACCCTCGAACTAATTCACCAGCCGACTGCTTGCTGGACCATGCTCAAGCGTATGCTTTTTGCGAACCCGGATTCAAACACTCTCAAGACTTACCGACAGGATTCGCCGAGAAGTACTGGTTGAGTCCGGCGGCGACCTCTTTCAGCCCATGATCGAGATTGGTATCCAGCGCCGTAACGACCGCTGAGATCTCCTTGCTCTGCGCCGGTTCAGACTGGGAATAGAAATGCGTCCACAAGAGCTTGCCTGACTTTCGGTCAAAGAGCTCGAACTCCATGGACACGAGTCCAGTGATGTTCGCACCATCGACTTCCGCAAATTCGTAGAGCCTGCCGCGGACCACGAATTGTCCGACCGAATTGCTCCCAAGGCCAGTCACGGACTGGTAATCGCCTGAAGTACTCAGCACGCGTATCAATTTGTTCTTTACCAATTCGACCGGCGGTTCCACCCAACGACTGTACTGGTACGCGCCAATCTGGTTGGTGCCAATGCGATACACAATCGGTGTGTCTCGATATATTTCCGCCCCCGCAATGCTTCCAACCAATAAGGACACGGGATGTGCGCTTGTCGTCAGTGTGGGCGCCACAGGGAGCCTCACAGTGTAATAGTGGATGGGCTTGCTCTTGGCGCAGCCGTTTAGGCTCAAGGCGAGCGCGGATATAAGAACTAATCGGGCTATTCGATGCATAGACAACCTCTTCCGTGGCACTCGATATTGCTTCAAGGGCCTTAAGCTTTATCAACTCCTGCGTGCCAATGCTCGCTTGCAGCTCTCCGCGGGAATTAGTCGCTCAGACCTCCTCGGTGATCCCGGGGAAAACTTGCTTCACTTCTGGCCGGGTTTTCGGTCCTTCCGGGCGCTTCCGCGAATAAGCAATGAAGGATTGGCCTTCAACGAATCCGTCAGTTCTTTCATGTTTTCGGTTGTAACGCGAATATTCACTATGATCTGGTCAATGTTGTCCGCGTTGTTGTCCGTAGTACTCTTGAGCTGCTCCATCAGCGAAGAAGCGGTAAGCAGGGTCTGTTTCAGCTCGACGACGATTGTTCGGATGTCCTGGCGATTCTCAACTACAAGAGAGTCAACGTGCTCCAAGGTCGTGTTCGCCTCATCCATGGTCTTCTTGAGGTTGTCGAGCAAAGGGGCGAGCTTCGCACTCGCCGTTTGTACGTTCGTCAAGCTGGCTGACACCTTTGGCCGGTCTTCAGCGAGCATGGCGTTCAGGTTCCCCAGACTGCCGCCTATGTTCGCGCGGTTCCTGTCGTTCAAAAGGTCGTTGACGCGGGCAATCGTCACTTGCAGTTCGGTGAGACGCTGGTTCAGAGTCTGCATCGTCTGTTTGGCAACAGGGGTCAGGCTGCCAATCAAGTCACCGAGGTCAGCAATTCCGAGTGTCTCGGCTGACTTCAGTTCGCTGCCAGGTGGGGCGAGTGGGCTGTCTTTCTTTCCGGTCCCGATCTCCACGTAGTTGTCGGAAAGGGCCCCCAGGGCGGTGATCTTCGCGATGCTGTCGGTCTTCACGGGAATGTTGGGGCGCACACGGAAGTCGATCTCAATGCGGGTCGAGTCTTTGGGGTCCACATGCACTGCGTCGACCTTGCCGGCTTCCATGCCACCGTAGCGAACCATGGCGCCGGGCATCAGGCCCCCAGCCGACTTGAAATAGGTGTGAAACGGGACGCCTCCGTGTGTAAAGGCGCCGGATACAGCGAGAATCGTCCCGATCAGCAGGGCAGCCGCAATCAACACAAAGAAGCCAACTAGTGCTGGTTCTCGCATACTATTCATAGCTTCCTCATCAATGGCTCCACGCTCTTAGGATCTTGTCTTCTTTTGGCCCTCCGTGAGCATCTGCAGGTAATCGAGTTCCTGAACCACCTCAGGCTCCGGTCTTCGATCCAGAAACTGGCGAACGCGCGGATGATCGCTCGCCTGGAATTCTTCTTTAGTGCCCAACGCAATGATCTGACCGCGGTCGACATAGACCATGCGGTCGGCGATGAGAAAGGCGCTGGACAATTCGTGGGTCACCACCACCATCGTGATGGCGTAAGCCTTCTTGAGCTCCAGGATCAGTTCGTCGAGTCCCGCGGCGATGATGGGGTCCAGTCCCGCCGACGGCTCGTCGAAAAACAGTATCTCGGGATCCATGGCCAGTGCGCGCGCCACAGCGGCTCGCTTTTTCATGCCCCCGCTGAGTTCCGAAGGCATGTAGTCCTCAAAATTGGCCAGGCCAACTTGTCCCAGCTTGATCCTTACCATGACCTTGATCGTGGATTCTTCGAGATCGGTATGCTCGCGCAAAGGCAGCGCAACGTTTTCGCCGACAGTCATCGATCCGAACAGCGCCGAGCCCTGGAATGACATGCCAATCTTCTTGCGAATCGAGTCCATTTCGCGATCGGAGATCTTCGCCGTGTTGGCGCCTTGAATCCACACTTCGCCGGAGGTCGGCTTTTCCAAACCAACCAGCGTTCTCAATAGGGTGCTCTTTCCTGAACCCGATCCGCCCAGGATCACCATGGTCTCCCCTCGACGCACGTCGAACGTAATGCCGTGAAGGATCTCGCGCTCACCGTAGCTCACGCGGAGATTGACCACTGAAATGGCCGCCTCATTAGAAGGGTCAGTCATTTCCGCGACCCGCCATCGCCGCCGCTTTGCCAACCTTTAACGCCATGGATCTGCTCCTGCATTAAGAAGGATTGATAAGATAGAACAAGCTCGTAAACACCAGGTCAACCAAGATAACAAGGGCAATCGAAGTAACTACAGCTGCGGTTGTCGAGCGTCCCACTTCCTCGGCGCCGGCTCCTGTTGAAAAACCCTCCTTACATCCGACAGCGGTGATCACCATGCCGAAAAGTACACTCTTTATGAGGCCGGTATAGATGTCGCGCGCAACGATCGCGTTTCGCGTCGCCTCGAAGTAAGAGCGGATCGTGTAATTCGCAGCCGCGACACCGAAGACGCACCCGCCGACCACACCCATGAAGTCGGCCCAGATCGACAGGGCCGGCATCATGAACAGCATAGCGAGAAACTTTGGTGCGACTAGAAAGGCAACCGGATCAAAAGCCATGGTTTTGAGGGCATCCACTTCCTCCGTCACCTTCTTAGTACCGATCTCCGCGGCGAAAGCGGACCCCGAACGGCCGATCACAACGATAGCGGTAAGCAACGGCCCAAGTTCGCGGAGAATCGAGACGGCCACGGCCGCAGCCACTAACTCCAGGGCTCCCAACTTACGCAGCTCATAGGCGCTTTGCAGGGCCATGATCAAGCCGACAAAAAACGTAATCAGCGAGACAATGGGTATGGCTTCCACGCCGATAGCCATGGCTTGATGAAAAGCCCGCTGAGGGTGCAGGCGTCGACCACGGAAAGGGCCTATAAAGGTGAAATAGGCAGACTGGCTTGCGAGGTTCGCCAGGTCGCCTATGTAGGCCAGGCTGCTTATGGTCCGGAAGCCCACCCGGGCAGGTATCGCTACAATTCTTTCTGCGGCTTTCAATGCGCGGACCTCCGATCGAAGGTGTCATTTCAGCGGCATTGCGGGGAGCGGCTTTGATTCAAGCCCGATCTCTAACGTTTGGGGTTGAAGCCTGGAGCACCTGCTCCTCGGTTTCGAGTATCTCAAAAACTCCAGTCAGACGTGTGAGTTGCAACACCTGTAAAACGGCCCCCCCCACCCCATAGAGGACGAGCCTTTTCTTCGAATCCTGCGCTTCCTTGAGGACCTCCACTAATGAGGCGATCCCGGAGCTATCGATGTAGCTCACCCCGCTCAGGTTGATGGCCATCTGTTTTGTGTCTTTCAGCGAACTTAACAACGCCTTTCGTAGGGTTGGTGAACTGCCAAGGTCTATCTGACCTACGAGTTCGACGATTGTAACCTCTCCTGCAGACCGCGTTGACGCACCCATTGTTCTTTGCATATCAATCCTCTATTAGGCTACGAACCGGCGTTGCGAGTTGACCTTCACGACTGTCGCGATTCACTTCGCGATGCCGGTTACCCACCGGCAGTATTCACCTGGGTGCCAGGAAGTTTCTTGATTAATCTGAGCACGTTCTTCCCCGCAGTTTGTTCATAACACACCTCATCCATGATCGCCCTGATCAAGTGCGTTCCTCGCCCACTCAGCGAGACGTCATTCAGGGGCTGTCCGCATACCCTGGCCGGGTCTGGTGGCTCACCCTGGTCGAGGAGTCTAAATACGATTCGATCCGCACTCACTTGACAGTCCAATTCGATCTCCTGGTCATAACGGCTCTTGTACGCGTGACGGATGATATTAGCTAAGGCCTCATCAACGGCCAAAGTGATTCCTTGGCACGATTCCTCAGACAAACCGCAGATCGCACCTACCCCGCTTACCGCAGCGCGGGCAATCGATAAGAAGCGAGGATCGCTTGGCACAACAAGTTTCAAACGGAAGTCCATTTCGCTTAAGCACCTCCGTTGGGGACATCGCACCAACAAGTCTTCATTAACCGTGATTTGCTGCGCCCTGTTTGCTCGGCCGGGTCAAATCGAACCTGGCTAAATATAAGCTCCTGCACGTTGATAGCGCTAACTCCGAAGAGTCCTAGCTGAGTGTGAGCGCGTGGCTAACGAAGGCACTCAAAAGCACTAAAAAGACACTTACGGGAAACAGTTCAGCACGCCGCCAGCACGCAATCCGCATGTTAGTCATTTATTGTCAACGAGTTGGAGTCGAATCGCACCGAATTTCGGCACAGCGGGCTCCAGATTTCGAGATGAATGATCCACCGGATTGTTCCGCTACGGCGCGGCCCTCGAGGAGGACGAGTTCGATTCCGTGAGGTGAAACAGAGGGGTTCTCATAGGTGGCGGATGTTCCGACGGACTGGGATCGTAGACCGTGATGTCAGCGATGTGGTCGGGGGCCAACTGTCCGCGATTGCTGAGGCCGATGCGCCGGGCGGGTGCAAGAGTGATCTTGTGGATGGCCTCGGGGAGCGAGAGCCAGCCTTTTTCCCTGCATATCTCTCCGAGCAGGAGAGGGAAGGTTCAACGATGGTCGCATTGCGTAAGACGAGCAAGACAGACACCCTCCTTCATAGACTGGGCAAGATGGGTTGTTCGAGTCAAGCGGGGTTAGTGACAATCGTTCGTGGAGCGCCGGCCATGATCGAGACCTCGAGAGAAGGTTTTCGGTCGATGAACCGGCACTGAGAATGGTAAGGTTGTTTCGCGCAAGTGGAGTCGAATTGGGCGTAGCTCAAACGTTTGAGCTCGGATGCGGATTAAGTCTTGCGCCAGGGGAAAAAGGAGAAGTCTCGATGGGGATGGGAAGAATCGGTGTGGGTCTTCGGCGATGGGTTGCGAGTGTTGGTTGCGTGGCGGTGTTGCTGCTGTGCGGTGCCAGGGGACAGGCAGAGGGGCCAGTGCCGGAGACCGAGGCGATGCGGGCCCGGGTGGACGGGATCATCGCGAAGATGACGCTCGAGGAGAAGATCGACTACATCGGTGGGACTGGGTTTGCTGTCCGCGCGGTGCCGCGGCTGGGGCTACCGGCGTTTGAGATGTCGGATGGGCCGTTTGGGACGAGGAGCAACGCGGGATTTCCATCAACGACGTATGCGGCGGGAATCGGGCTGGCGGCGACGTGGAACCGCGAACTGGCCGAGAAGGTGGGAGCAGGGATTGGACGTGATGCACGTGCGCGCGGCGTCCACTACATGCTGGGGCCGGGAGTGAATATCTATCGGTCGCCGCGGAATGGGAGGAACTTTGAGTACTTCGGCGAGGATCCGTTTCTCTCAGCTGCGATGACGACGGGCTATATCACCGGAATGCAGCGTGAGGGTGTGAGCGCGACGGTGAAGCACTTTATGGGGAACAATTCGGAGTTTTTGCGGCATGACTCGGATTCGGTGATCGATGAGAGGACGCTGCGGGAGATCTATCTGCAGCCGTTTGAGGCGGCCGTGCGGCGGGCGCATGTAGGGGCGATCATGGACTCCTACAACCTGACGAACGGGCTGCACATGACGCAGAACGGGTACTTCAATACGGAGGTGGCGCGGAAGGAGTGGGGCTTCAACGGCGTGATGATGTCGGATTGGGATGCGACGTATGACGGCGTGGCAGCGGCGAATGGCGCGCTCGATCTGGAGATGCCGAGGGGGCGGTACATGAATCAGAAGAGCCTGCTGCCGGCGGTGAAGAGCGGGCAGGTCTCCGAGGCGACGATCGATGAGAAGGTCCGGCGGATTTTGTTGACTGCTGCGCGGTTTGGCTGGCTGGACCGCGATCAGAGGGACTCAACTATTTCGGCTTATGACGCGAAGAACGAAGCTGTGGCGCTTCAGAGCGCGCGTGAGAGCATGGTGCTGTTGAAGAACGAGGGTGGTGTGCTGCCGCTGGACAAGGCGCGGACGAAGTCAGTGCTGGTTGTTGGGCCGGATGCATATCCGGGGGTTCCGGTGGGTGGGGGCAGCGCGGGAGTGCGGCCGTTCCACACGGTGAGCCTGCTGGAGGGGTTGGGGGCGCAGATGGGCTCGTCGGGTGCGGTGTATTACGAGCGCGGGGTTCCGACCCTGATGCAGTTGGTGCGCGAGACGGAGTTTACGACCGAGCCGAGTGGAGGGCAGCCGGGCGTGAAGCTGGAGGTCTTTGGAAATCGCGACTTCTCGGGGGCGCCACTTGCATCGACGATCGTGCGCAGTATCGACGGAATGGCGTTCAACGAAGAGAGCCTCAGCGCTTCGCCAGCCCTGGCGGAATTGAGACGCAACCAGCGGGCGGATGGTTCGGGCCGCATCATCGCTGACGTAGCCCGGCGATGGACGGGCTATTATGTCGTGCCCGCGGCGGGCCGGTACCTGATGGCGTTGCAGGGTGGAGGCGAAGGCTCGCCAAGCCGAGCGTTTGTCGACGACAAACTAGTGATGGATGACTGGACGCTTGTGCGTGCGATACAACCGCACGTGACGATGGAACTGACGGCCGGTCCGCACAAGATTGTGGTGGAAGACACTCAGCGTTCTCTGGCGGGAGGAAGGACGAAGCTGGGCATCGTCGCTGAGGAAAAGGTTGTGAGCGCGAAGGTGAAGGAGATGGCAGCGAAGGCGGATGCGGTTATTGTCTCGGTGGGGTATGACTCGGACAGCGAGTCGGAAGGCGGAGACCGGACGTTTGAGTTGCCGTTCGGGCAGGCGGAGCTGATCGGCGCGATGGCTGCGGCAAACAAGAAGACCATTGTTGCTGTGACTTCGGGAGGAAACGTTGCGAGCGCGGAGTGGATCGACAAAGTTCCGGCTTATATCGAGGCATGGTATGGCGGGCAGGAGGGAGGCAAGGCGCTAGCTGAGGTGCTGTTCGGCGAGGTGAATCCTTCAGGCAAGCTGCCAGCCACATTCGAGGCGAAGGCGGAGGACAATCCTACGTTCGCGAACTACTACCCTCAAGGGGATTCGATCAAGGTTGACTATAAAGAGGGCATCTTTGTCGGGTATCGCGGGTATGAGCACAACCATGTGAAGCCGCTGTATCCGTTTGGTTATGGGCTCTCGTACACGACATTCAAATTCTCGAAGCTTGCGGTGGCGGCCGACGGAGCGAAAGCGACGGTGTCATTTGATGTGACGAACACGGGCAAGCGTGCAGGCGCTGAGGTCGCGGAGGTTTATGTCTCCGACGATCACGCGAAGGTGACGCGGCCTGCGAAGGAACTGAGGGGCTTCGAGAAGGTGACGCTGGCTCCGGGCGAGACGAAGCACGTTTCGGTGGCGCTGGATGATCGGGCGTTCGCTTATTACGACGTCGATGCGAAGACGTGGAAGATCGAGCCGGGCAGATTCGGGATTCTGGTAGGAGACTCGTCTGAGGCCCCGGAGTTGAAGGGTTCAGTGGATATCTCGCCGGCTGCGGCGAGTGCCGGGGCGTTCTAATCAAAGACCACTTATGAGTACCTTGATGCCGCCTGTCCGCTGGATGGGCGGCATCTTTGTTTTGTGAGGTAAGTGGCGTTCGTTATCGGCTAAGGCGGCGATGATTTCTAAACCTAATTACGCGAATAAATTTTTCAATAAGCGTTTGTGATGGTTTGGTGGAGTTTTGCCGCACGGTATGGCAGGTTTGCGATAGAGTAAATCTCAAGCTACTCATAAGAACAACTCAAGAGCACTCCGCCCCGATGGCATTCATATTTTTGCGAATGCGTTGACGGCGAGCTTCTATTCTTTTGGCGCATAATTCAAGCGGATCCACGTCCGATCCCTTGCAATCACCGTAACTCAACCGAGACTTGACCTTCAGCTGTTGAACTTTATTAGCGAGGTGCCTTTCGATGGGGATTTCCAGACGTGATTTTCTGATGCGTGTAGGGCAGGCTGGCGGATACAGCGCTGCGTTCGTAACCATGCAGTCGCTGGGACTGATGCCGATGAGGGCAGAGGCTGTGCAGCCGATCGAAGCGGCGCCTGGAACAGGCAAAGGCGTGAAGATCGTCGTGTGCGGCGGCGGCGTTGGCGGACTCGTTACAGCGTATGAGGCGAAGAAGCTGGGATACGAGGTTACTCTGCTGGAGGCGCGTAAGCGTCCGGGCGGGCGCGCGTGGAGCGCGCGGAACGGCGACGAGGTGGAGTTCGTCGATGGGACACTGCAGAAGATTACCTGGAGCGAGGGGCTGTATCAGAATATGGGCCCCGCGCGCCTTCCCTCGGTGCACGGGACGATGCTGGGTTACTGTCGTGAGCTCAAGGTTCCTCTTGAGGTGGAGGTGAACACTTCGCGCTCGACGCTTCTGCAGAACGACAAAGTGAATGGCGGCAAGCCGGTGCAGCAGCGCAAGGCGATCAACGATACGCGCGGGCAGGTGAGCGAGCTGCTCTTGAAGGCGATTGCGGGTGGCGCGCTGGATCAGGAACTGAGCGCGGAAGACCGGCAGCGCATGATCGAGGTCCTCAAGATCTATGGGCCGCTGGATAAGAGCGGGAAGTACAAGGGGTCGGATCGCTCGGAGATCGACCGCTATCCGGGGGCAGGACCACAGACGATGATTGTGGACGAGCATCCGTTGGATGTGCACACGCTGCTCGATGCAGACTTCTGGGGCGCGGAACTTTACGAAGAGGCATGGGACTGGCAGGCGACGATGTTCCAGCCGGTGAACGGCATGCAGCAGATCTCGAACGCATTTGCCAAGTCGCTGGGGGCTTCGGTAATCTTCGACGCTCCGGTGACGGAGATTGCCAAGACAGCGAAAGGCGTGCGTGTGAGCTACACGAAGGGCGGCGCGACGAAGTCAATTGAGGCTGACTATGCTGTATGCGCGATGCCGCTCGCGATCCTGAAGAAGATCAAGTCGGATCTGGACACGGAGCATCGTGGAGCAGTGGATCGCGTTGGCGCGTCGTACCGCGGGGCGTTCAAGATTCCGTGGGAGGCGAAGCGTTTCTGGGAGACGGACTACAACATCTATGGCGGACTTTCGTTCCTGGCAGAGGGGCCAAGCCCGGTGTGGTATCCGAGCGCGGGTCTGTTTTCAGAGCGCGGGATTGTTGTGGCGGGCTACATGGACGAGGCGATGGGAGGCTTCGACAAGCTGTCGATGCAGGAGAAGTTCGAGGCTTCACGCGCGTCGATCGAGAAGCTGCATCCAGGGCATGGCAAGGACCTGGAGAAGCCGATCTACTGTGGCTGGAAGCATATCAAGTGGAACGAGGGTTCATGGATCGGCGGGATTTCGCCGGCGGATTATGACGTGATTACGCAAGCGGATGGCCCGATCTACTTCGCAGGCGACCACACGAGTCATATTGTGGGGTGGCAGGAGGGCGCGGCCCTGAGCGGAAAGCGCGCAGTGCAGATGATCAGCGAAAAGGTGAAGGCGGCGCGGCTTGAGGGTAAGCATCGCGGCACGGTTTCAGCGTAGCGTTGGACAGATTTTGGACAGATCAAAGAGGAGATGCTGATGAAGAAGTTGGTGTTTGTAGTAGCGATGATGACTGGCTGCGCGGCATTGCAGGCGCAGACCGCAGTGAAGCATATCCAGGACGACAAGAGCCCGATTGCCAAGGGCGTGTGGGCCGGCGATACGTTCTATCTGAGCGGCCAGCTTGCTTCGCCGATCACGCCGGCGGACGCGGCCAAGGGCACGCCCGCTGAATATGGCGACACGAAGGCGCAGGCGGCCAGCGTGTTCGCCAAGATTCAGGCGGCGTTGAAGGATCAAGGGCTGGACACGAAGGATGTGGTCAAGATGACCGTATTCCTTGGCCCTGATCCGAAGACGGGCAAGTTGGATTTTGCGGGGATGCAGTCGGAGTACGTGAAGTACTTTGGGACAACGGAGCAGCCGAACAAGCCGGCGCGCTCAGCGTTCCAGGTTGCCGCTCTGGCAGCACCGTGGGCACTGCTCGAGGTGGAAGTGATTGCAGTAAAGAGCAAGTAGCAGCGAGTTCAAAGACGCCCTTCTTCGCAGGAGACCTGTGAGGAACGGGCGTTTTTGTTTTCGGCATCGCAGTGGGTGGAATCAGGACGGTTCTTTCTCGCCGTCGATCTCCTCAAGGGCAAGAACGCCTCCGGTGATCTCGCCGTTGAGGCCGCGGACGGGCGAGGCGGTGGCGCGGAGCAGTACCTTTGAGCCGTCGGCGCGCTGGTAGAGGATCTGCTCGGGCGGCGTAGTCTCGCCGTGAAGGATGGCGCGGGCGAGAGGATACTCGTGGGGCTGGACTGGTGTGCCATCAGGATGAAATGCGGTGCGCTTCCGGTAGGCGTCGATGGTGTCGATCTCTGCATCGCTCGGACCGAGGATATATTCGGCGTGCGGGTTGCGCATGACGATGCGGCCGCTGGGGGCCTCGGCGATGACGAGGCCGACCGGTACAGCATCGAAGACAGCCTGGAGGCGCGACTGGCTGCGGAGGAGAGCGCGCTCGGTCTTCTTCTGCATGTCGATGTCCTCGACGACGCCGTACCAGCGAGTGACCTCTCCGTTTTCACCGCGACGAGGGTAGGCGCGGGCACGCATCCATCGATAGTTACCGTGTTTTCTCCCGATGCGGTACTCGATGTCTATGGGCGCGCCAGTGCGCCTGGACTGCTCCCATTGGAGCCTCGCTGGCTCGACGTCGTCGGGGTGCAGCGCGTTGATCCATCCCTCCCCGAGTGTCTCGTCGCGCGTCATTCCCGTGAGGGTCTCCCACAGCGATCCGAAGTCGAGAATCCTGCCGTTGGGGTCAGCGGTCCAGGTGACCTGCGGACTCAATTCGACGGTGTTGCGGTAGTGGTCTTCGCTCTCTTTGAGGGCCTTCTCTGCCTTCGCGCGGTCAGTGATGTCGATGACAGAGACGGAGATGCCGATGACCTCGCCAGCTTCGTCCCGCGCGGGTTGGCAGGAGACGAGAAGGCTGCGTGGATCGCCACTTTGGGTCAGATCGATGTCGTGAATTTCGGTGCTGGCTGTTGGCTTGCCGCGAAGCGCTCGCTGCAGACAGGTCTCGAGGTGGGAGTACATCTCGGGGACGACGTCGGCGATGGCTCTGCCGAGGTGGTAGGCGACGGGCAGGCCGTCGATCTCCGCGAGACCGCGGTTGATGCTGGTGTAGCGAAGATTGCGATCGAGAAAACAGAGGCCAACGTGAGCGCCGTCGTAGATGGCCTGGAGCTGTGCGAGGCGTTGTGCGGGCAGCGCCTCGAGGTGCGTGGAAGCCTCGTGATCCCAGCCAGTGACGGGCATTCCTGCAGGTGGGCCGGGAGGATGGGCGAAGTCGAAGCGGGTCATCGCTCTCGGAGCAATAGGCTGGCCGTAGAACCAGCCTTGTCCGAGTTCGCAGCCAAGCCAGAGAAGGAGATCGGCCTGTGCCTGATCCTCGATTCCCTCGGCGACCGTGGTGAGGCCGAGGCTGTGACCGAGGCCGATGATGGCTGCAGCGATCTTGCGGCTGTCGCGGTCTTTGGTGATGGAACGTACGAAGCTGGCATCGACTTTGAGTTCGTCGAAGGGGAGCTTCTGAAGATGAATGAGACTGGAGAAGCCGGTTCCGAAGTCGTCGAGGGCGAGCCGCGCGCCCATGTCTTTGAGCGCATGCGCGGTCTCGCGAGCCCGTTCGAGGTTCGAGGCCAGCGCGCTCTCGGTGATCTCGACGATGAGCCGCTCGAGTGGAAAGCGTCCTGACGCTGCGGCTCGCTGAAACTGACTGGGAAGAGAGCTGTCATGAAGCTGGGTGGGCGAGATGTTGATGGAGAGCGTGAGGTGGCTGGGCATGTACGCGGCAATGACAAAGGCCCGCTGAAGCAGCTTCTCCGTCAAGGCGTTGATGGAGTGGCTCCGCTCGGTGAGGGGAATGAACTCGTCGGGCGTGACGATGCCTCGCTCAGGATGACGCCAGCGAGCGAGGATCTCAAAGCCAGTCAGCACCCCACTGCGCAGCTCAACGATCGGCTGGAAGTAGGGGACGAATTGATCGCTCTCAATCCCCTTGATTACGTCAAGCAGCTGGCCGCTAAGCATTAGGACTCCGTCTGCAAAAGAGTACCTGAGAAAGCTGAATCATTATTTCACGTCTGCTCACAGAGCCCTATAGATAACTCGTGTAAGCGTTTGCATCTCCTTCGCAGAGGTGTCAGGGATTGATTCAATCGGCAAAGAAACAGGAGGACCGGACGGCCCTCCTGTTTACGCTGCAATGTACTGGATTCCTTCGCTTGTGGCGGACAGCCAGAGAGCTATTTGGCTGGAGAGTTGATGGCAGGAGGTTTGACTCCGGCAGCCTGCTCTCGCCGGGCTTCCTGCTCCACGGCGCGCATGACGCGGAGCAGATTCCCGCCGTAGATCTTCTTGATGTCTTCGGCGGAGTAGCCCTTCTCCAGTAGTGCGCGGGTAAGAGCAGGGAACTTCGAGTAAGAGTCAAGGTCGGGCGGGACGCAACCTACGCCATCGAAGTCCGTACCGATGCCTACGTGATCGATGCCGCCGACTTTGACGGCGTGGTCGATCTGCGCGACGACGTCAGCGAGCGTGGCGGGCTTAGGTCCTTCGGCTGCCATCTCGGCGCGGAGCTTTTCAAGGGCCTCTTCTTTGGCGACGGGATCAGCGATCTGTTGGATCTGGTTGTAGGCCTCGCGGCGCTTGGCCTGGAGAGGCTTGAGCTCGTCAAAGTAACGCTGCGAAAGGAACTCGCAGCCGAAGTTGATCTGCATGACTCCGCCCTTTGCCGCCAGCGCACGGATCATGTCGTCGGTCATGTTGCGGGTGTAGTTGGTGACGGCGCGGCAGCCGGAGTGCGAGGCGATGACGGGGGCGGAGGAGGTCTCAAGCGCATCCCAGAACGTCTTATCGGCGGTGTGGGAGATGTCGACCATCATGCCGAGGCGGTTCATCTCGCGAACGACGTCTTTGCCGAAGGGAGTGAGGCCGTTGTGATGGACGACCTTGGGGTTATCGATGTCCCCCTGGGAGTCTGCCCAGCTGTTGGTGTTGAAGTGGGTGAGGGTCATGTAGCGGACGCCAAGGGTGTAGTAATCGCGGAGGAGTCGGAGCGAGTCCTCGATGGCGTGGCCGCCTTCAATTCCCATGAGAGCGGCGATCTTGTGCTCGTTGTGGGCACGGACGATATCGTCGGCGGTGGTGGCGAAGACGAAGTCGTTGGGGTGCGCCGCGATGACGTCGGTCTTCACCGTATCGATCATCTGCAGGGTGCGGTTGGCAGAGTGGTTGTCTTTGACGTATTCGGCACCGACGTAGACGGCGAAGAACTCGGCACCGAGAAAGCCCTTCATGCGCGAGAGATCGGTCTGGCCCTTGTCGTTGTGGGTGGCGATGTCGTAGCCATCGACCGTACGAGAGGGGACGTCATTATGCGTATCAATGAGGATCGCATCGCGGGTGATGCGGTCGACCTCAGCTTGAGTGACCTTGCGGGGGTGCTGCGCAATAAGAGGAAGTGTGAGGGAGGCGAGGACGACCAAGGTAGTGCTTCGCGTCGAAATGAGCAAAACGGGGGGCCTTTCGGAAAAGGTAATTTGTCGGTTCAGATTAGCGTACAGGATTGGCGGCCCCTGAGTGCGTTTTCGCAAGCGATGGAATCGCTTGTAAGCGCCGATAGAGTAAGTCGGCCGGCCAAGTTACTCTGAAGCTGGCCTGTTTTCTACTGTTACCTTCGCCAAACTTTAGGTGGATAGCTGGCTCGTAGATTAATTGATTGATTCACGTGATTGGAGAATTGAATCACGAAGGAAAACGCATGTGTTTTCAATCGTTCAGAGATGTGAATCGAGAACAGTTGGAATAGTGATGCACGCGCATATTCTATTGACATCATGTATCCAGTCGTCTAGTCTCAGACCAATCAACACAAAGCTATTTCTCACGTCAATGGGACCGAACAGAAGTCGGGACGCCTCAAACGAAGTGTATCTAGCTCCCTCCGTTGTGCAGTATCAGCAGAAACGTGCTGTTCACCAGATGTATTAGTGTTCGCAGGTTCCATCGCTTTCCTTTGAACTCCGGCGGCGTAGTCGGAGGTCATTCAAGAGAAAATTCGACAGACTATCTTTTGACAGCTTCTTCTCAGGTTATAAGCCGGGAAGCTGGCGGCTAGTTGCACTAGACGGCATCCTGTTAGCCGTATAGCAGGACTTAGCCTGGAACTTCTCCAGGCGTCGGGGATTCTCTGTCTTCTATCCAGTTTGTGTTTTGTCAAGACAGTCTCGTCGCAGACTGCTACGCACCCTTCTTGTCTTTGCAGTTAGACACACTCATAACGATGGAGGCCGCATTTATGCATCGCTTGATCAAAAAACATCTCAGCCTGCTATTACCAGTTCTGTTGCTAGCCGTAGTTGCAGCATGCGCTCAGGCCCAGTCAAACTATGGCGCTGTTCGCGGAACCGTGACTGATGTTCAGGGAGCGGCGCTGACTCCTGCGACGGTGTCACTTATTTCGCAGTCGAAGATGGCGGTACGCTCGACGGTGAGCAACAGTGCGGGCGAGTTTGTCTTCAATGCGGTAGAACCGGACACGTACACCCTCAGGGTGTCGATGGACGGCTTCAAGACGTCGGAGAACAAGGGGATCGCTGTCGATTCCGGAAATACGATTCCGTTCGACGTGAAGCTGCAGATCGGCTCGACGAGCCAGAGCGTAGAAGTTACGGCGACGGAAGATCTGGTCACCAACGGCACTTCATACAATGGGCAGCTTATCGATTCGCAGAAGCTCGAGAACCTTCCGAATCCCGGCCGCAATCCATTCCTTTTTTCGAAGCTCGACAATGCTGTGACGGCGGCGGGCGATCCGCGTTTTGTGCGCTTCCAGGACCAGAGCGGATCGTCGACGATTTCGATTGCCGGCGGACCGATGAGTTCGAACAACTACTCGGTCGACGGTGTGCCGATCACGGACTTCAGCAACCGCGCCGTAATTATTCCCAGCATTGAAGCGGTTGAAGAAGTGAAGGTGCAGGCGAATACTTACGATGCGGAGATTGGCCGCACGAGTGGCGGCATGTTCAACACCACACTGAAGTCAGGCTCCAACGCGCTGCACGGCGTACTGCAGGGCGAGACGCGTCAGACCAACTGGGGCGCAAATACATTCTTCAACAATCAGAAGGGAATCCCCCGCGGAGCGGCCGAATTTTACTCGTACGTGGGTAGCCTTTCCGGTCCTATTCCGCTGCCGACGTGGCTTGGGGGCAAGGACAAGACGTTCTTTGCCATTACGGGAGAGGGGTATCGCCAACGTTCCCCGTTCGTCAACACCACGTCATTTGTGGTTCCTACGGCGCTTCAGCGCGGCGGAGATTTCTCTGAGATCGGAACTGTTACGCCAACCGGTACATGTGCTACCGGCACTAATGGCAAGGATGCTATTTGCATCAAGAACCTCGCGGCAGGCGGCTACTACCCGGGCAACAAGATCACGAACATCAACCCGATCGGCCTGAAGATTCTGCAGGCGTATCCTACGCCGAACACGACCGAAAGCCGCTTTGGCGTGACGAACTTCAACGGAGGCGACACGCTCGGCGACCGCGCAGACGAGTTCAACGGGAAGGTGACCCATCAATTCTCCTCGCGATGGCTGGCCGACTTCTACTACCTGCACTATGGCAGCAAGGAGCCAGGCGGCAACCCACTGCAGACGCAAGCCGGCTATTCCGGTTCTTATCTGCTCTATCGTAAGGTGGATGCGATCGGCATCCAGAACACGATCAGTGTAAATCCGACGACAGTGCTGACAGTCGGCTTCGGCTTCAACCGTTTCCCGAACAACACGCTAGACATCAGTAACGGGTTCGACCAGACGACCCTGGGGCTTCCCTCTTACTACACGTCGGCCCAATCGAAGAAGGCTTTCCCGCGCATTACAGCCGACGCGAGCCTCGCAAACGAAGGAACTTCAAACTCAGGTCCGCAGGTTTATTTTTCTCGCAATTTCGTTGTGGGCATCGGGAAGAACCTTGGCAGGCACAGCCTGAAAGCAGGTTATAACTATCGCGCGATTAGTCTGACCTTCACGAGCTTGAGCGATGCCTCCGGCTGGTTCAACTTCAACAATCTCTCCGGAACGGCTGCTGCCGACATACTTCAGGGCTTCCCGACCACCGGCCAGTTGATCGTGCCGTCGCAGCTTGCCTACACTACCGGCTACCAAGCCGTGTACCTGCAGGACGACTTCCGGCTCAACCCCCGGCTGACGTTCAATCTGGGCTTCCGTTACGAATACGAACCGGGTATCCATGAGCGGGACAATCGGATTTCGGTTGGGTTCGACCGCAATGCCGTCTACAACGCCTTCGGCAGCAGTGTGCAGGCGAAGGGCGGCGTGGAATTCGCCGGGCAAAACGGATATGGCACCAACACCGGGAACATGGGGAGCAAATACAATCCCCGTGCTGGCTTCGCGTATGCGGTGGACAACCAAACGGTGGTCAAGGTTGGTTACGGCGTCTTCTACGCTCCGGAGTATTACACCAATAACAACGGTTATGCGCCGGGATACATTCTTACGAACTCTATTCCGTCGCAGAGCGGGACGCCTACGATCAGCCTCAGCAATCCCTACCCGACAATCAAGACGACTCCCACTGGAAACTCGAACGGTCTGAGCACCAGCATTGGAACAACGTTGTCGTTGATCGATCAGTACCGGCGCTCGCCGCTCTTCCAGTCCTACTCGTTGCAGGTAGAACATGAGTTCCCGATGGGCGTCGCTCTCAAGATTGGTTATGTGGGCGGCCATGGGCGGAACCTGCCAAACAGCCTCAACATCAATCAGCTTCCCGACAGCCAGTACTCGCAAGGCACCACGCTCAGCACCAAGGTAGCCAATCCGTACGTAGGGCTCGGGTCCTGGGGTCCGGGAAAAGTCAACAAGTATCAAACTCTGCTTCCGTTCCCCCAGTACCAGGCGATCACGATGGCCACAAGTCTAGGCAAGTCGAATTACAACTCGCTCGACCTTAAGGTGCAGAAGCGCTTCAATAGGGGCGTGACTCTGCTGGCGGCCTACACCTGGGCCTCCAACTGGGACAACATCTGGGGCGCCTACGGCTCGTCGAACTCTTTGAACTCGGGCAACAACGGGCCGCAGGACATCTACGATCTGTCCAGGGAGTATGCTCGCGCAACCAACGACATTCCGAACCGCCTTTCCCTCGCGGGAACTCTGGAGTTGCCGTTTGGCCGAGGCAAGCCGTTCCTCAGCGGCGTGAACCGCTGGGTTGACCTCGCGGTGGGAGGCTGGCGCTTCAACGACATCACCGTTATCCAGAATGGTGGTCCCCTTGCAATTACGCAGGGCAACGCCAATAGCTCGTACGGCAACAGCACCCAGCGTCCGAGCCTCATAGCCGGTTCGTCTCCGTGCAAGTCGGGATCTCCGGAAGGTCGCCTGAACAGCTATTTCAATGCGGCTGCCTATAGCATCACGGCTCCCTTCGCCTACGGAACGGCGCCGCGAGCCAGCAACTGCTATGGACCCGGTTACATCAACTCGGATCTCTCACTAAACAAGGACTTCCGGGTGACCGAACGAGTCCATGCGGAGTTTCGCGCCGAGGCCTTGAACGCCTTCAACACGCCGCAGTTCGCCACGCCGAGTCTCTCGGTCGGTAGCTCGAGCGTGAACACGAAGACGGGTATCGTGACGACGACGCCGAACTCCGGCGCCGGTCAGATCACTGGTACGCTTGGCTTCCCGCGGTTGGTGCAGTTGGGCGGCAGGTTAACCTTCTGACGGGCTTCACTCCTAACCTTGGCACCGTCGCTTCGGCGACGGTGTTCTTTTTGTTTGGCACCGAGATCCAGGGGGTCGTCTATCCGTTGGCTGTCTCGCTGTGATAGAAAGGCGCGTGGCCGGACGATTCGTTTTGTCCTGCGCCAGTAGCGAATTACTGAGTACTTTGCGCGTCCCGAGGGGCGTTAGGGAGATGGAGATAGAGATGGCAGAGGGAAGTTGCGATATTGGTTTGATTGGGTTGGCTGTCATGGGCCAGAACCTCGTGTTGAACATGAACGACCACGGATACAAGGTGGCGGTGTTCAACCGTACGACCTCGAAGGTGGATGACTTTATCAACAACGAGGCCGAGGGGACGCAGGTTGTAGGGGCGCACTCGGTCGAGGAGCTTTGCAAGCTGCTGAAGCGGCCGCGGCGCGTGATGATGATGGTGAAGGCCGGCGAGGTCGTCGACCAGACCATCGAGCTTGTGCTGCCTTACCTTGAGAAGGGCGATATCCTGATCGACGGCGGCAACTCGCTGTTTACGGACACAAATCGTCGCACGAAGGAGCTTGCGGAGAAGGGGATTCTCTTTATCGGCACTGGCGTCTCGGGTGGAGAAGAGGGCGCGCGGTTTGGCCCCTCGATCATGCCCGGCGGCAATAAAGAAGCGTGGCCGCATGTGAAGGAGATATTCCAGGCCATTGCGGCGAAGGTCGAAGATGGAACTCCGTGCTGCGACTGGGTGGGGCAGGATGGCGCCGGGCACTACGTGAAGATGGTGCACAACGGCATCGAATATGGCGACATCCAGCTGATCTGCGAGGCCTACCAGTTGCTGAAGGACGGGTTGGACCTGACTGCGGACGAGTTCAGCGAGGTCTTCACGGAGTGGAACAAGGGTGAACTGGACAGCTACCTGATCGAGATTACGGCCGAGATCTTTGCCAAGAAGGACGAAGACGGGCAGCCGATGATCGACAAGATTCTGGACACAGCCGGGCAGAAGGGAACGGGCAAGTGGACGGCGATCTCGGCGCTTGACCTGGGCCAGCCCGTGACTCTGATCGGCGAGAGCGTCTTTGCGCGATGCCTGTCGGCGTTGAAGGACGAGCGTATCGCGGCTTCGAAGGTGCTCGAAGGGCCGAAGAAGATGCTGACGGGCTTATCTGGAATCGAGAAGAAGGAGTTCATTGAGGATGTTCGTCGGGCCCTCTACTGCTCAAAGATGGTGAGCTACGCGCAGGGCTATATGCTGCTGCGCGCCGTCGAGAAGGAGCAGAACTGGGACCTGAACATGGGCGGCATTGCGCTGATGTGGCGCGGCGGCTGCATCATCCGCAGCGTGTTCCTGGGCAACATCAAGGCAGCGTTCGATAAGAATCCCAGGCTGCAGAATCTGCTGCTGGATGATTTCTTCTCGAGCGAATTGAACAAGTATGGGGGGTCGTGGCGGAAGGCCGTGACCCACGCAATCGAGATCGGCGTGCCGATGCCCGCGTTCTCGACGGCGTTGTCGTTCTACGATGGCTACCGCACGGAGAGACTGCCGGCAAACCTGTTGCAGGCGCAGCGGGACTTCTTCGGAGCCCATACGTATGAGCGTGTGGACAGGCCGCGCGGGGAGTTCTTCCACACCAACTGGACGGGGCGGGGCGGACGAGTCTCGTCCTCGACCTACAACGTATAGGTAGCAAAAGATAACGCCGCCGGCATACTCTGCTGGCGGCGTTTGTGTTTGTTGGGGTGATTTTCGTTTTCTGCGGACATGACGCTTGGCAACACTGCGACTCGGCCGCATTGAGCGGGTGCGCTGCTGTGCTGCTGAGGAAGTCGGTCTACTGGAGCTTCTGCCAGGCGTCGTAGGTGAAGATGCCGACGATGCAAATCGTCATCACAGCGGTGGCGATGCCGAGGACGCGGAGAATGGGCTGAATCTGATTGCATTTGCGAACAATTTCGCTCTGCTGTCGTTGTTCGTTGGTTTCGGTCTCGTTGAGGAAGAGTTGATCCTCTTCGTAGCGGGTTAGCTGCCCGCGATAGGCCAGAAGCGCCAGGAAGCAGGCCGCGATGACTCCCCAGATGATGAGCATGACGGGAATGACGCTCATAACGGATATCCTCCACCCTTTACAGGGGCAATCTTCCAAGGCGGCACTGAATCATAGCAGGCCTACGTGGACCTGAATGGGCGTCAGGGCCGTCCGGTCGGATAATACGCCAATTCTAGCGCGATGAACGACAGTTTTTCGGGATTGGTACCGCTCTGGTGACCAGTCGCCCTGCTTTAGTGATAAAGGGAGCGTAGGACGACAACAGCCACGATGACGACCATGAGGAGAACTGCCAGCATCATGTAGGCGATAAACCGCGCGGCACGTTCAGCTTGCCCGGGGGACGGCTGGGTAATGCCGAAGGTGTTGATAAAGGCGTTAGCCAGGAAGAGGAAGAGTCTCATGCATTTACCTGCTGAATTTGATGGTAGCAGGATTTGTAGGCTGCACATGGAATGCATCCCTCGGGATTTGGGCGCATCTATTGCTATGACAGTGTGCTCTCACCTGAGGCCTTGCCGCTGGCATGGCAGGGGCATACACTGAAAGATAAGGAGAACGCTCAAGATGGCCAC